>CALWIX010000178.1 GCA_944380825.1 uncultured Clostridia bacterium | reverse complement strand
AAAAAGAACCTCCGGGATATTCTCCGGCAGATACTGATCGTCAAAAGGCAGATCGTAGATATTGCCATCCTCCATCGGCATAAGCGCCTTGAGGCTGGGATCGTCTTCCATCATTTGCTTAATGTTGGGAGCATAGTTTTCGATAAGGTCGTTAAGCGGGATAAAAATGCCGCCCTTGCCGTAACGCAGAATATCAGAATCGGATACGCCGCCGCCAAAGAAAATATCGGGAAGATCCGTGCCGGAAGCAAGAATGAGGTTCTTCTTCTCGGTATAAGCGTCACCGACTACCTGTTCATAGGTAACGTGCACACCGGTTTTCTCGTTGATTTCCTGAAGCATCGTCATCTGGTTAAAATCGCTGCCGGTAGCGTCGCAGAAAGTGAACGCCGTCAATTCGATGGGCTCGTCAACAACCGGATAGCCGGTGGCGTTAAAATTCTCGATCTCGCCAGAAGCGCTGCCTGCGTCACCCGCGGCAGAAGAAGATCCGTCGCCGGAACATCCCACGGCCGCCGTCAGAACCATGCAGGCAGCCAGAAACGCGGAAAGAATCCTTTTCTTTTTCATGGTTTTATCCTCCATTTTTTACATAGGCCCAGAAAATTTCAAAATGAATTTTGTGGGGCAGTTTACTGCAAATCGGCATACCTTTTACATTTTTATCCTTACAATTACATTTTTTCAGGATTCCAATCTGTCACCTATACCGATAGCAATTTATTATTGACGTATTATATCTAAAAACCAATAAAAAGTAAACACACATTTTTTCTGTATCCCTTTTTTTGGCTTTTAACCTAAAAAAATGCGTATGTCTCAAAACATAGCCTTTGTTTTTTAATGAAAATTTGCTATAATAAAATGCAGGAAATTTCTTTTTTGCTTTCAAATCTATTGATAGGAGGGATAAGGCTTACGTTTCATCGCTATCCTATTTTCCGAAACAGTTTTTTTGGCCGTTTACTGGTATCTCACGCATTTACTGCGGCAACTTGCATTTTTATCCTTCTTTCATTATTCTCTTACTTTTCGTACCAGCGCGGACAGCAAATGGAAAAGAGCGCGTTTCAAGCCTCATGCCACACCTTTGAACAGGAATTTTCACAACAAATACAAGGATTTCAGGATATTGCCAACAACCTTGTCTATTATCAAGATTTTACGCCTTTTGAGCTAAAAGGTAATTATACTATGGCGCGGCGAATGATCCGCACACTGTATAGTTCTATGGCGTCGAATCCGACGCTTTCAAGCCTTTCCGTTTATTTTTTCCGTGATGTCTACGCCTATACGCACGAGCACAGTATAAAAATTTCTGAGCTTGAAAAAAATTGGGGGCTCGATTTTTCTCCAGACAGCGCCATTATACAAGCCCTTGAGAAAAACGCAGGTCAACCGCTTTATCTGCCGTTTGAAAGATGCGAGGGTCTTTCCGGAGAACAGTTTTTGATTCTCTATCCTTTTTCCTATAATTATGAAATGCGAGGAGTTATCCTTATATCCATTTCGATGCAGGAACTCGCAAGCTTGCTTGGAAATCAGCAAGAAACTGTCCAAACATTTTTGTTTTCGGACGGAAATCTCCTAAGCGCGAAAGAGCTTCCCAGCGATCATTATTTTCCGGGGAGTGATCTGCTGTCTGCGCTTCCTGCCTCGGGATTTTCCTGGGAGGACTCTCATATCCGTCTATACGCAGGCATTGCCGGACCCGGACTTTCGTATGTGCGCATAGAACAGAAAAACCTATCCCCCTCACGCTTGCTCTGGAATCCTGCGGCATATATAATTTTATCGCTTCTTACCGCGGCAGCCATTGCCGCTGCCACCATTTTCCTCGCTCGGCGCAGTTACCGCCCTGTGCGGGAACTGCAAAAATCGCTGATCGAAAAGCAGGAGTTCCACGGCGGTCCCAAAGAATTTCAGCTTATTTTTTCCAGATACAGCACTTTGGAAGAAAAGAACCGGCAGTTGGAGGATACTGTGCGCAAAAAATTTGCTGCGGAACAGGATTATATCCTGCGCTGTATCCTCGACGGTACCGCCGCACAATATGATGATTTTTCCGGCCGCGCTCTCGATTTGGGCATCGATTTGAGTGCCGCCTACCATCTTCTTGCCTTAATCCACCCTTATGATGCAAATCCATCCCCCCTGCTGGGACCGCTGGAAAAGTATGCTTACGGGGAGATGTATCACATTCGCATCCGCGACAATTCTATTTATCTCATCGGTATGGATCGCCATCCGCCGGAGGATTTGCTCCTTTCTATCCAGCAAGTGGAGGGTGTGCAGCTGAGTGCTGTAACGGAGAATCTTTTGGATCTTCACCACGAATATATGTCTTTGCAGATCGCGCAGGGACACAGAGGCACGTTTCTCCCTCTGTCTTGGGATTCTATCGACATAGAAAAGATCTCTTCCTCGCTGCAGGCGCGCGATCCTGAGACTTTTGCAAAATGTATCCACACGGCTCAAAACTTTCTAAACAGTTCTCAGTCGCTCCCTTTGGAGGCCCGAAGATATATTTGTTTTCATATCCTATATACTTTTCGCAATTACGCCGAACTCAACCTTTCCGGAAATCAGCTGTTTGAACCGGAACGCGCTTTGGAACAGACAACGCCTGCCGGCATTTCGGCGCTTCTTACAAACGAGAGCAACCGTATGCAGGCGCTTCTTACTTCACAAACAGAGCTGGAAAGCAAGCTTTCGCTTTCGGTGGACCATGTGCTCGCTTACGTCCAGAAGCACTACGCCGAACCAGATTTTTCTCTGCAAAAAATTGCTGCTGCCTTTGAGGTTTCACAATCTTATTTAAGTACATTCTTCCGCGAAAATTACAAAATGAAGCTTTTAGATTACTGTACGCTTCTACGTATGGAAAAAGCAAAGGATCTTTTGCAGAACACAAACCTGACGCTTGAAAAGATTTCTGAGCAGATCGGCTATTTCAATACTTCCAGCTTTATCCGCCGGTTTAAGCAGCTTTATCATCTAACCCCTGGCGAATTTAAAAAGCTTAAACAAGAATGAATTTCTCAGACAGGCTGAGCAGGCGCGCCCTTGCCCCTCATTTTATGTCGGGGCGCCGGTCAAAATACGGACACCGCGTCTTCTCTGGCAGGGGACGGTCGCCCCGTTTATAAAAGGAGGAATGAGGATTGGACGGACAGCATTGGGAGCCGCTGGGGCGGGAACTTTCGGTGCTTGTATCGAAAGAACATCATTTTAGTACGGATACAATACTGTTGGCATGGTTTTCGCAGCCGAAAACAGGCGCACGGTGCGCGGATCTCGGAACAGGCTGCGGAACCATTCCGCTTTTATGGTGCCGGGAAACACGTCCGGCACATATCTTCGCTGTAGAATTGCAGGAAAACGCCTGTCGGCAGCTCGAACAATCCGTCCTGCAAAACGGGCTTTCCGGCCTTATCTCGGTGGAACACCGAGATCTTCGTGAGCTGGACGCTGTGAAAAGCGATCCAAAGTGGCAAAATCTGGACTGTGTGGCATGTAATCCTCCCTACAAGGCTCCGGGAGCCGGAATTGTAAATCCCCATGCCGGCCTGCGCGCCGCTCGTCACGAAGAAACATGTACCATGTCTGATATTTTCTGTGCCGCCCGTATGCTTCTTCGTACCGGGGGATGGTTCTTTCTGTGCCAGCGTCCCGAGCGGCTGTGTGATGTATTTTCTGGGATGCGCGCTTTCGATCTCGAACCCAAACGGCTGCGCTTTGTCCACCAGCGCTCCGGAAGCACCCCCAGTCTCTTTCTTGTGGGAGGAATCCGCGGGGGGAAGCCCGGAGGATTGGCTGTGGAACCGCCGCTGTATATCGAATCTGACCTTGGAGGGGATTCGGAGGATATGAAAAAAATTTACGGTGATTATAGGGAGAACAAAAAATGAGTGGAAAATTATGGGTAGTAGGTACGCCGATCGGTAATCTTTCCGATTTTTCCCCGCGTGCGGCACAGGTGCTTTCGTCTGTGGATTTCATTGCCGCTGAGGATACGCGGGTCACACTGCGCTTGCTCAACCATTTTGGAATTAAAAAGCCTCTTGTCAGCTATTATGAACACAACAAGCGGGGCCGCGGGGGCGTGATCTGCGACAGAATTTTAGCGGGAGAAGACTGTGCTATCGTTTCTGACGCGGGTATGCCGGCTATCTCCGATCCCGGAGAAGATCTGGTAGCGCAGTGCGCATCGCTGGGGATTGAGGTGGTCGCTGTGCCTGGGCCGAGCGCTGTTGTCACAGCATTGGCTGTCTCCGGCCTGCCGACGGGACGCTTTACTTTCGAGGGCTTTTTAAGCGTCAACCGCCGCAGCCGCCGCCAGCATCTGGAGGAGGTTAAAACCGAACGCCGTACCATGGTATTTTACGAAGCTCCCCATAAGCTGGCCGCTACACTGCAAGATATGCTCGACGCTTGGGGCGACCGCCGCATCGTACTGGCCCGCGAGCTGACAAAAATTCATGAAGAAATCATTCGAACCACGCTTTCACAGGCCGCTCAAAGCTATGCCGACGGCCATGCAAAAGGCGAGTTTGTGCTTGTCATTGAAGGGTGCGCCGCTGAGGCCAGCGAGGAAGCGTTCTCTTTGGAAGATGCTGTCCAGATGGCACGATCTTATACAGATCAAGGGCTTTCTGCCGCTGAGGCCAGCCGCCGCGCCGCACACGAAACCGGCCTAAAAAAGAATGATATCTATCGCTCTTTACTTTGAAATTTATAGAAACAAAAATTGTGTCTTTCTTAATATTAAAGTTCCAATAATATCTATTTTTTAAAAAATTTTTTGAACCATTTTAACCAAATAAATTCTATGTTTTTCGTGTCGGATATTGGCTAAAGGTTGCAAAATAAGAAAGATAGGTATATAATAAGCGAGATTATAATTTACCGGAGGATGTTACTATGAAAAAATTTTGGAAAAGGACAGTCGCGGCGGTTCTTGCAGCTTTTATGGCAATGAGCTGTACTGCCTGTTCTTCTGAAGATGCTACTTGGGCAGCCAAACGTGGTGAGGAAACCATTCCGATCGGAGCATATATTTATTATTTGTTTACCGCTTATAATGAGGCCGCCTCTCAGGTAGAGGATTCGTCTGCCAGCATACTTTCTCAGACAATCGATGGAGAAAATGCCGAAACATGGATCACAAACCGCGCCGTGCAGAATGTGCGCAATCTTTTTCTTGTGGATGAACGTATGCAAGAGATGAACCTGTCTCTTTCGGAAGAGGAACAGCAGCAAATCGAAAGTTCAGCAAACACACAGTGGACATATATGGGTTCTATTTTAGAGGACGAATTTGGTATTGCTAAAAGCTCTTTTGAATTGGCAGGACCAGCATATACACTGAAGTCTGCTAAAATTTTCAACGCGCTTTATGGTCCGGACGGCACCTCTCCTGTACCACAGGAAGACGTGGAAGCATATTTTGAGGAAAATTATACAAGCTATGCATATTTAATTCGCCCGCTGTATAAAACTTCCGATACCGGCGAGGAAGGCTCCGACACAAGCTCCGCTTCGAGTGAAATTATCGAGATGACGGACGAAGAAATAGCCGCTGCAAAACAAGAATTCGACTACTTTGCTACTCAGATTTCCAACGGCGACTTAACCATGCAGCAGGCGGCTGCTATCTATCAGGAATTGGCCGAACTTGATACCGATCCGCTTTCTGAAAGCGTAGAAATACTTTCGGAAGACACCGGTCTGCCCACGGAACTTGTTACTCTTGTGGACGGGCTTAATCCTGGCGAAGCCGGTACCACAGAGGTATCCCTCGGCACACAAAAAGCCTACATTTTGGCCGTAAAATACGACATTTCTGACGAAACCTATGCCGCTTTACAGGATGAAGCCACTTATAATACGATTCTTGTAGCTTTACGCGGCGACGAGTTTAACCAAATGATCGAAGACGATGCCAATTCTCTTGACGATATCGAGATCAACGAAAGCGCTATGCGCTCCTATTCTCCCTCTATGTTTGAATAAGTATCGATACCTGTCAAAAAAGCACCCCTGTTATTTGCTGATGCTTTCACATACAGCCGCGCAACAAAGCATTTTTATTGCCCACGTCCATCTTCATGACAGGCATACAGATTTGCTGTCTATATTCAGACGCGCACTGGAAAAATTTTTAAGACTTACGGCTCCCGGAAAGAAATTTCCGGGAGTTTTTTCAGAAAAATAATGGTTTATTTATAAATTTAACTTTTTTGTAGTTGTTTCCATACGCCGTTCATGCTATGATAAGCAAAGTAAAATCCCAGGGAATTCCCTGTGGAATGGAGGAAAAACAATGAAATATCGCTATAAAAAAGGAAAATGCGCCGCATTTATTCTGGCGCTTGTGCTTTCTTGCTGTTTAACAGTTGTGCCTGTCATGGCTACAGCAGAGCTGCCCCCAGCCGGTGCCGCTATCGGCGATACTATAGGAGAAACCGGTTCAGTTGATCCTGTTCCCTCTGAAACGCAGCCGGTTGCCTCTGCTCCCGATGTTTCCTCAAATCCTTCCGGTACTCAGGAGCAGCCGCCTGCCTCTTCTTCTGGCAATGGCGAAACGGGTATTACTGGACCCATTGGCGGAGACGGTATTATCATTACTCCGCCGAGTGAATCGAGCCAACCGGATACGTCTTTGGAGCCTTCTATTCCAGACGAGGAATGGGGAAACAGCCAGCCCAGCGAGGAGGAATCGTTTCCAGAAGATGGAGAATGGGGAGAAGGCGGATCTTCCTCCTTTCCTGAGGACGAAAGTTCTTCTGTGGAAGGAGAATCCTCTTTTGAGTCGTCCGATCCTGAATATTATGAGCCCGCTCCCCCGTCTTACAGCGGTCCTGTAGTGGACACTGCGCCAAATATGATCGCCTCTGTACCGCAGGAGGACAGCGAAGCAACGCCGTTTACCAATCAGGATCTGGAAGACATCCGCAACCTTACCTCTGGCGCGATGGAAGAAAATCAAGGCCAAACGGGCTC
>CALWIX010000177.1 GCA_944380825.1 uncultured Clostridia bacterium | reverse complement strand
TTTCAATCTACTATTTTTGAAATATATAATATTTAATTTTTTGCTGTCTTTTTCAGATTAAATTGAGGTTTTTCTTGTATAATATTTTAGAAAAATAATTTTTCTAATGTTTCGTTTTATAAAATGTTAATTTTGTAAAAAATCTTGCTATTCTGCAAAAAATGTTTTATTATAAAGGAAACAAGTAGAAAAATATTGGCTCTTTCCTTCGTTTATGCCTGCCCGTGGAAAGGTTCCCCTCTCTCTTTCCCCTTTCCTCTGGGTTTTGGGCCTCTCTCTGGGCGCCGGCTCCCGACGGTGCCCAGGGTTGGCTATTTTTATAACGGTTCGCCTCGGTGATACACCGGGGCTTTATTTTTTGCTTTTCCTCTGGACAACGCCGCCTTTTTTCCGTATACTTAATTATATCGTGTGTAAAGCCGCCGAAAAACGGCGCAAACCTCCGGCGCGCGAAATCTGTAGGATTTATGGTATGCCGGAAAGTTAGGGAGGATTTGTATGAAAAAATTTGTGTTGATTCCGGACTCGTTTAAGGGAACGATGAGTTCTTCCAGAATTTGCGAAATTATGGAGGAAAATATCCGCCCGTATTATCCGGACGCGGAAATTGTTAAAATTCCAGTGGCCGACGGCGGCGAGGGCAGCGTGGACGCTTTCTTGACGGCTGTGGGCGGAAAAAAAGTGACGGTTTCGGTAAAGGGACCTTATTTTGAGGATGTCGAAGGCTTTTATGGCATTTTAAACGATGGTACTGCCGTGATCGAAATGGCTGCCTGCGCTGGACTGCCGATGGTGGGCGACAACAAACACCCTGACAAAACGACGACTTACGGTGTTGGCCAACTAATTGCGCACGCTGCAAAAAACGGCTGCAAAAAGATTGTTGTCGGATTGGGCGGAAGCGCTACAAATGATTGCGGCGCCGGCGCGGCTGCCGCTATCGGTATCAAGTTTTTGGATGAAAACGGCGAAAGCTTCGTCCCTACGGGAGGAACTTTGTCGCGTGTTAAGAAGATTGACTGCTCCGGTAGACTTTCCGAAATTGGAGAGGCCGAAATCGTTACCATGTGCGACATTGACAATCCCCTTTACGGTACTTCCGGCGCGGCTTATGTGTTCGCCCCGCAAAAGGGAGCCAACGAGGAAATGGTGAAATTCCTTGACAGTCAGCTTATGCAGTTTGCTGGCACAATCCAGTCCCAGCTTGGACTGGATGTAGCACAGATTCCGGGAGCCGGCGCAGCCGGCGGTATGGGCGCTGGCATGGTGGCATTTTTCTCTTCTCGTTTGCAGATGGGAATTGAGACTGTACTCGATACGGTGGGATTTGATAAGGTAGCTAGTGACGCTGATTTCATTTTGAGCGGCGAGGGTAAAATTGATTTTCAAAGTCTGCGCGGCAAGGTGGTTATCGGTGTGGCTCGCCGTGCTCAAAAACTGGGCGTTCCTCTCATCGCTGTCGTCGGCGACATTGGAGACGGTGTGCAGGGTGCTTACGACATGGGTGTCAGTGCTATTTTCAGTATTAACCGTGTTGCGAAAGCTTTTCGTGAAGTCCAGTCCCGCTCCGAAAGTGATCTTGGCTTGACGATAGACAACCTTATGCGCTTTCTCTCCCGCCTGAGTGTATAACGCGGGAACCGGGCCTTGTGTCTGGCGAAAAAAAGCTTGTGTTTTTTGGGCGAAAGAGGTACAATAGAGCAAGGGATTTGTCGATTTAATTTATCATTACAGCAAACTTTAACAGAGAAGGAGACCAAAGCGCTGCAAAGGTCTAAAATCTGCTCTGATTTAAAAAGGAAACCGCATCAAGGACGGCCCCTTGGATGCGGTTTCCTATTCATTGGGGGTGCAGTATGTTTTTTCAAAAAGAAATCGAAACCATGAACCGGAAAGAGCTCGAAGAACTTCAGCTTTGCCGTTTGAAAAAAATGGTGGATTATTGCTACAATAATGTGCCGTTTTATCATGAACGTCTCAATCAGGCCGGCGTTACCGGGGATAAAATTAAATGTCTTTCCGATATCCAGTATATCCCCTTCACTACAAAGGACGACATCCGTGACAACTATCCCTTTGGGATGCTCGCTCAGCCAATGAAAAACATTGTGCGTATCCACGCTTCTTCCGGCACTACCGGAAAACCGACCGTAGGCGCGTACACCAAAAAGGATCTGGATAATTGGTCGGATCAAGTGGCTCGCGTGGCTGTGGCTGCCGGGGCAAGAGAGGACGATATCTTCCAGATTTCTTTCGGCTATGGCCTTTTTACCGGCGCTTTGGGACTGCATTATGGTCTTGAAAAAATTGGCGCTACCGTTATTCCGGCATCTTCCGGTAATACATCAAAACAGCTGATGATGTTCCGTGATTTCGGAGTGACCGGCCTTGTGGCGACGCCGTCGTACGCGCTGTATCTCGGCGAACAGCTTCGCGAGGCAGGGTATCCTGCCGAAGACTACAAACTGCGTCTCGGATTGCTCGGTTCGGAGGGCTGCACCGAAAAAATGCGCGAGCAGATCGAGGCTACGCTCGGCCTTCGCGTTACCGACAACTACGGTATGACGGAGCTGACCGGCCCCGGCGTTTCTGGAGAATGCGAGTACCGCTGCGGATTGCACTTTGCGGAAGATGCGTTCTTGCCTGAAATTATTGATCAGGATACGCTTGAACCTCTGGAAGAAGGAAAATCCGGCGAGCTTGTCGTAACGACGCTGCTGCGGGAAGGGATGCCTGTGCTACGCTACCGCACCAAAGACATTACCCGCATCACCTACGAGCCGTGCCGCTGTGGACGCACGCACGCACGCATGGAAAAGGTGATGGGCCGTACCGACGATATGCTTATCATCAAGGGCGTCAATGTATTTCCGTCTCAGATTGAGTCTGTGCTCATCGGTATGGAAGGCGTCGGACCGCATTACCAGCTTGTTGTCACACGCCCGAACTTCCTCGATCAGCTTGAGGTTAAGGTGGAGCTTCTGCCTTCCACCCCGCTGGATCGCTACGGCGAACTGGAGGCCATTCAGAGACGTGTCCACGACCGTCTCAAGAGCGTTTTGGGACTGGAGACGAAGGTTACGCTGGTGGAACCAAAATCGCTGGAACGTTTCCAAGGTAAGGCGAAACGGGTACTCGATCTGCGCGGCCAATAATTTTGCCGCGACGTTTTCGCTCTGCCGCGCTTCCCCCTTATATTTCTATTCTTTTTTTGGAGGTAGCTATGAAAGAATTATTGTTGGGAAATGAAGCCGTCGCCCGCGGTTTATATGAAGCGGGCGTAACGGTGGTTTCCAGTTATCCGGGCACACCAAGCACCGAGATTACCGAAACTGCCGCAAAATACAATGAAATTTACTGCGAATGGGCTCCAAACGAAAAAGTTGCTATGGAGACGGCCTCCGGTGCATCGTTTGGCGGCGCGCGTTCTTTCTGTGCCATGAAGCATGTCGGACTCAATGTGGCGGCCGATCCGCTCTTTACGATGTCGTATATCGGCGTTAACGGCGGCATGGTGGCGGCTGTGGCCGATGACCCGAGTATGCATTCTTCCCAGAACGAACAGGATTCGCGCCACTATGCCATCGCGGCCAAGCTGCCGATGCTCGAGCCCTCCGATTCCGCCGAGTGCCGCGACTTTACAAAGCTTGCTTACTCGCTTTCTGAGCAGTTCGACACCCCGGTGCTGCTGCGTTTGACCACTCGTATTTCTCATTCCCGCAGTATTGTAGAGCTGGAGGAAAGGGAAAATTACGAGCAAAAGCCCTATGTAAAATGCCCGCAGAAAAACGTGATGCTCCCCGCGTTTGCCAAGCCGAAGCATGTCAAGGTGGAGGAGCGCACCAAAAAGCTCATCGAATGGGCTGAAACCTCCCCTATCAACCGCATTGAGGATAACGGCAGCCGTATTGGTGTGATTGCTGCGGGGTCTGTATATCAATATGCCCGCGAGGCACTGGGGGATACCGTTTCGTACTTAAAAATTGGTATGATCAACCCGCTTCCGGTGGAACTTATCAAGAAATTTGCTTCCATGGTGGATAAGGTATATGTCATTGAGGAGCTCGACGACATCATCGAAACGCACTGCCGCAAGCACGGCGTTTCCGTCATCGGTAAAGAAATTTTCCCGCTGTGCGGCGAGTTTTCTCAGAATACGATCCGTCAGTGCATGGGAGTCGCACTGCCCGAAAGCAGCAAGGTGGAAGCGGAGATTCCGGCCCGCCCGCCTGTGATGTGCTGCGGCTGCCCGCACAGAGGATTATTCTATGTGCTTAAAAAACTCAAACTGTACGTCAGCGGCGACATTGGCTGCTACACGCTGGGCGCCTCTGCGCCTTTGAGCGCGATGGATACTTCCATCTGCATGGGCGCTTCCGTTTCTGCTCTGCACGGCTACAACAAAGCTGTCGGACCGGATGCGGAAAAGAAGTCGGTGGCTGTCATCGGAGATTCTACCTTTATTCATTCCGGCATCACAAGCCTTATCGATATTGCATACAACAAGAGCAACTCCGTTGTTATCATTTTGGATAACTCCATCACCGGCATGACCGGTCACCAGCAAAATCCCACCACTGGCTATACCATCAAGGGCGATCCCACCGCTGCGGTGAATCTTGAATCGCTGTGCCACGCCGTAGGAATTCCGAACGTGCGCGTATGCGACCCCTACAACCTTAAAGAGATGGAGAAAACGGTGCGCGAGGAACTCGCTTCTGACGGAGCCTCTGTTATCATCAGCCGCCGTCCGTGCGCGCTGCTCAAATATGTAAAACATAACCCGCCGCTGCGCGTCGATCCGAATAAGTGTATCGGCTGCAAGGCGTGCTTCGGCATCGCATGTCCGGCTATTAGCCTGCGGGATGGAAAAGCTGAGATCGACCGCACCCAGTGTGTAGGCTGCGGCGTGTGCGAGGGACTGTGCCCCAAACAGGCAATCGGAAGCGAGCAGGAGGTAGCGGAAAAATGAGTAATGTAAAAAGTATTTTGATTGTAGGCGTCGGCGGACAGGGTACCCTTTTGGCAAGCCGGCTGCTGGGCGGCGCTATGATGGACGAAGGATACGACGTCAAAGTATCTGAGGTACACGGTATGAGCCAGCGCGGCGGTTCCGTAGAGACGTATGTGCGCTATGGCGATAAGGTGTACTCTCCCCTCATTTCTCTCGGCGAGGCTGATGTGCTGCTGGCGTTTGAGCAGCTGGAAGCCGCAAGGTATCTGCCTTATTTGAAAAAGGGCGGACACATTGTTGTAAATACTCAGAAGATGGATCCTATGCCCGTCGTGGCTGGAAACGCGCAGTATCCGCAGGGGCTTCTGGATAAAATGAGCGAGCAGGGCGCTAATGTGCTCGCTATCGACGCGCTCTCCCTCGCGGAACAGGCGGGCTCCGCCAAAGCCGTCAACGTGGTACTTATCGGTGCACTGGCTAAACGTCTCGGCACGGATAAAGAAATCTGGCTGCGCACGATTGAAAAAACGGTGCCGCCTAAGTTCATCGAAATGAACAAGAAAGCGTTCGAGCTCGGCTACAACGCAGAATAATACGTTAAGGAGGTCAGTTTATGCAGATCCAACAGCTTTCTATTTTTGTTGAAAATAAAGCCGGCCGTCTTGCGGAGATTACGGAACTTTTAGCGAAGGCAGGCGTTGACATCCGCGCCGTCTCTGCTACGGATACGAGTGATTTCGGCATCCTGCGCCTGATCGTCAGCGATCCGGAGAAGGCTGTCCCCCTGCTGCGCGCGGCCGGGATGACCGTTAGCCTGACAAGTGTAATCGCTGTGGGAATGATGGATGTGCCCGGCGCATTCGCCAAGGCGGTTCGCACACTGGCCGACCATGCCATTAACGTGGACTATATGTACGCCTTCACCAGCCGCGATATGGGAAAAGCCTGCGTGCTTTTACACACCAGCGACAATGATGGAGCTGTGAAAGCTTTGCAGAGTGCTGGCATTGAGGTGGTAGGTGCGGAGAATATTTATCGCCCTTAAAACTTAAAAACGGGCAGTTTCATTTTCATCTTATACGGCCCCTCCCCGCGGCAGTCTGCTTTCGGAGGGGCCGCTTATTTTCTATCCTATAAGGAGGATTTTATCATGAAATATTATGTAGCGGCAGGCGCCGCGCCGGGCGGCAGCGGCACAAAAGAAAGCCCTTTCTCTACGATTCAGGCGGCTGCTGACATCGCTATAGCTGGGGATGAAGTTATCGTTGCACCGGGCATTTACCGCGAAGCCGTCAATCCTAAAAATGGCGGCAGGGAGGATGCCAGAATCATTTACCGTTCCCAAGAGCCGCTTGGGGCGGTGATCACTGGGGCAGAACTCCTCACAGGCTGGCAGAAGGTGGAAGGCGGCATATGGAAATGTTCTGTGCCTAACAGCCTGTTTGGAGACTACAATCCCTATACGACACTTGTTAGCGGAGACTGGTTCATCGCTTCCTTTATCGCGCATACGGGGGAAGTGTACCTCAATGACAAGGCGATGTATGAAACGGCTTCTCTGGAGGGCGTAAAACATCCTGTCCCCTCGAAAGAATCTTGGGACCCCGATTTCTCCGTTTACACTTGGTACGCCCAACAAGATAAAGACAGTGACTCTACCGTCTTCTATGCCAATTTTCACGAGTTTGATCCCAATCAGGAGACCGTGGAGCTTAATGTGCGGCGCACCTGCTTTTCTCCCGAAGAGGAAGGGGTGGGCTACATCACCCTCTCTGGCTTTACGGTAACGAAAGCCGCGACACAGTGGGCCCCTCCCACCGCCTATCAGGAGGGAATGATCGCTCCGCACTGGTCGAAGGGCTGGATCATTGAAGACTGCGATGTCTCCCATTCCAAATGCTCCGGCATTTCGCTGGGCAAATATCTTCAAAAGGGCAACGACAACAAGTGGCTGCACTGGAAATATAAGCACGGCACCCAAACCGAGCGCGACTGTATTTGTCAGGCTCAGATCGATGGCTGGTCGAAAGAAACAATAGGATCGCATATCGTGCGCCGCTGCAATATTCATGACTGCGGCCAGACCGGCATCGTCGGCCATTTGGGCGGCGTGTTCTCTCTGATTGAAGACAATCATATCCATCATATCAACAACCGCCAGAATCTGGCCGGTGCGGAGATCGGCGGCATTAAGATGCACGCAGCCATTGATGTTGTTTTTCGCCGCAACCATATCCACCACTGCACCCGCGGTCTTTGGCTCGACTGGCAGGCGCAGGGAACTCGTGTGACGCAGAACCTCTTCCACGACAATACGCTGCCCTT
>CALWIX010000176.1 GCA_944380825.1 uncultured Clostridia bacterium | reverse complement strand
TCATCCATCTGGGTGCAACTTCCTGCTATGTGGGTGACAACACCGACATCATCATCATGACCGAAGCGCTGCGTCTGGTGCAGCGCAAGCTGGTAGCGGTCATCCGGGTTCTCTCCGATTTAGCGATGAAGTATAAAGATCTTCACACCCTTGCCTTCACACATTTACAGCCGGCGCAGCCCACCACAGTCGGCAAGCGCGCCACGCTGTGGATTCAGGATCTGCTCATGGATTTGGAGGATGTGGAGTATCAGCTGAGCAAGGCGAAGCTTCTCGGATCGAAAGGAACCACCGGTACCCAAGCGAGCTTTTTAGAGCTGTTCGACGGCGACCACGAAAAGGTCAAAGAGCTCGACTGCAAAATTGCGCAGTAGATGGGCTACGCTTCGTGTTTTGCCGTTTCCGGCCAGACGTATTCCCGCAAGCTCGACAGCCAAATCCTCGCCGTTCTCAGCGGAATTGCCCAGAGCGCCGCGAAATTCTCGAACGATATCCGCCTGCTGCAAAACCTCAAAGAGGTGGAAGAGCCGTTTGAGAAGAATCAAATCGGGTCTTCGGCCATGGCCTATAAGCGCAACCCCATGCGTTCCGAGCGGATCGCGTCGCTGGCGCGGTATGTCATCATCGACAGCCTCAACCCCTGCATCACAGAGGCCACCCAGTGGTTCGAGCGCACCCTTGACGACTCCGCCAATAAGCGCATCAGTGTTCCGGAGGCGTTCCTTGCGGTGGACGGCATTTTGAACCTCTACGCCAACGTCGGCGACGGACTTGTGGTGTATCCGAAGGTCGTCGAGCAGCATCTGCGCCGCGAACTGCCCTTTATGGCAACCGAAAATATTATGATGGACGCCGTCAAGCGCGGCGCCGACCGCCAGCAGCTCCACGAAAGGATCCGCGTGCATTCGATGGCGGCGGCCAAAGTGGTGAAAGAAGAAGGCGGAGAGAACGACCTGCTCTCGCGCATCGCCGCAGACCCGATTTTCGGTGTAACGCTCGAGCAGCTGCACGCCATCGTCAAGCCCGAAAAATACGTCGGCCGCGCGCCGCAGCAGACGAAAGACTTCATCGAAGAAGTTGTCGGTCCTGTTCTGGAGAAATACAGCTTTGTGCCGGAAGAAAAGGCCGAGATAAACGTCTGATAAAAGGCGAAAGGTGTTCCAAAAGTAAAAAATGGTTGCCCGTTTGGGGGCGGCCTCGTTTAAGGAAGAACAGGCGAGGGGACTTTCGTCCCCTCGCTGTGCGTCTTCCCGCCGGGAGCGAAAGGTTTCAAAAGAAAATTATAAAATTCCCAAAAAGAATTGATTTTACAGGAAAACTGTGCTATAATAAATCTTGTTGTTTTGCTGGTGTGGCGAAATCGGCAGACGCAAGGGACTTAAAATCCCTCGGTGGCAACACCGTACCGGTTCAAGTCCGGTCACCAGCACCAAGAGGTATGAACCTGTATGTAGTTGCGCATCCTGCTTTGGCAGGGTGCGTAGCTTTTTATACCGGCATTTCCAAAAAAGTCTGGCGCTTTCTTTAGGCTTCGTAAAATGTATTTTCATGGGCAGCCCGGCGCGTCGCCGTTTGCCGCTTATCAAAAATATAGGATGGGGGATATAGGGTATGCTGTTTGGAAAACGCAACCGCTCCGGTGGAATCTGTACATCTATGCAGGTGGGGGATATTCTCGTGCAAATCGACGGAGAAAGCTTTTCTCAGGCGGGTCTGTGCACAGAGTTTATCAAAGCCGATACAATGGACTGCGCCCCCGATGTGCTCTGCTTTTCTTTCGATGCCGTTTCCGAAGAAGGACAGAAGTTAAAACAAGATGTGCAGATCGTCTGTGTAGCTTATGCGGGCGAGAAAAAATTAAATACCCAGAAAAAAGTGCTGGCGGCCAAGGCGTTTCAAGGCAGGGAGAGCGTCGAAATCGATTTTCAAAAATGGGGGATTTGCGACAAGGCAGACAGAATCACCGTGCGCTGTGAAAGCCTTTTTGCGGGATAAAAGAAAAGAAGAGCGTGGTTCCATCGGAGAAGATGGAGCCGCGCTCTTTTTTATAGGGGTATAAGAGATTTTCGTTAGATTTCGGGAATTTCGATTTCAATTTCGCGTCCCAGCTCGGCAGATTTCTGGATGCCGGAGATAATGGCCTGATTGTAGAGGATCTGGCTGGTGGGAACGGGGGCGGAGCCGCCGTTTTTGACCGCGTCAAGGAACGAGCGGATCTTCTTGTAGAACAAACCGCCGAAGGAATCGCCCTCTGGGCACAGGGGGATGGTGGTTTGGGTCTGCTGACCGGCCACGTCGTGATAAAGGGTCATAGGACCGCCGACGGTGCCGTTCCAGCACTCGGTGGACGGAATGCGCAGAGCGCCCTTGGTGCCCATAATAATGGTGTCGCCGGGAGTGTCTACATGCATCGCCCAAGCAATGCGGAAATCGAGCACGATGCCGCCTTCCAAACGGATAAACGCGGCGGCGAAATCGTCTACATTAAAGCGCGCGGCGTCGGCGGGATTGTTGTACAGCGGGTTCGTGCCAAAATAGTTAGAGGTGTACCCCGTAACGGTAAGCGGCTTCGGATAGCCGATGGCGTTGAGCACCATGTCGAGCGAGTAGCAGCCGATGTCGCCCAGCGCGCCGACGCCGGCGGTCGACTTTTCGATGAAGGTGCTGTTAGGAATGCCGCGGCGGCGGCCGCCGCCGGTCTGGATGTAATAAATGTCGCCCAGCTCGCCGGACTCGACGATCTTTTTGATCATCTGCATATTTTCATCCATGCGGGGCTGGAAACCGATGGAAAGGATCTTGCCGCTCTTTTTTTCGGCCTTCAAAATAGCGGCGGCTTCGTCCATAGTAACGCACATGGGCTTCTCGAGTAAAACGTTCACGCCCTTTTCCAGCGCGTAAATAGCGCATTTGGCGTGCTCTACGTTATAGGTGCAGATGCTCACAGCATCGAGATTGCCGGCCTGCGCATCGAGCATCGATTTGTGGTCAGGATACGTTTTCACACCCTCTAATCCGTAGCGCTTAAAGAACTTTTCGGCTTTGCCGGGCACAAGGTCGGCTCCGGCGACGATCTCTACATCGGGCATTTGTTTGTAGCTTTCGATGTGGGATTCTGCGATCCAGCCTGTGCCGATGATGCCGATTTTAAGCTTGCGGGAAGTATCGATGGCCTCTTCCTGCGTGGGAGGGGTAAATTGGTTGAGTACAGCGTCAGACATAAACAACTCTCCTTTTATCTTGGAAAAAATTTTTATTTCATTAAATCATGAAGGCACTGGATGCTGATTTCGGCGCACTCCATCGGGGATTTTTCCATGCTCGGGCGGTCCTGTTCCACCACAACCCACTGTGCCCCGGCGTCCTCAGACGCCTGAAGCAAGGCGGCCATATCCTGCATTCCTTTGCCCGAAGGACGGAACTCAAAAGCGCTGCGCTGCGCAGCCTTTTCGGTAGACTGAATACCGATAAGCTCATACATGCCCTCTTTGCTGTCTCCGGATTTGTAAAAATCCTTCAAATGCACCACCGGAGCGCGGCCCGCATATTTGCGCAGATAAGCGCAGGGGTCCTCCCCAGCCACCTTGACCCAGCAGGTATCCAATTCCGTCTGGAGCAAGCTGGCAGGAAT
>CALWIX010000175.1 GCA_944380825.1 uncultured Clostridia bacterium | reverse complement strand
ATTGTTCGAGGTAAGCCTTATCTTTAGAAAGCTGGGCATAACGCTCCTGAATTGGGCGCAGATGCTCTACGACCGCCTCACCGACAGCCGTTTTAAAGTCGCCATAGCCTTTGCCGTCAAATTCTTTTTCGATTTCCTCGAAAGATTTGCCGGTCACGCCGGAATAAATCCCCATCAGATTATTAACGCCCAATTTACCCTCGCCGTAATGCACACAGGCCTCGCTGTCTGTAACGGCGCGCTTGAATTTGCGCATAATCTCATCCGGTTTATCAAGCATAGCGATATAAGCGTTGGCGTTTTCGTCAGATTTGCTCATTTTGCGGGAGGGATCCTGCAGCGACATAATGCGTGCGCTTGTTTTGGGAATATATCCTTCCGGCATTGTAAAAGTGGGGCTGTAAATGCCGTTAAAACGCTCGGCAATATTGCGTGCTAGTTCCAGATGCTGTTTCTGATCCGCGCCCACCGGCACCAAATCCGCTTGATAGAGAAGAATGTCGGCGGCCATCAATGTAGGATAGGTAAAAAGTCCGGCATTGACGTTTTCTGGGTGTTTTGCCGATTTGTCCTTGAATTGCGTCATACGGGAGAGTTCTCCGAACTGTGTGTAGCAGTTAAGAATCCAGCCAAGCTCAGCGTGGGTGTGTACATGGCTTTGGATAAAGAAGATGCTCTTTTCTACATCGATGCCGCAAGCCATCAGCAGAGCGTAGGCTTCCAGCGTATTGTGACGGAATTTAGCCGGATCCTGCCGCACAGTAATGGTGTGTAAATCCGCCAAAGCGTAAATGCAGTTATATTCATCCTGAAGGGCGGCACAGTTTTTCCATGCGCCAAGGTAATTTCCCAGCGTAATCGTGCCGCTGGGCTGGATTGCGCTGAAAATAATCTTTTTGCGTTCTGCTGCTGTTTCCATAAAAATTCCTCCAAAACAAAGATGATGAAACTTTCCCAAAAAAGATAGATTCCCATTTTTCGGGCTGCAGGAAACAGGCAATAAAAAACGTCCCAGAAAAACTCTGGGACGGAGGATTTCCTGCGCCGTTTGGAAAAGGACCGCTGCGCCCGTACAGCTGTCTGTAACTTACCGGTTTTTCTTTTTTCATTCTAAGACGGAATCACCTGTTTGTCAAGCGGAAACTAAATCTTAGAGGAACGGGGTTGTGCATGTTTTTTCTAGCTTATTGTTTGCCCGCCATTTCCCGCCAAAATAGAACGGCGTGTTATGACAAAATTGAAATAAGAAATAGTATATAATACTAAATGTATAAAAAATGCGCGGGGGCTTATGGAGACGGGAAGCTTCTCCGGCGGGAATTCAAAAATTAGGATGGTGCATAGCGATGTCAGTAAAAATGAGGACGCTGGAATCGGCGCGGACAAATTTAGAAGAACTTATCTTTTCTCCCGGTGTAAAAAAAATAATGATGCAGCTAGCGTATTTTACGCTGGGACTGTTAAGCTCTCGTGGGACAATATTTGGGCAGTATGCGCCATTTGGAGTAGCAGCTGTAGCAGCATCCCCCTATCATAACACGCTTGCGGCTCTTTTAGGAGCTATGCTGGGATATTTACTGCCTTCGGGAGCTCAAATTCCGGTGCGGTATGTAGCCGCTCTTCTGGCGGCGGGAGCGATTCGTTGGACCCTTAGTGATTTGGTGAAAGTCAAGCGTCATCCGCTGTTTGCTCCGTTTATCGCATTTGCGCCTCTAGCTGCCACGGGGGCGGCAGTTTCTCTTATGAATGCAAAACCCGTAAGCGGTGCGGTGATGTATTTAGCCGAAGCGCTTTTAGCTGGTGGAGCAGCATATTTTCTTTCGCGCACAGCAGAGATTACATATCGTAAAAAGGGGTTATATGCACTGAAAAATCAAGAGATCGCCTGCGTGACAATGAGTGCGGGACTTTTGATTGCGTCGTTATCACCGGCTGAGGTAGCAGGCGTATCGCTAGGACGGATTCTCGCAGTGGCAATGGTTCTGTTAGCCTCAAGATACGGTGGGGCTTCTGGTGGAGCGATTGCGGGGATCGCTGCGGGAGTATCGCTAAGTTTATCCACCGTAGGAGTAAACTATCTTTCGGGGGCATATGCGCTGGGCGGTTTGATGGCAGGTCTGTTTTCTCCGCTGGGAAAGTTAGCCTCTGCTGCGGCATTTATTGTATCAAACGGAATCGCCTCTCTTCAGGTAGGCAGTCAAGAGGCCGTAATCACGGGACTCTACGAGGTGGCTTTTGCCACAGCGGCGTTTATGCTGATTCCAGCACGAGGAGGGGATCGTGTCAGCGGCATGTTTGTCCAGCCGGCAGATCTTACACGGTCAGATGGTCTGCGCCGCAGTGTAATTATGAAACTCGATTATGCCTCTAAAGCGTTAGGTAATGTATCAGAATCGGTGGAAGCTGTTTCTAAAAAGCTTTCGGAAATCAGCGCGCCCGATTTGAACAGCGTTTACCGCAGAACGGTGGACGAAACATGTGCGCACTGCGGTCTGAAAATGTATTGCTGGGAGAAAAACTACAACGAGAGTATAGAAGCTCTCAACAACTTATCGGAGGTGCTGCGCTGTCGGGGAAGTGTAGAAAAAGAGGATCTCCCTTCACAGTTTTCAGAAAGGTGTGCACGGATCGACTCACTGGTGCGGGGTGTCAATCAACGGTACGCAGAATTTGTAATGCGTGAGGCAGCCGACCGTAGGATTGCGCAGATTCGTTCGGTGGTGACGGAGCAATTCGGCGTAACGGCGGAACTTTTAGAGAATATGGGACAGGAGCTGGAACTGTTTGAGAGGTTTGATTTTTCCAGTGCACAGAAAATAGGAGAGATTTTACGCGACGCGGGGATTATCGCTATCGATGTCAGCTGCCGGGTAGATAAATTTGGTAGGATGAGCGTAGAAATAGAAGCCGCCCAGACGGATCGCACGCGGTTGAATAAAGCAGCCATTGTGAAGCAGATTTCTCACGCATGCGGTCGAGAGTTTGAAGCGCCTTGTGTAAGCATAGCCAGTGGTAAATGCCGTATACAGATGAGTGAACGGCCTGTATTCCGGGCGTTGGCGGGGGTTGCTCAGCATGTATTCGGGAACGGGAAACTTTGTGGAGACAGCTATGAATTTTTTCCTGATGGAAGCGGCAGACAAATTGCTTTGATCAGCGACGGCATGGGATCCGGCGGACGTGCCGCTGTGGATGGAGCGATGGCCTCAGGCATTCTCTCAATGCTGCTGAAAGCAGGGATCGGATTCGACTGCGCGCTTAAAATTGTCAATTCGGCCCTGATGGCCAAATCGGATGAGGAATCGCTGGCCACGGTAGATATGGCGGTCATTGATCTTTTTAGCGGGAAAACAGAGTTTTTTAAAGCCGGGGCGCCTACGGCATTTGCCCGCCGTGACGGAAAAGTGGTACGCATCGATATGCCCTCGCTTCCGGTCGGAATTCTTAATGATGCTGGATTTGCAAAGGAAGCGTTGGCATTGGGTGAAGAGGATCTTGTGGTGCTTGTGTCCGATGGTGCTGTGGCCTGCGGGGATAAATGGCTTTGCGAAAAAATAGAGGGGTGGAGCGGAAGTGTTCCCCAAGAGCTTGCGGAAGAGATTGTAGCCCAAGCGATTGCCCGCCGGGACGACGGACATGATGATGATGTAACGGCGCTTGTGGTGCGTCTTACCATACCGGAGATGGAATATCCAGGATAATAAGGCCATAAAAGGACCATAGTGCTGCTTTTTTCGCGTTGAGCGCCAGCTTTTTATATGGTATAATATTCGCAGAGTACTGCAACCGCGGGCGGCGAGACTGTGCTTCTCTCCTAGCCGGGCGACTGGAAGGAGCGGGCGCGAAGTGCGTCAAGGCTCAGCCTTGTGGTATAATATTCTCAGAAAGACAGCAGCTTGGATGAAACAAATTCTGTACTGCCCGTCGGCGATTCGGGAATGTGTGCGGAATGGTTACCAAACGAAGTCTGAAGGTTAGTTGGTAATAAGAGAGCTTACCTTGCAGGTCTTGCTATGGCCCAATAAAGGGGGATGGAGTGATGAAGGTTTTACAGGGGATCCCGGCTTCTGGGGGAATTGCCATCGGATCTGTTTCAAAACAAGAATTGGAACTTCAGGAAAAAATACCCCATTATACTGTGCCAGACGCACAAAAGGAGCTGGAACGCCTACAGCAGGCGTGCGGCAAGGCCCGGGAATTTCTTGAGGATTTTTACCTTCGATCCCTCAAGTTGGTGGAAGAAAAAAATTCGATGATTTTCCAAATACATATTGCTATGTTGGAGGACGAAGAGTATCTCGGTGAAATCCAAACTGAAATTGCAAACAACCATACCAATGCAGAATATGCGGTGTATCTGGCAGCGAAGAAGTTTTATGGATTGTTTTCTTCATTAGATGATGCCTATATGCGTGCACGATGCATGGATGTTGTGGATGTTTCCAACCAGCTGCTCTATTGTTTAGATCCGCTTCTCAATGCGGCGCTCAAACCGCTGCGTTCAGGGGCAGTGGTGGCCGTGTCAGATCTCATGCCCAGCCATGTGGTGCAAGCGGATCGCAGACATACGCTTGCCTTTCTTTCACGTACAGGCACAAAAGATTCTCATGCGTCTATTCTTCTGCGCGACGCGGGAATTCCGGCGGTTGTAGGGTTAGGAGACGAGTTTTTGAAGATTGAAAACGGCATTCCTGTCATTGTGGATGGATTTACCGGAGACGTTATCCTTGAGCCGGAAGAGGATGTTTGTGCCGAATATTGGGAAAAGCTTCAAGACAGCCGCATAAACAGTGGGAAGGGGTACGGATTTGGAAAGGGTCCCACCCTTACCAAGGACGGAAAAAGGGTGCTAGTTTGTGCCAATATCAGCAACCCTTCCGACGTAGACGCTGTGCTGCGCAGCGGCGCCGATGGAATCGGCTTGTTCCGTACGGAGTATCTGTATATGAGCAGCAATACAGAACCATCAGAGGAACAGCAATTTCAGGCGTATCGAAGTGTTTTAGAGAAGATGAAAGATCAGCGCGTTATTGTACGCACGCTGGATCTTGGGGAAGAGCCTGTCCGGCCCTATTTTAATATGGAACCCGGAACGAATCCCGCAATGGGATACCGTGCCATTCGTTTTAGCCTAGATCGATCGGATCTATTTTTAACGCAGCTGCGGGCGCTTTTGCGTGCTTCTGTCTATGGAAAACTTGCGATTATGTTTCCGATTGTCACCTCGCCGGAGGAGATAATTCGTGCCCGTCAGTTTGTTGAGCGTGCACGTGAAGAGCTTGTGGAAAAAGGAGTCCCGGTCGCGGATAAGATCGAGATGGGTGTACTGATCGAAACACCAGCTGCGGCCATCGTCAGCGATCTGCTTGCACCGTATGTGGACTTCTTCAGTATTGGAACAAACGACCTAACACAATATATTTTAGCAGCGGATCGCAAAAATCCTTATATTTCCCATATTTATAATCCCCGCCATCCTGCTGTCCTGCGCATGATTAAGATAACAGTAGAGAATGCTCACAGGGCGGGAATTTGGACGGCGGTATGCGGTGAATCCGCTTCGGATCCCATTTTAACAAGTTTTTACCTATCGATTGGTGTCGAACAACTTTCGGTGGCCCCGTCCGCCGTATGGAAACTTCGTCACACAATTAGGTCGTCTTCTGCCCAAGATACAGATGGTTTGGTAGAAAACTTTCTTTCAGGAAAAAACGAGTTGTTTTAAGCAAAATGTACGGCCCCCAGCGTCGCTGGGGGCCTATTTTATAAAAAGAACCGCTTTTTCCGAAAGGAAAGAAGCGGTTCCAACAGGCCATATTTCCTTGTGTAGGAAACAAAATTTTATTTATTCATATCCTCCACCAAATTTTTAGGCTTAACCGTCATTTCCACCCATGCCGGAAGGAATCCACTTTTAATAGCATTTCTGGCCGAAGGAATATTTGACCATGCACAGCAGTAAAAAGGCACCTTATTTCTGTCTAAAATTTCTGCCGCTAAATTGCTTGTAAGCGATGAGGCAATTCCTCTTTTGCGGTAAGCGGGCAGTACATCGACGCCTATTTGCCACATATCTGCACAATCGGAAGAACACCCCGCCAAACCTACCAATTTGTTTTCGCTGTAAGCACCCATAGCAAGCACGTCCAGTTCCTTTCTAGCTTGGCATAAAGCATTGCTCCACTGGGGCAGATATAAACCGGAAAAATCTTTCTGTGACAAAATTCTAATCTCGTAATCACAGGACAGGCGTTTTATTTTTTGCATATCAGGAAGAAAGTACTCTGCCATAAAGCAAATTTTCTGGCCGTATTCGTTCATCCTGCTTTCAAGCCAGTGCATATTGGGCGTTTCAAAACAGTGATAGAACGGGAACTTATCGATGTATTCTTTAACAACCGATCGGTACTCGTCTTTTACAGAGGCTACAATATTGTTTCCGTAGGAAACGAAAGTACATGCAATAGGCTCCTTATAATATTTTTTAGCTGCTGTACCAATTTTAGAAAAGGTCAAGACGTTTTCTTCCTTTAAAAAATCGTCTTCACAACAGTTTAAGTCTAATGCAGACTGCTGCATAGCCCTTTTTAAAATCTCTTGATTTGTCAACATGCTTAGACCAGATCCTTCGCAGATTTCTAACTTGGCGACCAGCTATTAGGAGACATCAATAGGAATTTACCCCTCAATCAATTCCGCCGCCTGTTGCGGCGAAATTTTGCCTGTACAAGATAGGAAAAGCATTTTTGATGGATTTAAAAAGTTTTGATCATAATAAAGTTTTTCATCTTTTGTCCCAACCGTTCTACAATCTGATCGCGGATAACTACATAGCCGCGATTTTCAAAGAACGGTCGAGCTGTAATGGATGCTTCCACATGGATCGTAGGAGAGCGTTGGCTGGCACGGCGCTCAATTTCATCAGTTAGAAGAGAAGCGATTCCCTGCCGTTGAAAATCCTTATGAACGTATAGACAGTCAAAGTGATCCAAACGATCCCAGTTAGCAAAACCAACGATTTTGCCGTTTTCTTCGGCAACTAGAGTATCCTGTGCAGAAAGGCTGTGCTTCCAACGGGCGCGGCAGGGATTTTTAGGGGCCCATGCGTCAGACTGGGCAGGCGAATAGTCGCGCAGATTTACCGAGTGGACGGTTTCGTAAAAAAGGAGGAGAATTTCATCTAAATCCTCATCTCGATAACTTCGTAAAAATACCATGGCAAGTTATCCACTCAATCCGAAACGAGTTTCTAGGGTGCCTCGTACAGCATGAATCTCGTCAATGATGTCGTTAATCTGTGTCACTTGAGTACGGTAGGAAGAATCCTCCAGATTACCTTCTAAAAAGTTTCGCTCGATGGAGGATTTATACAGGTTTACTTCCCCGTAAAGATCATCGAGCTGATCTTTGAGCGAAAAGAAGCTTTCCGTCTTTTGAATGCGATCTTCCGGGATCTCCACATCGCTTATTTGCTGAGAAAGACGATTGATCATCTGTTGATAGTCCGCAGGGGTTCCACTAGCCTGTTCAGGCTCTTGTGTCTGCGAAGTGTCAGAAGAGGTTTCCGATTCTGTCGGAGCGCTTGACGAGCTGTTGTCAGACTCCTGCATTTCTTCCAGCGTTGTCTGCAAAGAATCGACAGAAGACTGCAGAGCATCTATTTTTTGAGAAAGTTCGCTGTTATCTGTAGGAGAAGCGCTCGAACAGGCCGTCAGTACAAAGCAGAAGCAGAGTGCAGCGATGACAGCTTTTTTTTTCATAGGTTAGGATCAACTCCTTGTATTTCCGGCGTAAATTAGCCGGGACAGGCCTTCCGGGGAAAATAGAAAAACCAAGGGAAGATCAGCCGGATTGCTTGCCGTTTGATTTTTGTGAACATAATCATACCACATTTTAAATAGGGAAACAATAAATATACTGTAAATTCCGGAAGAAACCCTTTGAAAATCCGTCATAAAATGATATAATAACAAAAAGCTGTGAAGCAGGGTTGAAGGCTCGACCGAAGGAGGGGGCAGCCCTCCGTTTGGATAGCCGGTGAACCTGAGTTTGAAATATAAAACCGATCCCTATTTTGCATAGGGATTGAAGGAGCTGACACTATGGAAAAGAAAACTTTTTACATTACAACCCCCATTTATTATCCTTCGGGCAATGCGCACATCGGGCACAGCTACTGCACGGTGGCCAGCGACGCGATTGCGCGCTATAAACGGCTGCAGGGATATGATGTGATGTTCCTTACTGGTACCGACGAACACGGACAGAAAATTGAACAGAAAGCCGCCGCGGAAGGCGTGACCCCGAAAGAATATGTCGATAAGATTGTTGCGAACTTTAAGAATCTTTGGAAGCTGATGAATATCAGCAACGATCGCTTTATCCGTACAACAGATGATTATCATGTGAAAGCGGTTCAGAAGATTTTTCGCGCCCTCTACGAAAAGGGCGACATCTATAAAGGTAAGTATGAGGGATGGTACTGCACGCCCTGCGAATCTTTCTGGACGGAAACGCAGCTGAAAGACGGCAAATGTCCTGACTGCGGCCGCGAAGTCAAATGGGATGAGGAGGAAGCATACTTCTTCCGTCTCTCCAACTATGCCGACCGCCTGCTCAAACTCTATGAGGACCAGCCGGATTTCATCCAGCCGGAGAGTCGTAAACATGAGATGATTAATTTCATCAAACAAGGTCTCGATGACCTGTGCGTTTCTCGCTCCAGCTTCAGCTGGGGCATCCCGGTAGATTTTGATCAAAAACACGTGGTCTATGTCTGGCTCGACGCGCTGACGAATTATATCACCGCCATGGGCTACGGCTCGGACGACGAGTCCGATTATAAAAAATACTGGCCGGCCGACGTCCATTTTGTCGGCAAAGAGATTGTGCGCTTTCATACCATCATCTGGCCGGCCATGCTCATGGCGCTGGATCTCCCGCTGCCCAAGCAAGTATACGGCCACGGCTGGCTGCTGTTCGGCGACGGCACCAAGATGAGTAAATCGAAAGGGAACGTGGTGGATCCCGGTGTTCTGTGCAGCCGTTACGGTGTGGATGCCATCCGCTACTTCCTGCTGCGTGAGATTCCCTTTGGGGCTGATGGTGTGTTCACAAATGAAGCGCTTATCAACCGAATCAATTCCGATCTTGCCAATGATCTAGGTAATCTGCTCTCCCGCACCACGGCGATGGCGCAGAAGTATTTCGGTGGAAAAATTCCGGCGCAGCACGAGGCCGAACCTCTTGACGAGGAACTAATTACCATGGCTTCTACACTGCGGGATCGCTGCGATAAGGCTATTGATGGCTATCAATTCTCTTCAGCTCTTACTGAAATTTGGAAGTTGATTGCCCGCACCAATAAATACATCGACGAAACGATGCCGTGGGCGCTTGGAAAAGACGAGACAAAACGTGAAAGACTTGCAGCTGTTCTGTATAATTTGTGTGAATCGCTGCGTATTATTTCCATCCTTCTTACGCCTTTTATGCCAGATACGGCGCCCAAGATTCAAGCGCAAATCGGTGCGCCTGCTGAAACGCTCACCTATCAGGCGGCCGGAACTTGGGGTTTGCTTCCGGCAGACGCAGAGATCGTAAAAGGTGAAACGCTGTTCCCGCGTATCGATGTAGATAAAGAGATTGAAGAACTCAACGCCCTGATTGTGACGAAACCGGCTGCTCCGGAAAAGAAAAAGATCGAGGGCCTTGCCCAGATCGGTATCGACGATTTCAGCAAAGTAGAGCTGCGCGTGGCACAGGTTACCGCGTGCGAACCGATCAAACGAGCCAAGAAACTGCTCAAGCTTACGCTGGACGACGGCGAAGGAGAACGAACCGTCGCGTCCGGAATTGCCAAATGGTACAAGCCAGAGGATCTGGTGGGGCGCCACATTATTTTGGTGGCCAATCTTAAACCGGCCGTTTTGTGCGGCGTGGAGAGCCAAGGGATGATCCTTGCGGCCGACGCGGGTGAAGATGACGTCCGTGTTATTTTTGCAGACGATGTACCAGCGGGTTCCCGTGTGCATTGATAAAAACGATTTGTCGGCCTTTGGGGGACAATACGCAAACACAATAAGCACAACGAGTGAGTGCCGTACAGCAGTCCTCTCATCGAAAGGGGCTGTATAAAATGTCTAAACCCGAGGGTACCCTTTGATGGGAAGCTTTTAACCACAACAAACGGGTGCAAAGCTGTAACTTATAAAAAAGGAGAAGGAGGATACTGCGCGGGGCGCGGTATCCTCCCTGTGGCTTTTATGAATCAGATATTTGATACACACGCCCATTATGACAGTGAGAGTTTTGACGAAGACCGAGAGCAGTTACTCGCCGGACTGCCTGCGCGTGGGGTTTGCCATGTAATCAATGTAGGGGCGTCCCTTGCGGGATGTTATGCTTCGCTAAAGCTTGCAGCCCAGTATTCTTGGATTCATGCGGCGGTGGGGATTCATCCGGAGGACTGTATGGGATTGCCCGAAGATTGGTTCGAGCAGGTGCAAAGAATGTCGCAGGAAGAAAAAGTGGTAGCGATCGGGGAAATAGGCCTCGACTACCACTACGAAGATATGGCTCCGCGCCAAGTGCAGAGGGATGTGTTCGAGAGGCAGATTCTGCTTGCAAAGGAGCAAAATCTGCCTATTATTGTACATGACAGAGACGCTCACGGCGATACCATGGCGCTTTTGCGCAAGCATAGACCGCGTGCAGTCGTGCACTGCTTCTCGGGCAGCGTAGAGATGATGCGTGAGTTGGTTTCTTTGGGAATGTACGTGGGCCTAGGCGGTGCCGTTACCTTCAAGAACGCCCGCGTACCGGTTGAAGTAGCGCGTCAGGTACCGATCGACCGCCTGCTTTTGGAGACAGACGCGCCCTACATGGCTCCTGTTCCCTACCGCGGAAAACGGTGTGATTCCGGCCTCATTGCGTATACTGCTGCCAAAATTGCTGAGATTCGTGGTGTCGAGACAGAGACACTCCTCGCACAAACAAAAGAAAATGCCTATCGCTTTTTTAGATTGGAGGAATAAAGTTGAATATCACTTATCAATATCATAATGCGCTTTATGTAAACCTCACAAACCGTTGTCCCAACGCCTGTGATTTCTGTCTGCGCACCAGTGGCGATAAGGTGGGCGATTCCGGCAGCCTGTGGCTCGAGCATGAACCCCCAAAAGAAGAAATCTGGAAAGACATCGAAAAGCGTGATCTTACGAAATATGAAGAGATAGTATTCTGTGGATATGGAGAACCCACTTGCCGGCTGGAGGATATGCTTTGGATCTGTCGGAAAATCCGTGCGGTGAGCAATATTAAAATTCGCGTAAATACAAACGGCCTTTCCGATCTTATCTATGCGCGTGACACAGCTCCCGAATATAAAGGGCTGTTCGATACAGTGTCTATTAGTCTCAACGCATCCACACCGGAGAAGTACGACGAAATCTGTCATTCCAAGTACGGACTGCAAGCGTTCCCCGCAATTTTGCAATTCGCACAGGAGGTTGGTCGGTATGTCCCCGATGTGTGCATGACAATTGTGGATACCGGTCTGCCGAAACAGGAGATAGACGACTGCCGCGCCCTATGCCAAAAAGTGGGAGCACGGCTGCGTGTGCGCACATATTCCGAATCATGGCAAGAAAATAACTGAAAAGCCATCAAAGGGTTGTGTGATTTTTTGCTTACACAACCGAAAAATTTGCATATAACCGTGCAGGCCGGCTGCTTACAGCGACAAAAGAAACACTGCTGTAAGCAGCCGGCCTGCGTCCAAAGCAAGACCTTGAAAAATTTTTTAAAAATGGTTCATAGCTGTACATGCACTTTATCGCTTTCAAAGCGGTGCATATATACGTTCTCTACGAGACCAAAGCCTAGGTACAGGCAGGCCGCAGAGGAACCACCAGCACTGAAAAAAGGCAGTGTCACACCGATAACCGGCAGCAGACTTAGGCACATTCCAATATTAAAAATCGCTTGTGAGGCAATCATGGCGAAAAATCCAAAGCACAGGTAGGTTCCTGTGTCGTCAGGAGAGCGGCGGGCGATGTATAAAAGGCGTATCAATAGCAGAAACAACAGGACAATAATCAACATACACCCAACAAATCCCAATTCCTCTCCTGCTACAGAGAAAATAAAATCGCTGTGCTGCAGCGGAACACGATTCGTTTCGACTCTCGGTCCCTGAAAAAGACCTTGTCCCCAAAGCCTACCTGATCCGATAGAGATCTTGCCTTGCAGCTGCTGGAGTCCCTCACCCAAAGGATCAGCTTCTGGATTCATCATGTTGATAAAGCGCTGTTTTTGATAGTCACGCAGCACAAATTCCCACGCCAACGGGGCGGCGATCAGCCCTGCCCCGATCAGTCCGATAAAGTATCTTAGCTGAACGCCTGCCGCAAACGACATTGCCAGAAACATACAGAAAAAGATAATTGCCGCGCCGTCGTCGCCCTGAAAATGGACGAGAGCTACGGGAATAAGGGCATGGCATCCTAGAAGCACTACATGCAGTGGGTGGGTAATCAGGCCACGTGATTTGACGGCTGAAAGATGCTTTGAAAAAGTAATCATAAACCCGATTTTTACCAGCTCCGACGGCTGAAAACTCACACCACCCGGCAGGATAATCCAAGCCTTTGCGTTGACACCAGCGTTGCCGGTGGCCGCTGTGCCAAATAAAAGTGTATAAATAATAAGAAAAATGCTGAATCCTGCCACAAGATACCAATAATTGGCAATGGCGCGGTAATCGATAAGCGTGAGAACGATGGCGCCGCCGTAGCCGACAATGATAGCGAGAAGCTGTGTGGAAAAGTAATTTTCGGTCGACCCTCGAGAGGCGCTGGCCACAAGAAGCAGACCATATGTGGAAATGGCGATCAAAGTGATCCAAAGGATTTTATCAAGACGCCGAAAATAATCTGATAGGGATCGCAGAATTCTTGACATGCCGTCACTCCTTCTCTAAAAAATGACGCCTGTTGTCTTGGGGAATTTGTCCGCTGACAGGGCGCTTTTGTATATTATAGCAGGGAAATAGGACAAAGTTCAAGTAAATACTTTTATCTGTAAACATTCTGTGATATAATTTAAAGAAAAGCTAGGGAATTTAGAGCTGATACGGCGCAGGGTGCACAAAACGGCGTGTCGGCCAAAATTAGCACAAAAGGAGTGTGGTATATGCTGACGGATATTGAGATCGCGCAGCAGGCAAATCCTATGCCGGTTTTAGAAATTGCCAAGACTCTCGGTATCAGAGAGGACGAAGTAGAGTTGTACGGAAGGTACAAAGCCAAACTTAATGAAAAGCTTTTTGCTCGTACCGCCTCTAACCCTGACGGAAAACTCATTTTGGTTACGGCGATCAATCCTACCCCGGCAGGTGAAGGAAAAACCACCACAACGATTGGAATCGGGGAGGCAATGGCTCGGATTGGAAAAAAGGCTGTGATAGCGCTGCGTGAGCCGTCGCTTGGACCAGTGTTCGGAGTAAAGGGAGGCGCCGCGGGGGGCGGTTATGCACAGGTTATTCCTATGGAAGATATTAACCTGCATTTTACCGGCGACATGCACGCCATCACAAGCGCGAACAACCTGCTTTGCGCTATGCTGGATAATCATATGCAGCAGGGCAACGAACTGAAAATAGACCCCCGCCGGGTGCTTGTGCGCCGCTGCCTCGACATGAATGATCGAGCCCTGCGCGGGATTGTGGTAGGACTTGGCGGAAGGCTCAACGGCGTCCCTCGGGAAGATGGATTTATTATCACGGTGGCGTCTGAGGTGATGGCCATTTTGTGCATGGCTTCCGATATTACGGATCTCAAGCGGCGGCTGGGGAATATTCTGGTGGCCTACAATTACTCCGGAGAACCCGTCTATGCGCGTGACTTGCAGGCGGACGGCGCGATGACCGCCTTGCTTCGTGATGCCATCGAGCCGAATCTTGTGCAGACTCTCGAAGGTACACCTGCCATCATGCACGGCGGTCCCTTTGCCAATATTGCGCATGGGTGCAATTCCGTGCGTGCAACCCGTTTAGCGCTCAAGCTTGCCGATTACTGTATCACAGAGGCAGGTTTCGGTTCGGATCTGGGGGCTGAGAAATTTTTAGATATTAAGTGCCGCTGTGCTGGGCTTGCGCCGTCGTGTATCGTTGTGGTAGCGACGGTTCGCGCGCTCAAGTATAACGGAGGCGTGGCGAAAGCGGATCTGGCCCAAGAAAATACAGCTGCGCTGGAAAAGGGAATTGTCAACCTGAAAGCGCATGTAGAGAATATGCGTAAATACGGTGTGCCGGTTGTGGTGGCGATCAACCGTTTCCATACGGATACGGCAGCGGAGCTTGCTATTGTGGATGATTGCTGCCGCGAAATGGGCGTTTCTTACGCACTGTCCGAGGTATTCGCCAAGGGCGGCGAAGGCGGTGAGGAGCTTGCAAAAACGATTGTGGAAACGATAGAAACAACCCAGGCTCATTACCATCCTTTGTATTCGCTCGATCTTTCCGTAGAAGAGAAAATCGATACCATCGCCAGAGAGATTTATGGTGCGGACGGTGTCACGTATGCGCCTGCCGCGAAAAAAGCACTTGCAGAGATCCAAAAACTCGGCGGGGACAAGCTGCCGGTGTGTATCGCCAAAACACAGTATTCACTGTCGGATAATGCAGCCCTGCTGGGCCGTCCTTCCGGCTTTACGGTAACGATTCGGGATCTGCAGCTGTCGAGTGGAGCCGGATTTGTGGTGGCCTACGCAGGCGATATTATGACTATGCCCGGCCTGCCAAAGGCACCTGCGGCGCAGAAAATCGATGTGGACAGCGACGGAAAGAGCTCGGGGCTGTTCTAATTCCCGCAGGCGTTTGGAAAACAGAAAGGAGACAGAAATAGGAATGCAGGTTATCGCCACAAATTCGGCGCTGGAAACGGAACAACTAGGGGAGAGGATCGCTGCAAAGCTGTCGGGAGGCGAGATCCTCGCCCTATATGGCGGAATGGGAATGGGAAAAACTGCATTTACACGAGGCCTTGCCAGAGGGCTTGGAATATTGGAAGGGGTGTCCAGCCCGACATTCGCTTTAGTACATGAATATCACGGCAGGCTCACCGTTTACCATTTTGATATGTTCCGCGTATCCGGATGGGAGGATTTGTATTCCACAGGTTTTCTGGATTATCTCGACGACGCTTCCGCCGTACTGGTGATCGAGTGGAGCGAGAATATTGAGGATGCCATTCCGCAGCAAGCAATTCGTATTGAGATTGCGCGTGGGGAATCGGAAAACCAAAGAATTTTTCAGATAGAAGGGATAGTCCTATGAAAATTTTAGCACTGGATTCCTCGGCGGTTCCCGCATCGGCAGCCATTTGGGAGGACGGAAAGATTCTAGGGGAGTTTTATAGCAATACGCGTCAAACGCATAGCCAGACGCTGCTTCCCATGGTGGAAGGCCTTTTAAAATGTACGTCTGTCAGTTTGAAAGAAATTGATCAATTTGCGGTGTCGGCAGGTCCGGGATCGTTTACGGGAGTGCGTATAGGCGTAGCATGCGTCAAAGGTCTCGCCATGCCAGAGGATAAACCTTGCGTCGGCGTTTCTACATTGGAAGCGATCGCGTGGAATCTTTCTTGTATGGAAGCGACCATCTGTGCCGTAATGGATGCCCGCTGCCAACAGGTGTATAACGCGGTTTTTGAGGCAGATGGCCAGAATCTTCGCCGCCTTACACCGGATCGAGCACTTTCCATAGAGGAACTTTCTCACGAAGTGGCAAATTGGAAATCCCCCGTTTATCTTGTGGGGGACGGCGCGAAATTATGCTTTTCTTCGCCAGAATTTTCCTCGCTTGATGTGCTTCTTCCGCCGGAACATTTGCTGTATCAGCGAGCCTCGAGCGTGGCACAGGCGGCTTTGCACACGCCTGCTGTCACGTGCGCCCAGCTTGCTCCCTTCTATCTGCGGATGCCGCAGGCAGAGCGGGCTCGGAGGGCGAAGCTTTCTTAAAATATAAGGGAAAATGGATAGCAATCCTAGGCGCTTTTTCTGGCGTACGTCGGATCTAGGGCGTGTCTGGGATTTGTGGGGTAGAGTCTCAATAAAAAGAAAAGAGGTAGTTGTATGATAGCTTTAGGAGCGGATCATGGCGGTGTCTATTTGAAGGATGCGGTCAAAAAGTATTTAGAGGAAAATGGGATCGCTTATAAGGATTACGGAACAGAAGGGACAGAGTCAGTAGATTATGCACCGTTTGCCTATAAAGTGGCAAAAGCCGTAACGAGCGGCGAAGCCGAAAAAGGGATTCTTTGCTGTGGGACGGGGATTGGAATCTCAATTGCCGCCAATAAGGTTCCCGGAATTCGTGCTGCGGTGTGTACCAATGCGTTCTGCGCAGAGATGACGCGCCGCCATAATGATGCCAATATTCTCTGCATGGGTGGACGCGTGATTGATGAGAAAACAGCGGTGGAACTTTCTAAAATCTTTCTGGAAACTCCCTTTGATGGCGGCCGCCACGCAAGAAGAATCGGACAAATTGCCGCAATCGAACGCGGCGAGGAACTTTAAAAGATTGACGAAAAGGAGCTGCAATAATGGAGAATCAAGTATTTGTTATGGATCATCCGCTGATCCAACATAAGCTGACATTTCTGCGCGATAAAAATACGGGTGCAAAAGAATTCCGCGAGCTGGTCAGTGAAATCGCTATGCTGATTTGTTACGAAGCGACACGCGATCTTCCTCTGGAAGAAATCCAGACCGAAACACCGATGGGAATAGCAACCACCAAGGTGATTGCGGGACGTAAACTGGCCTTTGTGCCGATCCTGCGTGCGGGACTTGGAATGGTAGAAGGTGTATTGAGTATGGTTCCGGCGGCTAAAGTGGGACATATCGGGCTATATCGCGACCATGAGACGCTCAAGCCGGTGGAGTATTACTGTAAGCTGCCCTCTGACGTGAGTGAGCGTGAGGTTATCGTATTAGATCCCATGCTGGCTACAGGGGGATCTGCCATCGATGCGGTGAATCTTATCAAGAAACATCATCCTAAGAGCCTGAAATTCATGTGCATTATTGCCGCTCCAGAAGGACTCAAAGCCTTTACACAGGAGCATCCGGATGTACAAGTCTATTGTGCGAATGTCGATTCTCACCTAAACGACATTGGTTATATCGTCCCCGGTCTTGGTGATGCGGGAGATCGCATTTTCGGTACCTTATAAGCTGATACAAACAAGTTTGTTCCGTCCGGTGTGCAAGAAGCGCTCCGGACGGAATTTTTTATTTACAAAAAGTTCAGACGGGGTAACAGGATTGTAATTGCAGAAAAGGATTTTCCATACTATAATAAGTACCGTACTGGGAGGTGCGAAAAATGAGGCAAAAGACTTGCTGCGCGATTATTGTAGCGGCTGGTTCTTCTTCCAGAATGGGAGGGGAGCGTTCGAAACAATTTCTGCCGCTTCTCGGAAAACCGGCGATTGCGTATACGCTGGCGTCGTTTGAAAAAGCGGAAAGTATCTCACAAGTACTGGTTGTTGCGCGTCCGGAAGATTTCGCCGAGCTGCAGCAGATAATCAGAGAAAATGAATTTCGAAAGATAAAAAAACTTGTCC
>CALWIX010000174.1 GCA_944380825.1 uncultured Clostridia bacterium | reverse complement strand
TATGCTCTTTACGAAGGATAAGCCGATTATCTTTGCGTTCCATGGCTATCACACCCTCATCCATGAACTGACCTATCGCCGTACCAATCGTAACATCCACGTGTACGGTTATAAAGAAGAGGGCACCATCACCACACCGTTCGATATGCGTGTACAGAACGAGATCGACCGCTTCCACCTCGTTATAAACGCCATTAAGTTCCTGCCGCAGCTGGGCAACCGTGGCTCGTATCTTGTGCAGAGAATGAACGATAAGCTTGTGGAGCATAAACAGTACATCCATGAGCACGGTATTGATCTGCCGGAAGTCAGAGACTGGAAATGGAAGAATTTCGAGAAGTAATTTAATAGAAGAATAAAAGGGGTTATTCCCGAAAGCTTTTACGGAACTGTGCCGGCGTAAGCCGGTGCTGTTCCGTAAATATTTTATAGAAATATCCTTTGTTGCTGTATCCGACGGCGCGGGCTATCTGTTCGATGCGCATATCGGTATTTTGGAGGAGAGATTCGGCTTTTTTTAAGCGCATGGCTTGAAGATACTCCGTATAGGTCATCCCGGTTTGTGATTTAAGCAAGCGGTTGAAGTAATCGTCCTGAAAATGAAATTCCCGTGAAAGCATAGCTAAAGAGACATGATCTAAATGAGACGCAATAAACTCCGATATTTCTTGGAAAAGGATCCATCCAGCGTCTATTTTTTGTCTTTGGGAAAGCGAGATTTCATACTGTCTGCTTAAAATGTGGAAGGTACGGCGTAGCAGTCCCCGACAAATCTGGGGAGAATCTTCGTCCCATAAAGAAAGTTCATAAAGGAGTGCGGCAAGAGTCGGCTCAATAGTTCCATGAGAAGCGTGGCGCGAATGAAAATGTAGGAACTCTTGTGTGCTTTTTCGATCAAGAGCCGCTATCTTGGCAAAAGAAGAGATGTGCACCGATTGAATCCGCAGTTTCATCACACTATCAAAAATAGAAGGGGAAACTCCTAAAAATAAAACAGTGGTTCGGCCTGTGGAGAGGATCTCCTGATGTTGGCAGCTTTGATCGATTAGACACAGTTCCCCGGGGCGGAAAGTATATTCCTTACCAAGAATTTTCTGACGATATTCGCCCGAAGCTACATAGAAAAGTTCGATGTAGTCATGAGAATGCATCTGGGTTCGTGTATCCGAAGGAAACTCCGTTCGATAAAGAAACGGTTTTTCTCGAGGCAGCATGGTAGCACAGAGGGAGTGAGGCCCGCTTTGTTCCCAAAGTAAAGCGAAAAGCTGATGTTCTGGAGAGAGAGGATATGGTTTCCGCTCAGCAGCGTGTGGGGAATATTCAGGGTTCAGAATCCGGAAGTTTTCGTAGTTTTCAGGGATCTCTGTATTTTCTGTACTATAAATGAAGTTTCTAATCAATTCCAGTAAATCCATGGTTCCGTCACTCCTTTGTTAATCCCAAAGTTTTAGAAAAAGAAAAGAACCCTGCCCTATGGCGGGGCTCTTTTTTATTATAGCAATTCCCAGACATCCCTGCAATCTTTGCTTTTCTAGTAAGCGCCAGAATCAATTTTAGTCAATTCACTGCGCTTTTTTAAAAGAATAATTAAGGAAAGAATAGCAGCAAGCAGACAGGTGCCGGAGAAATTTAGCCACAGACCGTTTAAACCAAGCGGCCACAATACAATAATCAGGATAAGCGGAAAAACAAGGGCTGTTGAAACGGAAATGAGAGAGGCGGGAAGCGGTTTATCGATAGCCAGCATAAAGCTTTGGGTTGCAAAAGAGAACCACCTTGTAATAAAAGCAAAACTAAAGAGTCTGAGCGCTGTAATGGCGGTAGATAGTCCGGACATATCCGTATTGGCCATAAAAAGGAACGCAATTTGCTCCGGAAACAAAAGAATTGCCGCTACAGAGGAGAGAGATACTACGGCACTGGCAATAAAACAGCATTTTTCAATCGAACGAACACGAGAGTTTTGCCCGGCGCCCCAATTAAATCCGACAGCTGGTTGGAGCGAATCACACATTCCATAAAGCAATGGCTGGATAAATCCTTCTACATACATTAATATTCCGTAAACAGAGACGGCCATTTCCCCCCCTAGGCGCACCAAAAGAATATTCATAATGATAGATGTAATTCTTCCGGCGATGTTATTCAAAAAGTTGGGGCTGCCACAGGCGATAATTTGCCGAATCATGGCGGCATGGAAATGGGGACTGCAAAAATGCAAAATAGCTTTTCCGCGCAGGAAAGGGCTCAGGGCAAGTACCACGCAGATGAGCATACCGGAGCAGGTGGCTAGTGCTGCTGCCCATATGCCCCAATGCAGAACACCTAAAAATAAAAATTCTAAAGCAGCGCTGACGACAGACATAAAAATATTCAGTTCCATGCTTCTGCGAATCATACCGCTGATGCGTAGAAAATTATCCATGGCGAATACAATCGTTGTCACAGGAGAAGAAAGAGCATAAACGCGTAAGTACTGTACCGCAAATTCGGCAAATTCTCCGTCGGCACCCATTAGCTGCATCAGCGCAGGAGCGGTCGCATATAGAATGCTTCCCACTACAACGCCGGCGCCTACGATCATAATACAAGCGCATGTAAAAATGTTGTTTGCTTCTTTCTCTTGCTTTTTGCCAAGGCAAATGGAGATTGGTACGGAAGAACCTACGCCGATCAAATCTGCCAGTGCAAAATTGATGATAACGAACGGCATAGCCAGATTTAGCGCAGCGAAAGACGTTCCGCCGAGAAATTGGCCCACAAAAACGCCGTCAATTAACTGATAAAGCGCCGATGCAAGCATACTGACGGCCCCTGGGATCGACGCGATGAAAAAGAGCTTCACAGGGGGAGTCTTCGCAAACAGGGTCTTAGAATCCATAAAAAGTTCCTTTCTTTCAGTCGTTATGATGTATTCGCTCCTGAAATTCACGGCACAGGCACGAAGAAAATTCTTCAAAGGCATCAATAAATGAAGGGGGGAATTTTTCAAGCGTGCTTTTAAGCGCCTCTTGTTCGGCGGAGTAAATTTTTTGGAGCAAGATGCGGGCATACTCTTTTCCCTGTTCTGTCAGGAGGATGATTTTTTCATGAGAATTTTTTTCTGGCAGCAAAGTGATATATCCCATTTCCATCAATTCTTTCACAATGGTATTGATAGTAGTTTTAGGGATAAGCCAGTCCTCACATACCTGTTTTTGAGAATGTGGCTTTCCGTCGTCGAGTTCATAAAGTAACGCCAGCATATTGTCTTTTACCCCCAATTTGCGGGCGTAAAAATAGTAGCTTCCATCTATTTTATTAATTGCGATAATAAGACGGCGGACAGCCTCATAAGAATCATTCATATACATCGACCCTTTCTTATAATACGAATTCGTACTATATTTTAATACGAATTCGTACTTGTGTCAAGTCAAATATAGAGCCGTGATCTATCTCAAAAGGAAAGATAAAGTCCTGTTATAAGTATGAGACAGCCGGTTGGGGAGAAAAAACTGGAAGAGGGGCTTTACTTTAGAAGATTGGTATTGTAGAATAGATGTAGTTTCAGGGAGGTATCCTAAATTCAGGAGAAATACCCAAAAACAGTAAGAACGAGGTGGTAAACATGCAGCCGAAATATAAGAGAGTGCTGTTAAAGCTCAGCGGAGAATCGTTGGCAGGAAACGCGGGCCATGGAATTGACTTCGATACGGTGTTGAAAATTTGCGAACCGATCAAACAATGCGTGGATCTGGGTGTGGAGATGGCGATTGTTGTAGGCGGAGGAAATTTTTGGAGAGGACGCAGCAGCGGAAAAATGGATCGGACTCGTGCCGACCATATGGGAATGCTTGCCACAGTAATTAATGCACTGGGTGTAGCGGATGCTCTAGAACAGCTAGGTGTGACGGTGCGCGTGCAGACCGCTATCGCTATGCAGCAGGTAGCAGAGCCGTATATTCGCAATCGTGCTGTGCGTCATTTGGAAAAGGGACGCGTGGTTGTGTTTGGGTGCGGCACAGGGAATCCGTTTTTCTCAACCGATACCACCGCTGCGCTGCGTGCAGCTGAAGTTGATGCCGACATCATCATGAAAGCAACCATGGTGGATGGCGTGTACGACAGTGATCCTAAAAAGAATCCCAATGCTGTAAAATATGATACTCTCACCTTTATGGAGGTCCTCAATCAAAACCTTCAGGTGATGGACAGTACGGCCGCATCGTTGTGCCGTGACAACAATATTCCCATATTAGTATTCAGCATCGAAGAACCGGAAAATATCCTGCGAGCTGTATGTGGTGAGTCTATCGGCACACTAGTAAAATCCGAATAATTCCATCCCAAGTGGCGGGAATGCTGAAGGGACACGGCTCTCCTGCCGGCTTAGAAAAAATATATAGAAATGGTGGTTTTACGATGAAAGAGGTTATTGCAAGAGCAGAAGAGAAAATGAAAAAAACGATTTCCGTTTTGACGGAGGATTATAAAGCGATCCGTGCCGGACGTGCAAACCCTGCAGTGCTCGACAAAATTGTGGTGGATTATTATGGTGCGCCGACGGCAATCAATCAGCTGGCAGCCGTGTCAGTAACAGAAGCCCGTGTTCTGACGATTCAGCCATGGGATGGTTCTGTGTGCCGTGCGATTGAGCGCGCTATTCAAACTTCGGAGCTGGGAATTAATCCCCAAAGCGATGGCAAAACGATCCGTTTGATTTTCCCACAGCTTACCGAAGAACGCCGCCGCGATCTTGTTAAAGATATCGCCAAGATGTCGGAAGAAAGCAAAATTGCGATCCGTTCCATCCGTCGTGATGCAATCGACAAGCTGAAAACCATGAAGAAAAATTCCGAGTTGACCGAAGACGATCTCAAGCAGGCTGAGAAGAAAACACAAGATTTAACTGATAAATACTGCAAGGAGATCGACGGAATCTTCGCTGTAAAAGAAAAGGAGCTCATGGAAATTTAAGCATGGATCAAGCAATTGATAAAAATGCTCTGCCGCAGCATTTAGGAATTATTATGGACGGGAACGGCCGATGGGCCCAAAAACGCGGCCTGCCTAGAACAGCCGGCCATACGGCGGGCGCTAAGAATTTTAGAACCATTACGCGCTATTGCAGCAGGATCGGAATTCCTTATCTAACGGTTTACGCGTTTTCAACCGAAAACTGGAAGCGGCCCGCAGAAGAGGTCAGCGCGCTTATGCGTCTGTTTAAGCAGTATTTGGAAGAAGCGCTGCGTGACTTTATGGACGAAAATATCCGCGTAATTTTTATAGGCGACACGTCTGTGTTTTCTGCGCAGCTGCAAACGTTGATCGATAGAGTAGAGAGAGAATCGGCCTGTAAAACGGGAATGGTGCTCAATATTGCCAT
>CALWIX010000173.1 GCA_944380825.1 uncultured Clostridia bacterium | reverse complement strand
ATTTCACGCTGGCGGTTCATTACATCGTCATACTGCAGCACGTTTTTCCGGATGCCAAAGTTCCGCCCTTCGATCTTCTTCTGAGCGCCTTCAATGGTGTTGGAAAGCATCTTTGTCTCCAGGGGTGTATCCTCATCCACGTTGAGACGGTTCATCAGATTAGTAATCCTGTCGCCGCCGAAGAGGCGCATTAAATCATCTTCCAGAGAGATGTAGAACCGGCTCATACCTGGATCCCCTTGCCGGCCGGAACGGCCCCGGAGCTGGTTATCAATACGGCGGGATTCATGGCGCTCCGTACCGATAATATACAGGCCGCCGGCCTCGCGCACTTCATCGGCCTCCGGTTTTATTTGATTTTCGTATTTCTGGTTGAGCTCGCGGAACGTTTTCCGTGCAGCGAGGATCTGCTCATCGGTAGTTTCCGAATAAGCGGTAGCTTCTTCGATAAGCTCCTCCGGTATCTGCATACGGCGCATTTCGGCCAAAGCCATAAACTCGGCATTACCACCCAGCTTAATATCCGTACCACGGCCGGCCATATTGGTAGCGATTGTGACGGCGCCTTTTTTGCCTGCCTGAGCTACAATCTGTGCTTCTTTCTCATGATACTTTGCGTTAAGCACCTCATGCTTTATACCGCGGCGCTTAAGCATCGAACTGAGTATCTCTGACTTCTCGATGGAAATTGTACCCACGAGCACCGGCTGTCCTTTTTCATGGTGTTCGATAATGTCGTCGATAACGGCATTGAATTTTGCGTTTTCCGTTTTGTAGACAACGTCCGGCATATCTTTTCGAATCATCGGACGGTTGGTGGGGACTTCCACCACATCAAGCTTATAGATCTCGTTAAATTCGGCCTCTTCCGTCATGGCTGTACCCGTCATACCGGAGAGCTTATCATACAAACGGAAGAAATTCTGGAACGTGATCGTAGCAAGCGTTTTGCTCTCATGTGCAACGTCCACGCCCTCTTTTGCTTCAATCGCCTGATGAAGCCCTTCGTTATACCGGCGGCCATACATCAGGCGGCCTGTAAATTCATCGACGATGATGACTTCGCCATCTTTCACAACGTAATCAATATCCCTCTGCATAACGCCGCGGGCCTTGAGCGCTTGGTTGATATGATGCTGGATGGTAATATTTTCGGCGTCGGTGAGATTGTCGATATGGAAAAACGCTTCCGCTTTCTTCACGCCGGAGGGTGTAAGGGTAGCGGTTTTCGCCTTTTCATCCACAAGGAAATCAGCGTCAGAGTACAGCTCGTCATTGTCCTCTTTCTCGTTAAGTTCTGCCACCTTCACCATACGAAGCGTGCGTACGAACCGATCGGCGATGGTATACATCTCGGTAGATTTTTCGCCTTGGCCGGAGATAATCAGCGGAGTACGGGCTTCATCGATAAGAATGGAGTCCACTTCGTCCACGATGGCAAAGTGATGACCGCGCTGCACCTTGTTCTCTTTATAGATCACCATGTTGTCGCGCAGGTAATCGAAACCAAACTCATTATTAGTGCCGTAAGTAATATCTGCGTTATAAGCAGCCTTGCGCTGATTGTTGTCAAGATCGTGGACGATCAGACCGACCGTCAAACCTAAGAAACCGTAAACCTTTCCCATCCACTCGGAGTCGCGGCGGGCAAGGTAATCGTTAACCGTAACAACATGCACACCCTTCCCCGCAAGAGCATTGAGATAGGCAGGTAGGATAACGGTCTGTGTTTTACCTTCACCGGTTTTCATCTCGGCAATACGGCCTTGGTGCAGCACAATACCGCCCAGAATCTGTACAGGGAAGTGGGGCGTTCCCAGCACACGGCGCGTTGCTTCGCGGCAGACGGCAAATGCTTCCGGCAGGATATCGTCAAGTGTTTCCCCTTCTTCGAGACGTCCTTTGAGCGCCGGCGTCTGCGCCTGCAGCTGCTCATCTGTCATACTCTTATAGGTATCTTCCAGCGCGAGCACCTTATCACACAGCGGCTGAATCCGCTTAAGCTCGCGTTTACTGTAATTTCCAAACAGCTTTGTGAGTATATGGGCCATTCTTTCACCTCATAAATATAGTATCTCCACCCGTCTGCACCGCAGTTTCGAATGGGATACCCACTTTTTTACTCATGCTTATATATTATATCACAGATATACCCGAAAATAAAGGAATTTCTGTAAACAATCCATTTTTATCAAATTTTATATAAAATGTTTGTTCATTTGGCTCTGTTTGAAGTTTTTTGGTGTTTTGTTTCGTTTGATCTTTTCAGAATATATTTTGTCCATTTCCTTTTTCTAAACTCTTTTATTTGCAACTTTAAAAAGGAACGCTTGCTTACGTTTTAAATTTGCGATCCATTCAAAAGAACAAATATTGTATATTACAGCTTTGAGCCAAGTAAATTCTCTGCGCAAACAGGCCTACAAAAACGAACCTAGCAAAGCGCAAATTTCAACGTTCTAACCGCTCGCTGTACCTAATTATACGCAAACTTAAGGCTGCAAACTGTAAGAAGAATGTAAGAAAATGCTTGGGGGAGTTGTAAGGAAGAGACGGTATCCTTTGGTAGGAATGAGAGAGGGTTACCTTTTCTCCAATTTATTTTTGGGAACATCGAACCGACTTTCGGGGATCTTTTTTTGGCGCAGGCGGTGCTCTGTGTTCACACGCAGAAGCGTATACAGCACCGAGGCGGCAGGAACACCCAATAAAATTCCTGCAACACCGAACAGATCGCCGCACACCACAATCGCCAGAAGAACCCATAGCCCCGGCAGGCCGATCGATGTTCCCACCACGCGGGGATAAATAATGTTTCCTTCCAGCTGCTGCAAAATGACAATAAACAATAAAAACCAAAAACACTGCATGGGATCGATTAGCAGCAGCAGAAAACTGCCGATTCCCGCTCCCAAATACGCCCCAAGGATGGGGATAATTGCTGTAATACCTACAAGCGTGCTGATAAGCGGTGGATACGCAAAGCCAAAAATACTCATCCCAATGTAACACAGCACCCCGAGGATCACTGCTTCGATAAGCTGGCCGGTGACAAAACCGGTAAAAATTTTATTAGAAAGCGACGCAATCTCTACAATCTTCTCTGCGCGCTCCTCCGGCTGATAGGCAAACAGCACGCGCTTGAGATTTCGCAGCAGCTTCTCCTTGCCCGCCAGCATATACACCGAGAAAATCAAACTCAAAACACCGGTAATCACACCGGAAGTAAGATTCATAAACACTGAAAGTACCGAGGCCATCACATCGCCTGTGTACTTCGATACCTGCGACAACACAGCGTTCCAATCAATTTGAATCTGATTGAGCTGATCCTGAGTAATACCCATCTCTTCCAGCAGAACCGTAAGCCTTGTGGAAAAATCCACCACATATTCCGGCGCGCGATCTGTAAACATCTGCACGGAGGCTACTAATTCTGGAATTACATACAGAATAATACATGTAATAATCACACACACCGTTACAAAAGCAAGAAAAATGCTTACGCCTCTCTGCATTCTGCTCCAAATACGCCCCGGCTTTTTCACCAGTCGAGCAAAGACTTTTTCTTCATATAGCTTCACCAGAACATTGAGCACAAACGCCACCGCAATTCCTACTAAAAAAGGGGCCACAAGTCCCAACGCGCGCAGGCTCATATCGCGCAGTTTTTCTAAATTAAACATGGCGAAAATAAGTGCCACCGCAAACAGAATCACAGCAAAAATCTTACGCATAATCCTACGCGACAATTCGCGGTTATTCATAAGTTCTTCAATTTTCATTGAAACTCCCCCCATATACCGGCTTTTGTTTGCGGTCTTGCCGATTCTCTCCCCTTTTCTTGCTCCAGTTGTGTTCTTGCTTAATCTTACAAGATTTCAAGGCGCTTGTCAAATTCCCGCTTTTCTGCTAAAAAACGGCTTTTATAATTGCAACGGACAGGGAATCAGGCTATAATAAAGTTATCAGTTTGAGCGGCCGTGCGCAGAGCCGCTATAAAAACAGTATGCCATAAAAGGGGGAATAATATTTCTTGACATTTCGTAGGGAAAGCAGTATTATTGTATTAGTTCAATAATACAAATTGCTTGGAAAGTAATCAATTCAGCCCAGAGCCGCCGCTCTGGGATCGGGGAGTGAAAAAATGACCTTTATTCAAGAATTTGTAAGTAACTACATTTTAATGGCAGGAATTCTGTCTTGGCTGACTGCACAGATTTTAAAGACCATTATTGATTTTTTCTTAAACCGTAAATTTGATAAAGAGCGGCTCATTGGGGCGGGTGGAATGCCTAGTTCTCATTCGGCGCTGGTGTGCGCTTTTATGGTTGCCACCGCGCGAGGATACAGTTTATCTTCATTTGAGTTTGCTCTATCCTTTGTATTTGCTGTAGTTGTCATGTACGACGCGATGGGCGTTCGCCGCGCTGCGGGAGAGCAGGCGAAGGTGCTCAACCTTCTGGTCGACAATCTAGCAGAGGACGATGACTCCATTCCTTGGCCGGAAAAGAAGCTTAAGGAATACCTTGGACATACGCCAACCCAAGTGCTTGCGGGAGCGATTCTTGGCACGGTGATTGCCCTTATTCTGTGATCTACTTTTATTTTTAGGAATCAAAGCCCCCGTCCTGCCGAAAATTCAACCTTCTTATGCGGGCTGAAGGGCTTTTTTTCATACCCCTTTTCCCGAATTTCCCCCGAAAAACACCGCCAAAAGGCCTTTTAAGAGAGAGACCGGACCGCCATAAGC
>CALWIX010000172.1 GCA_944380825.1 uncultured Clostridia bacterium | reverse complement strand
CCAGAAATATTTTGTCAAAGGCGTTATGATCGGATCCATTAAAGGCTAAAAGGGGAGAAAAAGTATGCGGCTGCAAAAAATTACGGACTGGACAAGGCAAGATAACGAAATTCTTCTGTCTGCCAATGGAGCGATGGTAGGAATTTCGTTTCAAGAAAAAGACATTGTGCGGCTCCGTTTTAATGAAGGAGACGCCATTTTAGAAGATCCGGATGGATTTATTGTGCAGCATCCGGAAGCAAAGCCGTGTTTTTCTGTACAGGAAGAGGACGGCGGACTCAAGCTCAGTACAGAAAAGGCGGCAGTTCGGGTGGAATTTTCACCGTTTTCGATAAAAACATATCGTGCGGATGGAAAGCTGCTTGTAGAAACGAAGCGTTCCGCTCCCGCCGATTCCGAGTCAAATAAAACCATTTTGCGTCTCTCTTTACAAGAAAAAGAACAGATCTACGGTCTTGGTCAAGATCCGATGGGAAATATAAACCAAAGGGGACATGAGCGCCGGATGTGGAACGAATGGGGCGGATTGCATGTATGTGCCAATGCAGCGCTGCCGTTTTACTTTTCCAGCGAAGGATATGGCCTTTTGCTCAACAGCGGCTGGCCGTCCCGGTTTGCCGTAGGGGAGGGAAAGGTTTCCGATCCTCCTCCTGCGCATAGCATCGCACGATCGAAAGGGCCGTGGGAATGGGGACAGAATTCGGGAGAAGAAGATCCCAACGATGTAAGTTTGCTTTTAGAAGACGGACGTATGGATGTATTCCTTATCCTGCGATCCGGCGAAGAATCGATTCGAGGGTATTCCGAACTGACAGGCAAGGCACCTTTGCCGCCGAAATGGGCGTTCGGCTATATGCAAAGCAAGAACCGCTACCGCAGCAGCGAGGAATTTTTGAAGCTGGCACACGATTACCGCAGTCGAAAAATTCCGTGTGATACGCTCGTATTGGATTGGCTGTGGTTCCGTCAGTTCGGCGATATGGAGTGGGATGGCGAATACTGGAAAGATCCCAAAGAGATGCTCCGCAAGATCCACAAGCTGGGGTTTCATGTAATGCAGGCGTACCACCCGTTTATTTACGAAGACAGTCTGAAGGTGGAGCAGTTCCGTAAAAAAGGATTTTTAATGGGAACGCCGCCGCACACACTTCCGATTTTCGATCATTCGAATCCCGCCGCGCGGGAGGAGTGGTGGCAGCAGACGAAGCGCTTTGTCGAAGACGGAATCGATGCCTACTGGATCGATATGGGAGAGCCCCGCGATCATCCCCAAGGAACGACAAGTTATTTGGGAAGCCGTGAACACGTGCATAATCTGTATTCGCTATTCTGGGCCCAAGGGCTTTATGAAGGCCATCGCCGGGATCTTTCTACCCGTATTTTTTCTCTTTCGCGTACCTCTTACGCAGGAATACAGCGGTATGGCGCGGCGCTTTGGTCGAATGATATCGATTCTTCCTGGGAGGTTTTGCGGGATCAAGTCCCTGCGGGACTGGGCGTGTGCCTTTCCGGACTGCCGTACTGGTGTACCGATATAGGCGGATTTTCAACAGATGATCGGTTTACCCCCGAGCTGTATATCCGCTGGCTGCAGTGGGGCGTGTTCTGCCCGCTGTTCCGCACACACGGGACTCGGCCGGAAAACGAGGCGTGGTCGTATGGGGAGCAGGCAGAAAAAATCCTGCGCTGTTTTATCGATCTGCGCTACCAGCTTACACCATATATCTATTCATGTGCCAGAAAGATTACAGAAACCGGAAAGCCCATGATGCGCGCACTGTGCCTCGATTTTCCGGATGACGAGCAAGCCTGCCTGCAGAAATATGAGTATATGTTTGGTCCAGCCTTCCTCGTAGCGCCTATTTTAGAGAAAAATGCAAGAAGCAGAGAAGTTTACTTGCCGCATGGTATATGGTATAATTATTATACAAATGAACGCCTTGAGGGTGGAAGAACCATCATGGCGCAGGCACCGCTGGATCGCATTCCTCTGTATGTTCGAGAGGGAAGTATCATTCCCATGATGGAGCGGTGTCAGTATATCGGTGAGAAATCGGAAGACAAGATAACGGTACATATTTATGGACAGCTCCCCTCGAGCTTTGTCCTTTATGAGGATGATGGCGAAACCTACGGCTATGAGAAGGGCGTTTACGCCAAAACGCTCCTTTCTTTTGACGGAAAAGAGCTTACGGCTTCTGTCGTTGAAGGGGATGCTTCCGTGATTCCCCATGGCAGGATCTACGAGAGTGTTGTGCATCCTTTCGCAGCGCGCGACGTTTTGGAAGAGCCCAGCTTTGACTGCGATTGGGATGTGGACGGTATCAGCCGCGTCCACATGACAATGGATGTGGGAAACAATGTCACTGGCATTCATTACCAGGTGCAGACCCCCTCTGGCTGGCGTTTAACGGACGCCCCCTGTTATTTCCGGAAAACACCGCTTGCTAAGGGAGAAAAAATGGGCTGCGGCGTCATTCATATGATGTGGGAGTTTACGCCCGTGCGCGAATTTTTAACAGTATGTCCCACAGCGGATTTTACCGTGACAATTTCAGGAAAAGACGGAGAAAAAGTCATACACAAGAAGATTGGCTGGGGTTCCGGTTGTGTAGCAAGAGCAAATGTAATCGGATTTTTCAGCGAAGAAAATTCTCAGGAAGCAGCTGTAATGAAACGGATAGAGGCGGGTGACTTCCAGCCTTTTTATACACTTGCCTGCTCTTATGAAAATAACGCGGCCAAATCGGTAGACGACGGCGAATTGAGCGCCGGAGGAACACAGGATGAGGACTCCGGCCAAGCAGTATTTTGGAATCGTTATGTCTCTAATAACTGCTTCGGTTATTTAGATCTGCGGCCAATGGCCGCACGCGGCATGAAAAACGGAAAGGGCTGCGGATATGCCCGTTTCCTAATTTGGAGTCCCAAAGAGGAAGAATGCCGGTTTGAGTTTTCGGCGGAACGATATTTTGCTTTTTGGGCCAATGGGGAGAAAATTTTTGAAATGACGGGAATGCAGCCCAAACAGATTCCGGAAAAGACATTTCAGCTGCACAAAGGATATAATGTCATCCTTGTGAAAAACTTTGTCGATTATCCCGAGCAGCGCAGCGGGCGGGAGATAGGGTTCAGCTTCAAACTTCTGACGATGGAAGGAAAAGAAATTCCGGAGCTTCTGTATGGGATTTAGGAGGAGAAGGAATGAGAGAGTTTCACAGCGTTTTAATTACAGCCAATTTTCCACCTTCTTACCACGAAAGGTTAAAAGCACTTTTTTTTTTTTTTTAGGTTACCTTTTGCCGTGCCGATGATACTGAAGGGATCGCGGCTGCTCTTGTCGACGCCGATGCGGCCGTTTTGGGCAGCGACGTAAATGACACAATCCTTACAGGGAAAAAGCTTACATGGATCCACTGCGATCATTCCGGATTGACGCTTTCAGCACGGCCGGAGGTGTTCGAGCGCGGGATTGCAGTCACAGGGGCCGCGGGCCGTTCCGCACCCACTTTGGCGGAACACGCGATCTTTTTCATGCTCTCCCTGACATATGATGTCTATGGCCTGCACGATTTGCAGAAAAAACATCAATGGGGAGGCCTGCCGGGATATAGCGACCGGAGAGGGCTATTTGGAAAAACCGTCGGTATTGTGGGACTGGGCCACGCCGGAGCGGAACTTGCCCGCCGGTGTAAGGCTTTCGGCATGCGGGTGCTCGCGTATAAGCGCTCGGAAAAAGAAGATGAGAATGTGGATGTGCTTTACTGTGCAGAGCGCGGAGACACCATCGATCCGATTTTGCGTGAAAGCGATTTTGTCGTGCTGATGATTGGGTTAAACGATGAAACATATCATATGATCGGCGCGCAGCAGCTGCGTCAAATGAAGTCTTCGGCGTATCTTATCAATATGTGCCGCGGCAGCGTGGTAGACGAAAACGCGCTGATTGACGCACTGAAACAAGGCGTCATCTCTGGGGCGGGTCTTGATACTCTTGAAAAGGAACCTCCCACGCCGGATCTGCCCATTTGGGACGCGCCGAATGTGATGATTACACCGCATAATACGCCGACCGTTCCAGATCGCTGGGAAAGATCCTTCCAAATTGTGGAGGAAAATGCCCGCCGTTATCGGGAGGAAAAATCGCTTCTTAATCAAATTACAATCCGTGATCTATATACGAAACGGAAATAGTAAAGGAAGGCGCTTCCAGATTTTCCGGAGCGCCTTTTTCTTTATGAAATACCTAACGAATCCCCAAAGCGGCAGCTAAAGAATAGAGAATTATTTCTATGAAAGAAGGGTAGAAAAATGGAACAAAAGCTTTGGTGGCGAAAGCCTCTGCGTGTGCTTCAGACGAACCTGCAAATTCGTGACACCCCCCAAATGGATCCCGAGAAGATAGCACGTGAAACGGAAGAACTTGGTGCCAACACCCTTGTGATGAATGCAGGAGGGATTTATGCGTGGTATCCCAGTAAGATCCCCTTTCACCACATCAATGAGTATCTTCCGAAAGGTCGGGATCTGTTCTCTGAAATCATCGAAGCCTGCCATAAACGCGATATCCGCGTCGTTGCGAGGTTTGATTTCAGCAAAGCGGAAGACAAAACGTACCAGCTTCATCCGGAATGGTTTGTTCGCTATGCGGACGGCTCGACCCGGCGCTACGGCAAAGAGCGTCCCGGAGATTGGTCGCTGCTTGTTACAACATGCTTAAACGCCGGGTATCGAAATGAGGATGTAGCGATTCCGGTAGTAAAAGAAGTGCTGTCAATGTATCCTATTGACGGAATCTTTTTTAATGCGCCACACTATGAATTTTGCTGCTGCGACGAGTGCCGTCGGAAATACGAGGAACATTACGGCGTTGCTATGCCGGATTTTCCCCAGTATGGCGAAGATTCCCCCGGCTTGCCGGAAGGATTGCCCGCCGATTGGCCGTCCTTCTGTTTAAAGGAAAATATGGAAAAAATGTACCGTATGGTGAAAGAAACAGCGCCGGAGGTTCCCGTAATTCTTTACTACAACGGCCACCAATCCGATCATCTCGCCGACCGTGTGGCGACGGCCGATATGATCTGTACAGAGTCGCAAGATGTCCTTTCCCGCGGCCAGAAAAACATCCCGCAGTTCTGGCATCCCGCCATCAGTATGAAAATGGGCCGCACGCTGGAAAACTATCCGTCCCCCTTCGGCATCATCCATTCCTGCCCCGGTATGGACTGGCGCCATACCGGCCTGCCAACGGCGGAATATGAATTTTGGATGAGCCAAATTCCTGCCAACGGCGGCATGATTTGGCATTCTGTCACAGGCTTTTGCGATACGATTACCGACAAGAGAATCTTAAAAAGCGTAGCAAAAGTCGATCATCAAATTCAAAAAATAGAAGAGGCTATGGATGGCGCCCAGATGGCTGCGGAGATCTTGCTCGTTTGGGAAGGAACCGCACAAGGTTATGCCGAGGCTATGATCCGCAAGCAGATCCCGTTT
>CALWIX010000171.1 GCA_944380825.1 uncultured Clostridia bacterium | reverse complement strand
GCGTTTATTGCTATCGGCGGACATTTGCCGGCAGATTCGCTCTCTTGTGCTGCGCAGCCATCACCGGAGTGCATCGTTTCAGCCGTTTTTTTCCATTCGGTTTATTTTATTTTATTTCTTTGAAAGGGGTTTTTCCTATGCCTTTGATTCAGGTGAAAACAAATGTTCCTATTTCTCGCGAGGCCGAGGTTCAGTTAAAGTCTGCTTTGGGAAAGGCGATTACCGTCATTCCTACCAAGACCGAAAGCGGCCTTATGATCCAGTTCGAGCCGCAGGCCCATTTGTGGTTCGGCGGGTCCGACGCTCCTGCCCTTATTGCCGTTGTTTCGGTGTTTCGCGCCTCCTCTAACGAGGCCTATCAGGCCTTTACCGCCGAGGCTTGCCGCATTTTTACCCAGTATCTGGCTGTTCCCGGCGACCGGATTTACATAAAATTCGACGAGACGCTTCACTGGGGCCGCAACGGCTCGAACTTCTCCCCAGACTAACTTTGGCCCCTTTCGGGCTTTCGCTTCGGCGCGTCGCTGGGCGCTGGCTTAGCTTGCCGCCTCGGTGCGCGCCCTCTGCGATGCCTTAGAAAAAAGGCTTGCGTTTTTTTGTAAAATGGGATATAATAAGAACGTTACATGCGTTTGAATCTAAGTTCATTTCCGGATAATCCGAAAAGCAAGGCAGAATGCATGCGTTAGGATATGCGGGCGGGCGGGCTCTGCGCGGCGGGGCGCCGTGAACCATGTCAGGCGGGGAACCGAGCAGCATTAAGCGGAGTTGCCCTGCGCGATGCAGGTGGTCTGTCCGTCCGTATATCCCGGCGCATGATGTCCGCAAGGTTAAAAAATGCGGCTGTCTTGCTTTCGTTGTGCTTACCGCGGATTTTTTGCCAGAAAGGAGCTGCGTGGGATGTATCAGGTGCTCTACCGAAAATACCGCCCCAAATGCTTTGCCGACGTGGTCGGCCAGCCTCAGGTGACGGTGACGCTCAAAAACGAACTTACCGCCGGACGTGTCGCCCACGCGTATCTCTTTACCGGCTCGCGCGGTACGGGAAAAACGACGTGCGCTAAAATTTTGGCTAAGGCTATCAACTGCCTTGCGCCTGTCGACGGCGACCCTTGCGGCGAATGCGAAATCTGCCGCGGTATCGACACCGGCGCTGTGATGGATGTCGTCGAGATCGACGCCGCCAGCAACAACGGCGTCGAGAATATCCGCTCCTTGCGCGAGGAGGCAAATTTTACTCCCGCCGCCGCTAAATACCGCGTGTATATCATCGACGAGGTGCATATGCTTTCTATCGGGGCTTTTAACGCCCTGCTGAAAACTTTAGAGGAACCTCCTGCCCATGTCGTCTTTATTTTGGCTACCACCGAGGTTCACAAAATTCCCGCTACCATCCTTTCCCGCTGCCAGCGGTTCGACTTTCGGCGTATTCCTGCGCAGCAGATCGCCGCGCGGCTCGCTTTCGTTGCCCAGCAGGAGGGCGCTGCCATCGATCCCGACGCCGCTTTGCTCATCGCCCGCCTTTCTGACGGCGCTTTGCGCGACGCGCTCTCGCTTTTGGATCAATGCCTCGGCCGCAACCGCTGTGTTTCTGCCGAAACGGTGCGCCAGACGGCCGGGCTTGTGGGGCGGGAATACCTCTTTGCTTTGTCGGGGGCAATCCGTGAGAAAAATCCGTCTTCTGCCCTCGCTTGTATCGACGAGCTGCACAACGCTTCTAAGGATATGGCTAGGCTGTGCGAGGAGCTTTCTTCGCATTACCGCGATATGATGCTTATCAAAACCATGCAGGACCCACGCGCTGTGGTCGCGCTGGCCGACGACGAGTTTCAGTCTTTGACGCAGCAGGCGGCTGCTACGCCTTTGGCCGAAATTCTGCACTGCCTCGACGCACTGCAATCCGCCCTCGACCGGATGTCCCGCGCGGGCAACCGACGCATCGAGATGGAGATGACTCTGCTGCGCCTTTGTTCGCCCGAGCTCGACGGTTCTGCCGACGCTCTTGTGCGCCGTATCGCTGCGTTGGAACAGGGATTGCCCCCCGCTTCTGCGCAGGATGCGCCCTTTAAACAGCCGCTGCCAGCCTCGGCCGAATCCGCTTCTTTGCCTTCTTCTCTCAGCGAGCCGCCTGCGGCCGCTTCCCCCCTTTCGGCACAGCCACAGCCTTCGATTGCAGCGCAGCCGCCGTCTCCGTCCCCTATCTGTGCTTCCTCAGCAGAAGAAATCCAAGCCAATGCCCGCCCTCTGGACGCGTGGCCCGAGATCCTGCAGGTTCTCAGCGGGTATTCTAAAGTGATTTCTTCCGCTTTCAACGGTTCCAGCGCCTATGTCAGCGGCGATTATGTCCTTATCGACGCCAAGGATATGGCTTTTGAACTGCTGCGCCGTTCCGCTCAAAGAGGTAAAATGCGGGACGCTATCCGACAGGTGACCGGCAGGGTCTATAAGCTGGGACCTTATAAAAAACATCAGCAGGAAGAAAAAAATGATCCGCTTGCCGGTTTGGCCGATTTGGCCCAGCAGGCGGGGATCGAAGTCATCAAAAAATAATTGGAGGAATCAACCATGAAAGCAAGATTACCACAGGGCTACGGCTCCGGCGGGGCCGCGAATATTCAGCAGCTTGCCAAGCAGGCCCAGAAGCTTCAGGCCCAGATGGATGCCATCAATGCGGAACTGGAGGTCAAGGAGTATTCTGCTACCGCCGGCGGCGACGCTGTCAAGGCCGTTGTTACCGGTAAAATGGAGATTAAATCCCTTGAAATTAAGCCCGAGGTCGTGGACCCGCAGGATATTGAGATGCTCTCCGATTTGATCACCGCTGCCGTCAACGAGGCGCTGCGCGCCGCTTCTGACGACAAGGAGGACCGTATGGAGGAGATCTCGAACGGCATCAATATGCCCGGCCTGCTGTAACAATGGCTTCGTACTACGTTGCTCCGCTTGCAAAATTGGTGGAGAAATTTGAGCAGCTCCCCGGTATCGGCCACAAAACGGCCCAGCGCCTCGCTTACTACGTTTTGGGCCTTTCCAAAGAGGAGGCCGAGGACTTCTCCCGCGCTATTTTGCAGGCCCATGAGAAAATTCATTACTGCAAAATTTGCTGCAATTTAACCGATCAGGAGCTTTGCCCCGTCTGCCGCAGCGATGACCGCGACCGCTCGGTTATCTGTGTGGTCGAGGACCCTCGCGATGTGTTCGCTTTGGAACGCACCAACGAGTGCAAGGCTGTTTATCACGTTCTGCACGGCGCTATTTCTCCGCTTAACGGCGTGGGCCCCGAACAGCTTTGTATTAAACAGCTGCTCGAGCGCGTTAAAAATCCCGAGGTCAAGGAGGTTATCATGGCCACCAATCCCACTGTGGAGGGCGAGGCTACGGCTATGTACCTGTCTCGGCTGCTTAAACCGCTGGGGATCCGCGTGACGCGCTTAGCCTACGGCATCCCCGTCGGCGGCGATTTGGAATACGCCGACGAGGTTACCCTCACCCGCGCCCTCGAGGGACGCAGCGAAATTTGATACGTTCTGCCGGATTGTCTCGAACAATTTTTCTTGACGATCCGGCTCCTTTTATGCTATAATCAGAAATACTCAGAAGAAAGTGGGGCCTTTTTATGGCGGAAAAATCAACCAGAACTATCGCACAAAATAAAAAGGCGTTTCATGACTATTTCGTCGAGGAAAGTATGGAGGCCGGCATAGAGCTTACCGGCACCGAGGTTAAGTCCATTCGGCAGGGCCGCGTCAATTTGAAGGACGCGTGGTGCTCTATCGATAATGGCGAAATCTTCGTCAAGGGTATGCACATCAGTCCCTACGACCACGGCAATCTCTTTAACCGCGACCCGCTGCGTGTGCGCAGACTCCTGCTGCACCGGCGCGAGATTATGCGCCTGCTCGGCGTTGTCAAACAGGACGGCTATTCCCTTATTCCCCTTTCTCTGTATTTTAAGGGGTCTATGGTCAAAATTCAGGTCGGCGTGTGTAAGGGCAAAAAGCTTTATGACAAGCGACAGGATATGGCCTCCCGCGACGCAAAACGTACCATTGACCGCGCTTTAAAATCTAGAAACCGCGCTTGACGGCTCGGTCTTCTCTCTTCGCTCTCCTCTTTTTCCTTCGCGGATTCTCTCCCCCTTTTTTTCTCTGCTTTTTATTCGGGGATGTAAAGGTTTCGACGGGGATCGTGAGCCTTAGTAAGCGAGCAGCGGTGCGGGTCCGCTTTAATCCTCCGCAAACAAAAATAAACGACAAAAAAGTCATTAACTTCGCCAATTCTTCCAATAGGATGGCGTACGCTGCTTAATTAACGGCAGCTCGTCTTTACCGGGAGTACCGCGGCCCGGATAAAGGCGTCATGTAGCGGTGCACGTGAACAGGCCTACGCCTTTAAGCTTGTCACGGTTCAAAGGCTACCAACGCGCGAAGCCCTCCGATTGGCGCCGCGCTGCGGGAATTTTAAATAATCGGATACGCTCGTAGAAAGCTTTGGTAAGTGGTTTTCGGACAGGAGTTCGATTCTCCTCATCTCCACCAGATGGACATTACACGAACACCTACTTTTTCAAAGGCGGCTTTGCCGTAAGGGTGTGGCTGTAATTTCAAAACAGAATCCGAGGGCCAAGGCATTGTGCCTTGACCCTCGTTTTCTGTATTTTATTGATTTGTCGAAAAAACAATCTTTAGTAAGCGTAACCCAGGATTGTTATATTGCCTTAAAGCACTTACCATAATTCCACTTCACTATCGTCTGCTTGTTCA
>CALWIX010000170.1 GCA_944380825.1 uncultured Clostridia bacterium | reverse complement strand
AGACATTTTGCGGCCTGCACCGGATCCGTCTCTGGAAAAATCTCGAGTCCGAGCGCCGCAAATCCGTAAATACTATCTCGATCGCCCATAACAGCTGCTTTATACATACGTTTCCCTCAGCCTTTCTCGGATTATCCCGTCGCTTATCCGATTTCGTTTTCCAGACAGCAGGATACGCACCGATTTCATCTCGTTCTCACGGGCCAGCAGATAGGCTGCTAACGGCCCTATGGTAAACGGATTCGATTTTTCTGCACGTATCAACTCCATTATGGTGTCGTCACACCACTTTTCAAACGCACTAGCCGACTCTTTGAGCTTTTCTGCAGCAGCTGCGTAAGCCGTATTCGCCAAATAAGCGAACAGCTCCTCGGGGCCTCTGTTTGCAGCCGAGATGAGGGAGTCTACATTCAGCGTACTGCAGGGAACGCATGCACGTTTGAGAAACGAAGCCGTCTTTCCGGTTTTGCAGCCACGCACCGCAATTTTCAAATCTGTCACTGCTACTGTCAGCTCTGCATAGGCGCGAATCATCTTGTTATCGGAGGCGCTGCCTGCTTCTTTAATAGCTGTGAGAGCCGCTGCATCTAAAATAACATCGCACATCTGACCGTCCTTTGTGTGCACAAGTACCTGATACGCTTCCTTAGCAGGCTCCCTCATTTTTTCTGGCAACGCAGAAAAATCGTCCTTCTCCACCGCCTGAACCATCAGTTCCGGAGAAACGGTGCCTCCGGGCAAGAAGATTCCTTCGCTGCGAACACCTGTAACCACTGACTTTATAGCAGCCTTAAGATTATTGTAATCAATCGGATATAAAAAGACGTCGAACACGCTTCTATCTTGTACAAGCTCCTGTAAAAGCGTCCACATTTTGCTGCTCTCCGCCGCTAAGATCTCTTCTCCCGTAGACTCATCGCCATCGCCCCAGCCGAGATCATGCAGCGTGTTGAGGCACTCTTCATAGCTTCCGCACGCCATCAGGCGGTCAAATTCCTGCCTCCCCAGCAGGGAGAGCTCTTTCGCGCGGATACGCGCCACTGCATAGGTATATTGTTCCGCCACTTGCTTATTTCCTCCTTGCCGTTTTTTGTCGCGAGATTTTCAAAGGGATGTTCACGGTTCTTTCTTCCCTTTTCACTTTCCCGCAAAGAGCAGCGCGTATATTTTATCCTGAAGATCCTCGCGCGCCGCCTCAAACAGCGCTGGAAAAGTACAGTTGACTTCGATGCCGCCATAACGCAGCAGAAATCCTCCGCCTTGTATTTCAGAAAACGGCTCTGCTTTCAGACAACCGCCCTGCGGAAGCTCCAGCGACGCCGCAAATCCTTCGGGAAGCCTTGAAAAATCCTCTTGAGAAACAAGAATTTCTCCCGTCTGCGGCAATGCATAACGGGCGGCTAACCTGCGTAATACCGCAAAATATTCCGCATCTGGAAGCTGCTCGAGCATTTGCTGTGCCTGTGTAAGAATCGCGGCAATCTCCGCCTGCTTCTCTTCCAACAGACGTTTACGGCGCTCCAAATCAGCTGCCGACGCAGCACGATCCTTAATATTTTGCGCCGTATTCTTCGCGTCGGCTTCTGATTTTACGATGATGTTCTCCGCATCGGCGCGTGCCTGGGCGAGGATGTTATCTGCCTGCTGCTGCGCTTTTTCTGTAATCTCTGCGGCCGCAGACCGTGCGTCTGCACGGATCTGGTTGATGATATTCTCCAATCCCGCCATAGAACGCCTCCATCAGATCGCGATCTTGCTGATATTGGAAACAGCCAGCAGCGAAACCAACAATGCCAGCACCGCATATGTCTCCACCATTGCCGGGAAGATCATCGCTTTACCGAACTGATCAGGGCGCTTCGCCACAAGACCAATACTTGCTACCGACGCCATGGCCTGACGGCGCGCCGACCAAAGACCCACAAGACCCATCGGCAGGCAGGCAAAGAAATACATCACACCTTGCGCAAACGATACGTCTGAACTGCCGCCAAGAATACCAATATTGGACAACGTAATAAACGCAATAAGCAAACCATAAATTCCCTGTGTGCCCGGCAAAAGCTGAAGCACAAGTACTTTACCGAATTTGCCCGGATCTTCTGTGACAACACCCGCAGCTGCTTCACCCGACATGCCAACACCGATTGCCGATCCAATACCCGCAAGCAGAGCTGCCGACGCCGCTCCCAACAATGCCATTGCTACACCCAAATTATTGATATCCATGACTAATTTTCCTCCTTGATTTTATAATACTTTGTTTTTGCGGAAAACGGATTGAATTTTCTTCCGCCGCCTTCAAAAAATTTCCCGAAGAATTCAACATACTGCAGGCGATTTGTATGCACATAAGCGCCGAGCACATTGATGCCGATGTTAAGCGTATGGCCGATAACAAAAACTAGAATAAACACGATTGCACCGACCACACCTCCGCCTGCCATGCTGCCCATTTGATTGAACACCGATGCAATTACACCAGTAGCAAGACCAAGGGCGAGCAGACGGGAATAAGATAAAATATCGCTGAGATAACCGGAAATGTTGTAAAGTCCATACAGTCCTTTGAGTAACCGTTTAAACGGATTGCGTGACTCGCGTCCCGCCGTAAACACAATTCCTACGGCGCCAATGCCGGCGATTACCGCTGCAACATTTCCTACCACAGCAGGAAGCTGGAACCCTATCCCCAGCATACTGACCACCATCTCCATGGTAAGCAGGTAAATAATCCCACCGCCCACGAGCATATACCAAAAGACAACGTCGTACAGGGCATCTTTATACTGCTTTGCTTTACAAAGCTGGTACATCTTCATCGCCAACCCGGCAAATAGATGCAAAATTCCAAGCAAAAATGAAAATACCAGAAGCCGCATCGGTTCGTTCACCGGAACAAACCATACCGGCGGAATGGTCACTTCTTTCCCCAAAAAAGTGCTCGAAACTACATCGACCACATCTCCAAAATAGCTGCCAAACATCACTCCCCAAAACATAGTAGAAATTCCGCTGTACAAAAACATTTGCAGCGTCTTTCTCATTCCGGACTCCATATTCCGGAATTTTTTTAGCAGTACGCCGCAGCCCACCACCATAATCAGGCCATACACGGCGTCAGAAAGCATCAATCCAAAGAGAACATAATAGAACATTGCCATGACAGTACATGGATCAACTTCACCGCGCCCCGGCATGCTGTAGCTTTCCAAAACTGGCTCCATAGGAGCAGCAAACGCGTTATTTTCCAATAAAACAGGAGGATCATCCTTTTCTGTCAAATCCTCCACTTCTGCCACCACGCCATACTTTTCAGAAAGCGTTTTCGCCAGATTATCCACATCACGCTGAGGAACGTATCCTGTGAGTACAAAAGTACGGCGGCTTTGGAGCAATCTGCCAAGGACCTCATTTCTCTCTGCACGCATCACCTCATGATCCAGTAGAAACTCTAAGGCCATACGATCGTCTGCATAGCTTTTGATCTTTTGGTAAGCGCTGTCGATTTCCTTTTGAACTTGTTCTGCTCTTTCCCGCAGCTGGACACATTGCTCTTGAGGTAGATTTTCTGCCGGAGAGGACGGATAAGAAAATCCAATTCCTCGCAGGGCGTATTCCACCACTTCTGCATCTTTTCTTCCGCACAGTACAAATAGGCACGTTTGATCTGCGCTGGTGCTGAGAATCTCTGCATACACATTCTTCACTTTCGGCGCCGCCTGTGCCAAATCGCTAAGAATTTGTTCGAGCGTCCGTTCCTCTGGAACAGATCCAATAAACACACGTGTATACTTTGTCCCCTTTGTACGCATAGAAATATCGAGCGAAAGCCATGGTGAAAGCGCGTCTATTTGGGTATGCAGCCGTTGAAGTTCCGCTTTGTTTTCGGCAATCTTCCTATCTAACTCATTGATATTGTAGGCTGCTTCTTCGTACTGCGGAATTGTTTCTTCAGCATTTCTATATTCGCGAAACTCCATTGGGCTTCGGCCCTGAAATGTAGAGAGGGGACCGCTTTTATAATTTGTACATTGTGAAAGGATTTCAAGCGCTTTACGGATTTGATCGATATTTCTCTCAATTTTTGCGCGTTGTTGCTGGACATCTGCCTTATGAAACACATTTCCTTTTGCATTGGAGTCTATGATCTCTACCGCGCCGCGCAGCTGCAGATATTCTAAAATTTCTTTTCTATTCTTTTTGAGCGCATAGATGCTTATTTTCTGCATCTGGAGCACTGCCATGTGTCAACCCCCCTTTCTAAATAAGATTTGTCAGCCAACTACGGTTTCTACAATCAACCGGATAGCCTCTTTTCTTTTTTCCGCCGTGTTTTTCTGCAGCAAAGCGATCTCCGCGTCTAATTCCCGCAAGACTTGCTCACGGGCCGCTATAGCCTCCTTTTCTGCCTGTGCAGCAGCTTTCGTCACAGCTTCACGACCAGCCGCCTGTGCATCATGTCGGATCTGTTTTGCCTGTTCATCAGCTTCTTTTAAAATTTTCTCTGCTTCTTTGTACGCATTTAATTCCGCTTGATCGGCATCCTGTTCCGCCTTTTGCACAGCTTTCATTGTTTCTAGAGCCAAAAAATCACCATCCCTTCTTTGTTAATTACTTCTTTGTGTCTTTCTAAAAAAGAGATGCCTTACAGACCTCTTCATTTTAGAAAATAAGCTCTTTATATTTTCCCATGATTTTCTTATTATAGTATATTTTCACCTTTTTGTCAAAAAATATTATGAAATTTATAATATCAAATAAAAACAAAAATTTTTAATATTATTAAAATTCCATATATTATTAAGACTTTTAAATAGACTTTGTTTTAATCATTTTCTTTTATATTTTAATATATTTTTCTATTTTTTTTAATATAAAACGAGCAGGGGTATCCATTTAGAATAGCCCTGCTCGTTTTTACTTCACCCACAAATATAAAATTTTCTTTACTATAAGCATTAAATAGAGATCTTATGTGCAATGTGATAGCGCTCGACATCAAATACACGCTTTTGGTTAAGAGCGTCTGTAATATCAAAGTCAACAATTTTGTTCTGCTTCATTGCCACCACACGGTTTCCAATTCCATTTTTCAGAAGCGTAGCCGCATGATTACCCATTAAGCTGCCAAGCACACGATCGCGCATAGTGGGAGAACCACCGCGTTGGACATGGCCCAAAATCGTAGCGCGCGACTCGATGCCAGTTTCCTGCTGAATTTTTTCCGAAATTTCACTGACACCCCCAACGCCTTCCGCCACAACGATAACAAAGTGTTTCTTTCCCGTGCGCTGTGTAAAACGCATACGTTCCACAACGTCACGCTCAAAATCAAATGGGATTTCGGGAACTAAAATGGATGTAGCACCAACAGCAATACCAGTATTAAGTGCTAAATCACCGCACCTGCGCCCCATTACTTCTACAACACTACATCTATCGTGAGATTCGGTCGTATCACGCAGACGATCCACCATCTCCATTGCTGTATTCATCGCTGTATCATAGCCGATAGTATAGTCGGTACAGGCAATATCGTTATCAATCGTTCCCGGTACACCAACACAGAGAATTCCCTCCGCCGTCAAGTCTCGAGCACCACGGAACGAGCCATCGCCGCCGATGACAACAACACCGTCAATATTCAAATTGCGGCACATATTGGCAGCCTTCTTCACTCCTGCCGGTGTGCTAAATTCCGGGCTGCGCGCTGTATAAAGCATAGTTCCGCCATGATGGATTATATCGGAAACGCTGCGCAGGTTCATGTCGATTACATCGCCGTTGAGCAGGCCGTTATAGCCTCTGCGGACACCCAGAACACGGATCCCATCCGCTAAAGCCGTTCTTACGACTGCACGGATTGCTGCGTTCATTCCCGGCGCATCACCTCCGCTCGTCAGGACTGCTATCGTATTCGTATTCATAATCTGCAAAGCCTCCCATGTGATTTTCTGTGTGCACCGCCGCCAAAGAGTGTTTCGGCGGAGTTCTTCATTCCCTGTTATGTAGAAATTACAATCAAGCTTCTTTTTATAACTTTTGCGGATGTTCCCAAATACTTCCGCATTCTAATTATACGCAATTCTAGATAGACCGTCAATATGGTTTCATGGACAAAAATGCTTTTTATATAGAATTTAGTTGCATTTTATGAAAATTTTACGGAGTTACGAATGCTACATTCTCCTCTCCAAGAAGCCGTTTGAGCTCTCGCAAAAGGACTGGATTTACATCCACTCGGAGCGAAGGCGGAGCTGCAACGAGCTTTCCCGTATCGATACAGTACAAATACAGCGGCATCATACCTTCAAAAAGATCGGTATATTGCAGCGCTTTGCGGCACAAAGGATCTTCTCTGCTCGGAACACGCAGATACAATCCCGGACGATTAGACTTTTTTTTCTTTTGTTCTATTTCCTGCGGCGGCAGAACTTTTTCGCAGATTATCTTTACTTCTTCCGAAAGATCCAGCCTGCCTTTCAGCTGCACCGTTCTTCCTTCCACAACAAGAGACGCATACTGCTCGAGCGTGTTAGGAAAAATCAGCACGTCTATCGAACCATACAGATCTTCAAGGACTGCGAAAGCCATTGGTATATTTTTCTTCGTCACCTTTACGCGTACAGAAGTAAAAATCCCCAACAACGTTACAGACTCGCCGTCCTGATACTTTCCCATATGATTGCGCACATCGTCGAGAATATCTCCTGTACGGGCAGCACGCAGTTTCTCATACATCGGAAGATACGCAAGCATTGGATGGCCGGAGATATAAATTCCTGTAACCTCTTTTTCCATCGCGAGCCTTTCCGCAGGAGAATAATCCGGCATAGGCGCCATTGAAAACGCAGAATCGCCGGGGGACTGCGGCAGATCGAAAAATCCTATCTGCCCTTCGATATTACGGCGTTTGTCAGAATCGAGCGTTTCTAAAACTGCGTCTACGTTCTCCATCATCTGGCGTCGGTTGCCGTCAAAACCATCGAGGGCACCGCAGCGGATTAGACTTTCCAACACACGCCGGTTCAGATCCATGCCGTACATCCGCTTACAAAAATCATAAAATGACTGGAACTTTCCCTTACGTTCTCGCTCCCGGATCAGGCGCTCAAGAAAAGCTCCGCCTATATTTTTTACTGCCAGCAAACCAAAACGGATATCTTTCCCCACCACGGTGAAACGGCTTAGACTTTCGTTGACGTGAGGCGGCAAAACGCGGATCCCCAAGCGCGTACACTCGGCAATATACCCTGCTACCTTTCCCGTATTATCCAGCACACTTGTAAGCAGCGCCGCCATATATTCACGAGGATAATGGCATTTGAGCCATGCCGTTTCGTACGAAACCGTCGCATAGGCAGCGGCGTGCGATTTATTAAACGCATACGAAGCGAAGCTCTCCATCTCGCCAAAGATTGTGAGTGCTGTTTTTTCATCCACACCGCGCCGTACACAGCCCTCCACTTCGACGGTGCCATCCTCTCGAGTAAGGCCATGAATAAAGATCTCCTTTTCGCGTTCCATTACATCGGCTTTCTTCTTTGCCATAGCGCGGCGCACAATATCGGCTCGCCCCAACGAATACCCTGCCAGCTTGCGGAAAATTTGCATGACCTGCTCTTGGTAAACAATACACCCATAGGTTACATCCAAAATATCTTCTAGAGCGGGATGAAGGTACGTCACCTTTTCGGGATGATGACGATTTTCAATGTAACGCGGGATCGATTCCATCGGTCCCGGACGGTATAGGGAGATCACTGCGATGAGATCTTCAACCGATTCCGGACCAAGCTGCACAATCGTACTTCGCATTCCTGCCGATTCAAACTGGAACACACCCTCTGTCTGTCCTGCCGAAAGCATTTGGAACACGGCAGGATCATCCAGCGGGATGTTTTCAATCAAAAATCCCGGCTTCTGCCGCCGAATCTCCGTCTGGGCATTATAAATAATAGAAAGAGTACGCAGCCCCAGAAAATCCATCTTAAGCAGCCCCAGCTCCTCAAGAGCCGTCATCGTATACTGCGTCACAATGGAATCGCCGTTTTTCGCCAGCGGCACATAATCACTTACAGGACAATCGGTGATGACGACGCCGGCCGCATGGGTGGAAGCATTGCGAGGCATCCCTTCGATCTGCCGCGCCAGATCGATAAGACTGCGAATCTGAGGCTCGGAGCTATAGCGTGTACGCAATTCTTTCGAAGAAGAGAGCGCCTTATCAAGCGTAATGCCTAGTCCCATGGGGATAAGCTTTGCGATCCCATCCACCGCCGCGTAAGGAAGTCCCATTACACGGCCAACATCACGGATGGAGGCACGCGCAGCCATGGTACCGAACGTGACAATCTGCGCCACATGATCCGCACCGTAGCGGCGCACCACATAATCAATCATCTCTTGACGGCGCTCATCACTAAAATCAATATCAAAATCCGGCATACTTACCCGCTCGGGATTTAAAAAACGCTCAAACAGAAGCTGGTAACGGATCGGATCGATATTCGTGATCCCCAAGCAGTACGCAGCAAGACTCCCTGCCCCCGAACCGCGCCCCGGCCCCACCGGAATATCAATGGACTTTGCATAGCGGACAAAATCGTACACAATCAGGTAGTAATTGATATATCCCATCCGCTCAATCATATCCATCTCATAGCTTAGACGGTTTTTTTTGTCTTCTCCCGGATCTTCACCATAACGGCGACGCAGCCCTTCGACACATTTTTCACGGAAAAATGCCACATTATCTTGCCCGTTCGGTGTATTGAACCGGGGAAGACGTGTGTGGCCAAATTCAAATTCTACTTCACACTGATCCGCTATGACACCTGTATTCTCTATCGCTTCGGGACACTGTGGAAACAGCGCGCGCATCTCTTCTTCCGTTTTAAAGTAAAACTCATGAGAACCAAACTCTAAGGAATTTTCTTCATCAAGTGTGTGGTTCGTCTGAATACACAGCAAAACCTTGTGCATTCTAGCATCCTCTTGGCGGATGTAATGGCAGTCATTTGTCGCCACAAGAGGAATTCCTGTTTCTTTAGAAAGGGAGAGCAGAGACGGCAAGATCCGTTTTTGTTCCGGCAGGCCATGATCCTGTATTTCGATATAAAAATTGCCGTGACCAAAAATCTTGTCATACCGCAGCGCCGCCTCTTTTGCACCGGCATAATCACCGGCAGAGAGGGCGCGTGGAATCTCTCCCGCAAGACACGCTGAAAGTGCGATGAGCCCTTGGGAATATTGTTCAAGAAGCTCAAAATCGACACGGGGCTTGCTGTAAAATCCTTCGACCCAGGATCGGCTGACAAGTTCTACCAGATTGCGATACCCTGTATTATTTTTGCACAGAAGCACAAGATGGCGATTTTCTGCATCTAGTTCACGCGTTTTATCCAACCTTGTGCGTTTTGCGACATACGTCTCACAGCCTATAATGGGCTTTATCCCTCGTTTTTTGGCTTCTTTATAAAATTCAATCGCTCCATACATGACACCGTGATCGGTAATTGCCACAGCTTTCTGCCCCAGTTCAGCAGCTCTATCCAGCAGGGGACCAATACGGCAAGCACCGTCGAGAAGGCTGTACTCCGTATGGGTATGCAGATGTGTAAACGCCATACTATCCCCTCCTAGCTAATCTTTCCGGTAGATTTGGCAAACTCTAAAATCCGCTGAAGCCTATGGTTTACGCCTGAACGGCTAATGGGTTCGGATAACGTCTCGCCCAGTTCCCGCAGAGACATTTCCGGGTTTTCCCGACGCAGAACGGCGAGCTCGCGCAGATCATCCGGCAAAGCGCCAAGTCCTACCGAACGCTCAATTTGTTCAATGGCTTGTATTTGGCGTGCGGCAGCATCAGCCGTTTTTCCTAAGTTCGCCGTTTCAAAATTTGTCTTTCGGTTGATATCATTGCGCACCTGCTTCACCATCTTAATTTGCATCAGTTCCATAGAAGAATTCTGCGCACCGATGTATGTCAAAAAATCAGCAATTTGCTCGCTGCCCTTTACATATACCACAAATGCACCTTTACGGTTGACAAGAGACGGCTGAACCGGCACCTCTGCTTCTTCCAAAAGGGTGATCAGATCTTTCGCAAGTTTCATATACGGTGCCATCATCTCTAAGTGATAATCCTTCTTCGGATCCGTTACTGTACCGCACGATAAAAATACCCCTCGCAGGAATGACGATATGCACGATACATCCTCAAGGTTTGCACGGTTGAGACGCAGATTCAGTTCCCGGCCTGTATGACCAAAAAAAGAGAGGAGCTGCTGCCGTTGATCTGCGCCCTGCACGGTAAGTGTATAGACATTTGCACCGCGGCGGCGCGTCAGCACGGAGGTGATCTCCGTCATTACGCCACCCGGCTGGGCGGCAAGCTCGGCAGCCCTGTGCGCAACAAATCCATTCTCCGTCGTCAGGCATACGCTCTCCGGGGTGAAACTCTTAGCAAATAAAAACATTCCATAACACTCTGCCTTGCGTTGGAAAAGATCCTCGCTTTCTATACGGCAAAGCTCATTTTTTGTATCAGCAGAAAATGACATCTTTCAAAACATCCTTCTAATTTACTTTCATCCCATCAAATTTATGCAGCATAACAGCATTGCGGATGTTTGCTCAAAACAGCAGCTTTCCACCCTGATGAGCTGCTTCTAAAAGTTTCTCATAGCTTAATATTGTAATACTTTCTCATTATCTGTTACAGAATTTTTTATTCTTCTGTAATCGTTTACTAACGCAAGCCACACTTCTATTTTCTAGAGAAAGTTCAATTTGCTTTTTTGAAATCATTTTAAAAACAAGCAAAAATTTTCTGATGGAAACACAGCGTCTCTCACGATTTATGAATATCGCGGTGATGTACGCTGGCGCGCTGACCCGACTCCTGTAAATGGCTGTATAAAAGCTGCGCAATCGCTACGGAGCGGTGATGGCCACCCGTGCAGCCAATGGCGATGACAAGCTGGCTCTTTCCCTCATCGCAATAAAGCGGAAGCGTGTAATCGATCCAATCGAACATTCTTTTTATATATCCTTGTGTCTGATCCCATTTCATGTCATAGTCATAGACGGGCTCGTCCAATCCTGTCTGCCGTTTCAGCTCTGCCACATAATAGGGATTGGGCAGACAGCGCACATCGAATACCAGATCCGCTTCTGCAGGGATCCCGTATTTGAAACCAAACGACACACACTGCACCATCAAAGCATTGGAGGAGTTATCCAAAAACAACAGGGAGATACGCTCTTTAAGCTGCGCCGGAGAAAGGTGTGTCGTATCGATCACATAGTCGGCGCGTTCACGGATTTTTCCAACGATCCGACGCTCGGCATGTACGGCGTCTTCCAGCGACTGCTCTGTATCGGCAAGAGGATGGCGGCGGCGCGTTTCTTTAAATCGCCGGATCAGGACGTCATCTTCCGCGTCAATATACAGCAGTTTAAACTCTCGCCCCTCTTTTTTGAGGGAATCGAGCGTTTCAGATAAGCGCTTAAACATCTTTCCGCCGCGCACATCGGTTACAATGGCAATTTTTTGGAATCCTGTACCTGCTTTTTCAAATAAACCGTAAAATGTCACAATCAATTCTGTCGGAACATTGTCCACACAGTAAAACCCAATATCCTCCAAAGCATGGACTGCACCCGATTTTCCCGCTCCGGAAAGGCCTGTGACAATCAGAAAAGTCATGCTTCTCCCACCCTTTTCACTTCACATTCCAGCGCAATTCCCGTTTCGTGCAGCACCCTTTCTTGAATCAAAGAAATCAGTGCCAATACATCCGCGCACGTTGCGCCGCCGCGGTTAATAATGAATCCGGCGTGCTTTTCACTTACCTGCGCCCCGCCAATTCGTGTCCCTTTTAGACCACATTGCTCAATCAAAGCACCAGCAAAATGACCCGCAGGCCGTTTGAATATGCTGCCTGCACTGGGATATTCCAGAGGCTGCTTTTCCCGCCGTTTACGCAGGAGCTCTCGAATCTCGGAGCGGATCTGCTCCGCATTCCCCGGAGCAAGGCGCAGCTGCGCGCCTAGGATAATGGCTCCGTTGTCCATATATACCGTATGACGATAAGAAAATCCAATCTCTTCGGAAGAAAATGATCCTATCGTCCCGTCTGGGAATATATGACGCGCCTGTACAAGAATCGCACCTATCTCACCGCCGTAAGCTCCGGCATTCATCAAAACGGCGCCGCCTACGCTGCCAGGGATGCCGCAGAGAAACTGTGCGCCCGTCAAAGAATGCTCTGCCGCCGCCGTACTGACAGCGGAAAGCTGTGCCGCTGCGCCGCAAATAAGGAACTCCCCTTTGGATTCTATCTTTCTAAAGCTGCCGTCTAACGTAAAGACGGCGCCGCGAATTCCTTTATCGCTTACCAGCAGATTTGATCCGTTTCCCAGTGGAAACAGCGGAATCTCTAGATTGGCAGCCTCCTGCAGCAAGGCAGCAAGAGCCTCTTCCTCCGGTACCGTAAGAAACAGATCCGCCGGTCCGCCAATACGGAATGTCGTATGACGGCTCATCGGTTCTTCCCGCAAGACGGCGCAGCCCTTCTTTCGGGCCATGTTTTCCAGTTGTGTCAAACGATCCATCAAATTCCTCCGAAAGCTAGAAAGGATTTACTCCTCTTCCAAAACTTTAGTGTATTTACGCAAATATTCATATAATCGATTCTCGTCACCATTGACGATCAACTCTTCCGGAAAATCAATCTCCTTAAGCATCCGCTCGGCGTTGGGGTATACACCAAGTTCCGTACAGAAATGGGCATCCGAATCCACCACAATCGGAACTCCATATTTTTTGCATACCTCGGCAATCTTTTTGCAGTTGGGAACGGAACTCTTACGCACAAGAAACGAGTGCTCGTTGATTTCAACGAGTTTACCTTGCCTTCCAAATTCCGGAATGACTTTCTCATAATCGTATGCAAACTGGGGAGTACCGCTGTGGCCGATTACACGTACCATAGGATTCTGGGCAACTTTCAGCCAAAGTTCCGTGCACAGCTCCACTGTGGGCTTCACGTTAGGATCCATCAATCCTCCATGGATAGATGCCACCGCCCAGTCTAAATTTTTAGCATTTTCTTCCAGATCGGTATTCCCCTCATAATCAATAATATTCATCTCTATGCCGCGCAGAACCAACACACCCTCCAGCCGGCGCGGCACCGTTGCAAGATTCTGAAAATACCAATCTCCCGGCGCGCCGGGCATCCTTCTGCCGTGATCCGTTAGAGCAATCGCCTTTAAACCAGCTTGTGCAGCGTAGTGCACCATTTCTAAAATGGTGTTATAGGCATGTGTGGACGCTATTGTATGGGTATGTAAATCGGCAATAATCTTCATCTTTTCTCCTTCTTTGGGAGGCAGTACACTCCCTCCCCGTTTGCAAATTTCTGGACTTTCACTCCTACAAAACCGTGCAAAAGGCTATAAAGTCTATTTTATAAATCCAGATCCAGTTTTCTTTCGTGCTCTTTAATGGCATCCATATCCATACCGAGGCTGGCAAGCAGCTCTTGGGCCGCATTATAGCCCATCTTTTTCTGACGGTTGTTCATGGCGGCTACTTCGATGATGATGGCTAGATTTCTGCCGGGTTTTACCGGAATGGTCAAAACCGGAACCTTAATTCCCAGAATTTCCGTATACTCGTTATCGAGCCCCATACGGTCATACACTTTTGTGCTGTCCCAAATTTCCAGATTGATCACCATATCAATCTTTTCTGTAAGCTTAACGGCACCCATACCAAAAATACGGCGGGCGTTGATGATGCCAATGCCACGAAGCTCGATAAAATGGCGGATATTCTCCGGAGCCGTGCCTACAAGCGATTTTGCCGAGACGCGGCGGATTTCTACCGCATCGTCAGCAATCAGACGATGGCCGCGCTTGATAAGTTCGATCGCTGTTTCGCTCTTACCTACACCACTGTCTCCCACAAGCAAAATTCCTTCGCCGTATACTTCTACAAGAACACCGTGGCGCGTGATACGCGGGGCAAGTTCTACGTTCATGTACGAAACTAATGCCGCCACTACACTGGAGGTAGTATCTTGCGTACTGTATACCGGTACTTCATATTTATGAGCAGCTTCCAACAATTCCGGATCCGGCTCTAACCCTCGAGCAATAATTACAACCGGCGGATGGCAGGCAAATAAACGATCAGTAGCGATATGCTTATTTTCCGGAGTCTGGGCACGAAGAAATGCATACTCTGCATTTCCCAAAATTTGGATACGATTTCTATCAAAATATTCAAGATAACCGTTGAGCTCAAGGCCGGGACGGTTTACGTCAGGCGAGCAGATCAGTATGGTTTCTGGATCAGCCGGCTCGTAACATGGATGAAGAGACAGCTCCTTGATCACCTTTGACAGCGGCACGGTAAAAACAGCTTTCATCAATAACACCTGCTTTTCTTTTATATTTCCCTGCGGGCTCACACCCGGTAAAACCCGCCTTCCTATCTTTTATTATATCTCAATCCCGGTAAAGTTTAAAGATTCCATCCAAAATTTCTTTTAGAACATAGAAAGCGAAAAGGGCACGCCGTACGGCGCGCCCTTATTCTCAAGAACACTAAAAATTAGACAGTCTTTGAAAAAGGCTGCAAATATCTCAACACAGGCCGCGAAAAACGGTATCCATCCTTACGCTTTGGCAGCAGAAGCAGCTCTCTTATGTTTTTGCCACATAACATAAAGAGGTCCTGCCACACAAGTAGAAGAATAGCATCCGCACACAATACCAACCATCATCGGCAGCGCAAACGTGGTAACAGTAGACAGATCGTAGATAGCGCCTACAATGTATACAACCGCTACCGCAAGGAAGGTGCACAGGGCTGTATAAACCGAACGTGTAAGCGTCTGGTTAATGCTGGTATCCACAACATCAGCGACATCCGCCTTCGGGCCCATCAAACGGCGATTCTCACGCACGCGGTCGTAAATGATAATCGTACCGTTGAGTGAGTAACCAAGAATTGTCAAAACTACAGCGATAAAATTATCATTGAGCGGAATACGGCACACTACAAATGTAAAATACACCATAACCACATCATGGGTAAGAGTAATAATCGCCATCACACCGGCTGACATACCGCCGATTTTTTTGAATCGGAAGGCAATATAAATAATCAACAAAATGGCAGCTATAATGATCGACGCAATACACTTGAAGAAAAATTCTCCACCCATCGTCGGATCAATAGAACTCGACTCAATCACATCAAAATTCGCGTCAGGATACTTCTCGGTGAGAGCTGACTCCACCGCCTGCTGTTCTTCCACAGAAAGAGAACTCTCCCCCGCGAACGAGAGCGAAACACTGCGTGACTCGTCATCGCCCATAGATTGACCGATCGTCACGTTTACATTTTTACCCGAAACGTCCTGAACCACCTTCTGAACATCTTCTTGATCAATTTCGCCGGTAAAGGAATAGCGAATCACAGCGCCGCCCTTAAACTGAATATCGAGCTGCGTGCCAAAAATCACGTTACAGATAAGGCCAATAGCTATCAACGCCGCGGAAATACCGATGAAAATTTTCCGATACTCATAAAACTTAATATCAAACTTTTTCATTCTGTCGGCCCTCCATACAACCATT
>CALWIX010000169.1 GCA_944380825.1 uncultured Clostridia bacterium | reverse complement strand
CACCTCAGCCGTTGTTTTTTTCAAAATCGCTCATAAATGCCACAAGTTTTTCCACGCCTTCTACCGGCATAGCGTTGTAAATAGAAGCGCGCATACCGCCCACGGTACGATGACCCTTTAAGTTAACGAAACCAGCCGCTGCGGATTCCTTGACAAATTTAGCGTCGAGCTCGTCGCTGCCCGTTACAAACGGAACATTCATCAAAGAACGATCCTTTTTTACCACCGTGCCGTGGAACAGGCTGGATTGATCCAAGAAATCATAAAGGATACCAGCCTTCTTCTCATTAATGGCCTTCATCTTCTCCAAACCGCCGATCTCATTTTTGAGCCACTCCAAAACGAGCATGCACATATAGATCGTGTAGCACGGCGGCGTGTTATACATAGAACCGTTATCGGCGTGAATTTGATAATTAAACATGGTAGGAGTAATGTCCATTGCATTGCCGATGAGATCTTCACGGACGATGACCACCGTAAGACCGGCCGGAGCCATATTCTTCTGGGCGCCTGCGTACAGAAGTCCAAACTTCGATACATCGATAGGCTCGCTGAGAATGCAGGAAGAAATATCAGCTACCAGCGGCACATCACCCGTCTCGGGCAGCTTGGTGTAACGTGTGCCGTAGATGGTATTATTCATGCAGATATGGAAATAATCTGCATCCTTGCTGAATGTGGACGGATCCAGATCTGGAATATAAGTAAATGTCTTATCTTTAGAGGATGCGACAATATGGGCTTCACCATAGCGAGCAGCTTCTTTCTGTGCTTTAGTGGCCCATTGTCCGGTGATGACGAAATCAGCCTTATGATTTTTATTCATCAGGTTCATCGGCACCATAGCAAATTGTGACGAAGCACCGCCCTGCAAGAACAGCACCTTATAATTAGAAGGGATTCCCATAATCTCGCGCAGCAAACTTTCCGCTGAGCCAATGATCCCCTCATATACTTTTGAGCGATGGGACATTTCCATAACTGACTGACCGCTGCCCTGATAATCCATCATTTCGTCGGCAGCACGACGCAGTACAGACTCTGGCAGTACGGACGGACCGGCGGAAAAATTGTAAACGCGTTTCATTTTCGTAACCTCCACTCACAAAACCATCAATATGCATTTTTCCGGCTGCCAAACTGCAACCGGATGTATTTCCTATTATAACGCTTTAGTTTAATGAAGTCAAGGAGAACAGACAGGATACTCCCCATTTTTCCCTATAAAAATAGCTGATTTTTCTAAAAAATATGCAAAAACGCACGACTTCATACGTTAAATACGTAAAATTCCCCCACAGAAAATTCTATGGGGGAATAGATGGCTATATGTGCTCCAGTTAGTAGGAGAGGTGAAAGACGCAGCAGTTCAATCTGCGCATTCGAAAGCGATCTGTCCCTGCGCAATCACACGCTCGAGATTCCAGCCGGGACGGAAAACCAAAAGGTCAGCCCGCTTTCCTATCTCAATGCTCCCGATTTCCTTATCGCAGCCGACTTCTCTTGCCGGATTGATCGTTGCGCTGCGCAGGACCCTTTCTGCTGGCAGGCCATAAGAGATCAGATTTTTGACCTCTTGCAAAATATTGGTAGTAGAGCCTGCGATGGTACCATCTGCAAGTCGAGCTTGTCCATCCTGCACGTACACTGTTTGCCCGCCAAGCTCAGAAACGCCGTCGGGCATTCCGGCAGCCCGAAGAGAATCGCTGATAATCACGGCTCTGTCGTCGCCGAGAATCTCGAATGCAATTTTTAAGACAGCCGGGTGGATGTGAAACCCATCGCAGATAATTTCTGCGCGTACCTGTGGATGAGAGAGTACCGCTCCCACAGCACCCGGTGCTCGGTGTGTCATACCGGTCATGGCATTAAACAGATGTGTTGCGTGGGAGATGCCCAGCGAAAACGAGTGCGAAGCGGTGTCGTAATCGGCGTCAGTGTGAGCAAGAGAGATGGTGCATAAATTCTTAACATGGCGAATAAAATCTTCCGCTCCTTCACACTCGGGAGCGAGGGCCACCAACCGAATGATCCCGCCGCAAGCCTTATAAAGCTCCATAAATTCCTGCCAGTCGGGCTTGCGTACAAATTCGGCTTTTTGGGCGCCCTTGCGGCTCTGGGCGATATACGGCCCCTCCATATTTACCCCAAGGATCGATGCGCCAGCCGGTGGATTTTTCATGCAGGTCTGTACGTTTTTCAAGGCAGCGAGGATGCCTTCGTGAGAGATCGTCATGGTAGTGGGGCAGAATGATGTGACTCCCTTTGTGACAAGATAGCCGGCCATGGCGGCTAAAGATTCAGCAGTCGCATCACACGTGTCGCTGCCAGCGCAGCCGTGAATATGAATATCTACAAATCCGGGTACAATTTGTTTTCCGGCCAGTTCCAGCGATTGGGCGGCTTTGCCCAAACTGGAGCCGATTGCCGCGATTTTACCGTTTTGCACAGCAATGTCCGTGTGTTCCCACTGAAAATCGCCGTTTAAAATTTCTGCATTTTTAAAAAGTATATCATACATAATCTGGAGAGCACCTCTTTTTGCAGCAAAGTTTTTACATTCTTATTATATAGGATAGAGGTGCTCTTTAAAAGGGGAAATTAATAGGTGACTTGAGAAGCCTCCTGCATAGCGCGCTGATAGATCTCGATCATCCGGTCGCACCAAGCGTCAAACTGAGGATCTTCCT
>CALWIX010000168.1 GCA_944380825.1 uncultured Clostridia bacterium | reverse complement strand
CTGATGTACGGCACGGTGCGCGACGAACGCGGGTTCGCTTCGATGACGTACACCTCGTTGTCTTTGACGATAAACTGGATATTGAGCAGGCCCTTTACATGCAGCGCTTTGGCCAGCTTGCGGGTGTAATCGACAATGACTTCCTGCATCTCTTCGCTCACGCCGATGGCCGGATACACCGAAATGCTGTCGCCCGAATGGACGCCGTCGCGCTCTACGTGCTGCATGATGCCCGGAATCACCGAGTCTACGCCGTCGCACACGGCGTCCACTTCGACTTCGGTGCCCTGCAGGTATTTATCGATGAGGATCGGGTGCTCCTTCTCCTGCGCCACCATATTGATGATGCCGATTTGGTCGCGGATGTCGTCGTCGCTGTACGCAATATCCATTCCCTGACCGCCCAGCACATACGACGGGCGCACCAGCACCGGATACCCCAGCTCGTTGGCGGAGGCAAGCGCTTCTTCGCACGTGAACACCATGCGTCCCGCCGCGCGCGGGATTTTGCATTCGGCAAGGATGGCGTCGAAACGCTCGCGGTCTTCGGCCTCGTCGATGCTGTTAAACGAGGTGCCCAGCAGCGGCACGCCCATTTTCTCAATGGCGCCCGCCAGCTTGATGGCCGTCTGGCCGCCGAACTGCACGACGGCTCCGTCCGGCTTTTCCAAATCGACAATATGCTGCACATCTTCCGGCGTAAGCGGCTCGAAGTACAGCTTATCGGCTACGTCGAAGTCGGTAGACACCGTCTCGGGGTTGTTGTTGACGATAATCGTCTCAAACCCAAGCTCGCGCAGCGCCCACACGCTGTGCACCGAGCAGAAATCGAACTCGATGCCCTGCCCGATGCGGATAGGACCCGAACCGATAACCATGATCTTCTTTCTGTCTTTGGCCGGAATCGACTCGTTCTCCGTGCCGTAGCAGGAGTAGTAGTACGGCGTGGCGGCGTCGAATTCGGCCGCACACGTATCGACCATTTTATATACGGGATGAATGCCCCACTCGTCCTCCAGACGGCGGATCTCCTCGACCGGTTTGCCGGTAATCTTGGCGATGGTGTCGTCGGGGAACTCGAACTCTTTGGCATGCAGCAGCAGCTCTTTCGTCAGCGGCTCTCTCGCAAGGCGCTTTTCTGCCTGCACAAGGGCGGCCAGCTTGTTGAGGAACCACATGTCGATCTTCGTCACCGTGTGGATCTTCTCGAGCGCATAGCCGCGCCGGATGGCCTCGGCTACGGCGAACAGGCGGCGGTCGTCGACGGCGTGCAGGCGCTCGGCCATATCGAAATCCGAAAGGCCGTCGAGCTCGCTGTCGAACAAATCGTGCATATTCTGCGCCAGCTCTAAGCAGCGGATCGCTTTCATCAAAGCGGCTTCAAAGCTCACGCCGATGCCCATTACCTCGCCGGTGGCTTTCATCTGGGTGCCGAGGCTGCGCTTGGCGTGGACAAATTTATCAAACGGCCATTTCGGGATTTTTACCACGCAGTAATCGAGCGTCGGTTCAAAGCACGCAAACGTCTTTTGCGTAATGGCGTTGGGAATTTCGTCGAGCGTGTAGCCCAGAGCAATCTTCGAGGCCACTTTCGCGATGGGATACCCCGTCGCTTTCGACGCCAGCGCCGAGGAACGGCTCACACGCGGGTTTACTTCGATGACGCAGTACTCAAAGCTTTCCGGATTGAGCGCAAACTGCACGTTGCATCCGCCCTCTACCTTCAGCTCTGTAATAATCGCCAGCGCCGCGCTGCGCAGCATCTGCGTTTCTTTATCGGCCAGCGTCTGGCACGGCGCCACGACGATGGAATCGCCGGTGTGTACGCCTACCGGGTCGAAGTTCTCCATATTACACACGGTGATGCAGTTGCCGTTGTGGTCACGCATAACCTCGTATTCGATCTCTTTCCAGCCCGCGATGCAGCGCTCGATAAGCACTTGGTTGACGCGGCTGCGGTGCAGGCCCAGCGAAGCGATGGCTTCGAGCTGCTCCGGGTTGTAGGCGATGCCGCCGCCCGAACCGCCGAGGGTGTAGGCCGGACGCACTACGACCGGGTAGCCTATCTGCTTGGCGATTTCGAGGCTGTGTTCCACAGACTCTGCGATGGCGCTTTCGGCGCAGGGCTGGTGGATGCGCTCCATCGCTTCTTTAAACAGCTCGCGGTCCTCCGCCATGCGGATGGTGTCGGCGTTGGTACCGATCATCTCTACGCCCTGCTCTTTGAGGAATCCCGATTCCTCCAGCTCTACGGCGAGGTTGAGCGCGTTTTGGCCGCCGAGGGTGGGCAGGATGCTGTCCGGTTTTTCGGCGAGGATGACTTTTTTGATGGTATCTACCGTCAGCGGCTCGATGTAGACCTTGTCGGCAATCTGGCCGTCGGTCATGATGGTGGCGGGGTTGGAGTTGATGAGTACGACCTCTACCCCTTCTTCGCGCAGCGCGCGGCAGGCTTGGGTGCCTGCGTAGTCAAACTCTGCCGCCTGACCGATGATGATAGGACCCGAGCCGATAATCACTACCTTCTTAATATCTTCTCTTTTGCTCATAACCGCGCGCCTCCCATAACATCTATAAATCTATCAAACAGGAACCGGGTATCCAGCGGGCCGCCGCAGGCTTCCGGATGGAACTGCACCGAGAAGGCGCGCCCCGTTTTATAGACAAGCCCTTCCACGCTGCCGTCGTTCATGCTGATATGGCTGACGCTGGCAATTTTCGGGTCCACCGTGTTGGCGTCTACCACATAGCCGTGGTTCTGGGAGGTAATATACACCCTGTTTTGCGCCAAATCCTTTACGGGGTGGTTGATTCCGCGGTGGCCGTATTTGAGCTTGTACGTATCGGCGCCGTTGGCGAGGGCCATGAGCTGATGGCCGAGGCAGATGGCGAAAATCGGATAATCCGATGCATACATCCGTTTGATCTCGGTGATCTGCTGCGTGCATTCTTTCGGATCGCCCGGGCCGTTCGAGAGCATGATGCCGTCGGGGTTCCACTCTTTGATGGCATCAAACGAGGTGTTATAAGGGAAGCTCTTTACGGTGCATCCCCTTTCGACGAGGCTGCGGATGATGTTGTGCTTTACGCCGTAATCGAGCAGGGCGACCTTGCGCGGACCATCGCCGTACGTTTTGCTCTCCCACGAGCTTACGGTCGGAACATACGAGCGCAGCACAAACGATTTGATCCGGCGGCTCATCTCCAGCGTATCGATAGCATCGCCGTAGCAGATCATCCCCCGCATGGTGCCGCTTTCGCGCAGGCAGCGCGTAAGCGCGCGGGTATCGACGCCCTGCATTCCGGCGATGTGGTAATTCTTTAAATAGCTGTCCAGATCGATGTCGCAGCGGAAGTTGCTGGCCACATTCGAGACGGAATGCACAATAAAAGCGCCGAGCCACGGCTTGTCGGACTCCGCATCCTCATAGCAGATCCCATAGTTGCCGATGAGGGGATACGTCATAACGACGGCCTGTCCCGCGTAGGAAGGATCCGTCAAAAGCTCCGTGTAGCCGCACATGGCGCTGTTAAACACGATTTCGCACAGGACGTCGTGCTCATCGCCGAACCCAACGCCCTCAAAGGTCATTCCATTTTCAAGCATCAGCAATGCTCTCATAGTAAACCGCCATTTCTCCGTGCGCCGTAATTCTCTTTACGCCCCGCCTGTTTCGCACGGCAAACGGGGGAGCCTCTCCACCGGCATAAAAATAACAAGGCCGCTCTTTTGACAGAACCTCCTTGTTACCATCCTTTCCGGTTTTTACCCGCCCTTCTGCATCAAACTGATGTGATCATTCTTTGCAGGAATTATGTGGATAAACTCTCAGTAAGTATACATTCATTTTAAATTATTTGTGGGTTCTTGTCAATCTGTTTCTTTCAGAAATGAGCGATTTATGGAATTGCACAATTTTTCCGATTTTTCTCTCCCATTTTCTTCTTGTTAGCACAGGATATCTGCCCCCACAAAGAAGCAGGAGCGCCCCCCGCAAAAGGCGCCGCAAAACAGACCGCCATGAAAAACAGAGCGGATCATGCCGGCGCGGGCCTTTGCCTTTCTGCGCCGCCGCGCTGACGCGCCGCCGCTTGTTTGGGGCGGGCGGAAGAATCAAGAAAAAAGGGAGGCCGCTTCGCTCAAAACGGCGCGGCCTCCCCGCAAAAGACGCGGCGAATTTTTTCCCCTTCGGCTTCGCTCTTTGGCCGGGGCGATGAATATTTATTCATCTTATGCCATCATTCGGCTTCGTCCGTCACGCAGGCAATCGGCGGACGGAGGCACGTCGTCTCCATGCGATACGTCTCGCCGCCCATGGTGTCGAAACTGAGCAGCACTTCCGACACATGCGTGATAAACCGCAGCGTCTCTCGGTTAGAGGCTCCTTCTTCGATGGCTTTGACCATATTGGCAAGCCCCAGCCCGCGCATATCCCCTTTGGCTTCCCTGTATAAAAGCGGCGCCGGCTTGAGCTTTTCGCGCGCCTGCGGCGCGCTTAGGCGCCCGGCCGCTTCGCTGTTTTCCAGACCGGCTACCTCGTCGATGAGGTTTTCTGACCGCACAAGGCGAACTTCGCCGGAAAATTTATTCGGGTCGGGAAGAATCAGGCTGCCGTGCGTGCCGTGAATCTCCAGCTTCGGCAGGTTCGACATCCACACGTCGAAGCTCATATTGACAGACGCCACCGCGCCCTGCGCAAATTTCATCGCTGCGCTGTAATGCGTGGGGACCTCTACCTCCATTTTTTTGCCCCAGTCCGGCTTGCTGTAGATCGTCCTGCGCGCAAACGCCGCCGACGAAAAGCAGCTGGCCGCTTCTACCGGACCGAGCAGCGCTACCAGCGCCGTGATGTAATACGGACCCATGTCCATCATCGGGCCGCCGCCTTTGCGGTAATAAAACTCCGGGTGCGGGTGCCACGTCTCGTTGCCGTGCGAGACCATGTTCGCTACCGCCGCCACCGGACGGCCGATCCAGCCTTCGTCTATGAGGCGGCGGCAGGTGCGCAGCGGCGCGCTCAGAAACGTATCGGGCGCGCAGTTTAAAAACAGACCGCTCTCTTCGGCCAGCTTTGTCAGCTGCCGCACTTGCTCCAGCTCGAGCGCCAGCGGCTTCTCGCTGTACACATGCTTTCCCGCCAAAAGCGCGGCGCGGCTGATTTCGTAGTGCGCCGCCGGAACCGTCAGGTTCAGCACGATTTCTACCTGCGGCATTTCTAAAAGCTCTTTGGGGGTACACACTTTCGGGATGGCGAACTCTTCGGCCAATTTTTCTGCGTTCTCCCTGTAAAGATCCGCGCAGGCCGCCACCTCTATCCACGGCGAAAACAACGTGCGGATATTGCGCAGATACGTACGCGAGATGACGCCGCAGCCGATCACTCCTATTTTTTTCAAAACCGTTTCCTCCCTGTTTCTTTTACAGCGGCATGGGGCGGCCGGTGGCATCGATAAACGCTATTTTAGAATAAATCTTCTTTTTTCTTTCTAAAATATCCAAAATGCCGCTGGCGATGTCGCGCGGATCGGCGGGCGCGTCGCACCCGCCCATATTGGTGCGCATCCAGCCCGGGTGGACGGCGTAAACCAAAATGCCGTTTTCACGCTCCGATTCCCGCAGCCGCTCGCTGAACATATTCAGCGCCGTTTTCGAGATGCTGTACGCATAATTGGTGGGGAACGCGTTGATGATGGTGCCCGCTTCGGAAGAGATGTTCACGATGACCGGGCGCGTACCGCGGCGCAAAAACGGCAGGAGCCGCTGTGTGGTACGCATCGGCCCGAGCGTATTGACGCGCAAGCTCTCTTCCACTTTTTCTAAATCGAGCGTATCGATCGTTTTTTCGCGCTCGACCATAATCGCCGCGCAGTTGACAAGGCCGTCTAAATACGCGCCGTTTTCTTCCACAAGCTGCGCCACCGCTTGTGTTTGCTCGGCGTTTGTCACGTCCAACAGGCAGAGCGTCAGCTTTTCTTTATACAGCTCCTTCTCCCGTGCAAAGCAGCTTTGCAGCTTCGCTTCGCTGCGCGCGCAGGCGTACACCTCGTGGCCGCGCTCGAGCGCCAGTGAAACCAGCACCGAGCCTAATCCTCCCGACGCGCCCGTTACTAAAAGGCGCATCAGCTTTGTGCCTCTTCAACAGACGGCTTCTCGCCGCGCTCCTTCGCCTCGAGCGTCACGCCCAGAAGCTTCTGCGTTTCAAAATAGGCATACCGCTCAAACCCCTTTTCTTCTACAAAGAAGGCCGGCGCCCCGTTTTCCTTCATGAAATCGAGCGTTCTCTCAAACCCGTCTACATAAAACGAAAGGAAACACACTCCGGGGCCGTGCTTTTGCAAATATTCCAGCCACGGGCTGGGCTGGTCGGGGTACGGCTCGATGACCTCTAAATACACCGGGCCAAGCGGCACGATGCAGCATTTCAGCCGCGGATCCGTCTTTTCTCCCCGCAAAAGGCGGTAAGCCCGCGGGTCCGGCTTTTTGGTCGGGTCCGGCAGCCGCACGGCGGGGGCTGTCTCGAACCGGAAGATTTTCTGATAATATTCGGCCGCCTTTTCAATGTCGTCCACCACGATGCCGACCTTTACGATCTCGCGGCTTCCGAGGTTCTCCTGTGCCATAGCGCGCCTTCCCCCTTACCGTCCGATGGACTGGAGGAATTTCCACTGCGGAGACTCCTGCCCGATCTGCATAAGCTCCACGCGGTTTCTGTCGGGATCGCGCACCCAGCACTGCCAGTTGCCGTCGATGCCCAGTTTGGCGGGCTTGTCCAGCTCCCAGCCGGCGTCTGTAATCTGCTGGGCGATTTGGTGAATGTCTTCCACCTCGAGGCACAAATGCGAAAAGCCGATATTCGAGTCCTTATACTCCGTATAATCGACCCCGCCGTAGAACAGCTCCAAAAACTGGCCGCCGCCCGCATACAGATAAACGATCCACGGCTTTCCCGTCTCCGGATGGTTCATCTCAAACGCTTTTTGGAACCCGAGCACGCCGCAGTAAAACGCGATCGATTTCTCCATATCCGCCACATTCAGCGCCGTATGCGCCAACCCTTTCACTACCATTTTTCTTACATCCTTTCCCCGTTTTAAAAATTTTTGCGTGCAAGGCGCCTTTCGCCTCGCCGCTTTTTTATTATAGCATTCTTCTTCCATTTCTTAAATGGAGAAAAACGCTTTTTAGCGCAAAAATTATCCTCTTTGACAAGACGGCCGCCGGTACGGCGCCGGAGAAACGCCGGCGCTTTCGAGCAGCAAAGACACTCCGCCACCAGCCGCAACCCCTGACCGCTTTCGCACAGGCTGCTTCCTTTTTTTAAGTTTAAAAAGATCCGTTTTTCGTACGCATTTTCTTTGAAAAAGCCGCGCGCCGGGCTACTCGTATATCATACACAAGTTGATGCCTTGGTTATAGTCGCCGAAGTCTTTGCCGAAAAGCGTCAGGCCCCCGGCGTTTCTCGTATCTTCCGGGGCAGCGATGCGAAAGGTAACGGTGCTGTTATAATCGATTTTCAGATCGTCGATGGTTACATCCGACAAACGCATCCCTTCGTCAAGAAACGTGCCGCGGCTGTTGACGGTGATCTTTTTCAAAAGACCGTACTGGTTCTTGTCGTCGGGCCACCAAGCCGGATTGAACCGCCCTCGATGAGAACCAAAATCGCCCGGGCTGATCCAGCACCCCAGCGCCACTCCGTTTAACGAGAAGTATAGGTCGGATGGATAATTTTCACACGTCCCCGGCGCCTCGGAGGCAAGCTCCATCGACACGGACAGCTCCGTCAGCTTCTCCCCTGCCTTGAGACTGTTGGGCAGAACATACTCTACAAAGCCGTTCGACAGCCACAAAAGCGACGCCTCGAACCGCTCTGGAAAAGCAAAGTAGCGCGGGTCGTCATATTCGCCGATGACATGCTTCGTTGTGGCAAGGCCGCATGTGGGTTCGGCGTGAAATTGTGTATACTGTCCGATTCCCACATGATGGTTATAGGCTTTGTAGTCCGGCTGCGTGCGGTGCATCTCTACAAACAGGCTCGTATCCGTAGGTTCGCAGATTTTCATCGAACCCCGTTTGGCCGGAATGGTTCGGATTTTGACAAGCCCCGCTTCTTCCAGCTTTCCCATATGCAAAGAGATAGCGCTGTTTGAAAGTCCGAGGGCTTTGGCGATGTCGTTCATGCTTTTGCCGCCGCCGCGGTACAAAAGCTCCATAATTTCGATGCGTACCTGCGCGCTGAGCGCTTTAAAGACTTCTGCCGCGGAAGCCATATCGTAGTAGTGCAGCATTTTTTTCTCCTCCGTTTCATAAAATATTTACAGCCGCCAAATGTTCCGAAAACTTTACAGCCTCACCCTGTGCTTCTATCTATATAAACGCAGCCAAAATTTTTCTTTGTTTTGTCTTTTATGCCGCCTGTCTTTTTTCAGACTGCTGTGCCGAAAACGCATCTTTTTAAGTATGCCTTCCTTTTCGGCTCTTTTTAATTCTATAACAAATTAAAGAGATAAATTTTTCTTGTTTGTAAATTTTTCTCTTTTTTATAAAAACTTTAATTAATGAAATTAACATCTTTTTTTCCACAAAAAATATAATTTTATTGCAAAACATTTGTATTTTATATTGACTTTTTTTACTTTTCCCTTATATTATATCAATATAATTTATATTTTTACTTATTATTTCATATTTT
>CALWIX010000167.1 GCA_944380825.1 uncultured Clostridia bacterium | reverse complement strand
GCTTTGTCGGCAAGATTGACTTGCCAGAATAACCGCCCGACCTATCCGACACAATGCGCAAGTGCCGGATAGGAACGGCAAAATTTTTTACACTTCTATTACTTCTTTATCGCACATCAGTAAAAAGGCCGGGATTATCCCTGCCTTTTTTGATCCTCGCGTCCGGTACAAATGCATGGAAAAAAGCGAAGGGGGGATACTAAAAAGGAATTTGACAGAATACGACGGAGGATTGTATGCGATCAAAACAGATGGCTCGGCGCGGTGTTTACGCCTTTTTGGGGTTTCTTGCCGTTGCCTATTTGACGATCCTGCGGGTGTATGCGATTTCATCAGGGTCGGCGTTGGCCGAAACGGCGCAGCGTCAGAGTACCTATCAGCTAGAAATTGCAACCACGCGGGGAACTTTTTATGACTGCGCTATGCGGCCGTTTACCGGCGAGGAGAAAGAATATATCGCGGCGATAGCGCCGGTTACAGAAGCGGCGGCTTCCCTTACAAAAATTCTCTCATCCAGCGGTATGACAGAAATCTATCCCATGCTGACAAAAGGGACGCCGTTTGCGCTGTCTCTTCCGGAATTCTGTAATTCCTCAGAAGGTATCGATGTGTTTCAAGTAGAAAAACGGTATCAAGATAATCAGACAGGTGCCTGCGTGTTAGGATATCTAAACGGAGATGGTCACGGTGCCGCAGGATTAGAGCGTGCTTTTGACGGTTATCTTTCCGAAGATGCCGGCGAAATTTCTGTCTCTTACAAAGTAGATGCAACAGGCCGCGTTTTATTGGGGGAAGGAAGGCGTATCGACGATACTTGCTACAAAAAGCAACGTGGGGTAATTTTGACGCTCGATAAGCAAATCCAAAAAAAAGCGGAAGAGTTGGCAGAAAAATATTTAAAAAAGGGAGCAGTTGTCGTTTTAGAGGTGCCAAGCGGAGCTATTCGAGCAATGGTAAGTGTCCCAACATTTTCTCCCAACGATGTAGCGGCATCTCTTTCCAGTGAAGATTCCCCTATGATGAACCGCGCGCTTTCAGCCTATAATGTTGGTTCGGTGTTTAAGCTGGTATCAGCGGCAGCTGCGCTGGAAAGCGGCTGTTCCCCCGAAGAAACGTATGTCTGCGAAGGGGGGATCTCCGTTACAGGCAATCTATTTCGATGTTTTGGAGGCATTCCGCATGGTGAAGTGGATATGGAAGAAGCGATCGCGCAGTCATGCAACGCATACTTTATTCACCTGATGCAGTCGGTGCCGCAGGAGGATTTTTTGAAGATGGCCCAAAGTCTCGGCTTTGGAAAAAGTATTTCTCTTGCGCCGGAATACGGCAGCGCAGCCGGGACGCTTCCCGATGAGAGCGAGTTGCAAAACGCGCGTGCTCTCGCTAATTTTTCGTTTGGACAGGGCTCTCTCACCGCAACGCCCCTGCAAATTGCGGGGATGGTGTGCGCCGTGGCTTCCGGCGGAAAATATAACGAGCCGTATCTCGTGGATGGGTTTGTAGACAGCTCCGGAAATGTCGTTTACCGCCGCCAAGTGCAGGAGGGAACGCGTGTGTTCAGCGAAAAAACAGCAGAATTGCTGCAGCAATTTATGAAAGCCTCGGTAGATTACGGAACAGGAAAAAGCGGAAAGCCTGCGATTGGCAGTGCCGGAGCCAAAACGGGAACCGCCCAAACGGGTATTTTTCAGGAGGGAGAATAAATCGAACAGTCTTGGTATGCCGGTTTTTATCCCTATTCACAGCCGAAATATGCAGTCGTCATATTCGGAGAGGACGGCGAAGGCGGCGGCAGTACCTGTGCACCTGTGTTCAAAGAACTTGTAGACTGGATGGCGGAAGAGACGATTCGTTCGATGGATGGCTAATTTTAAAAAAATTGTATTTTTGACCGTTGAACCGTCGATTTCGTCATTGACAAGGCGCATTTTTGGGGGTATAATTTTACACGGTTAGAAAGCGAAGCTTTCAGGAGAAAGATCGTGTTGGAAGCCGCTCCAGAGAAGGGATCCATGGGCTGAAAGATCCTGCGGCAGAAAAGGCGGGTGCCCTCTCCTGCGGGGAAAATCCCCGGGCTCTGCAGCGATGAGCTGCGGCGTTTTTCCGCGTTAAGGAAGCAGAGCGGCGCGGCAATTCGCGCAATTTGGGTGGTACCACGGGCTTTCCCGTCCCATGAGGACAGGGGGAGCTTTCTTTTTTGCCCCATTCCCATATTTTACGATAGGAGATTTTACTATGCAGTGGACAGGATTAAATGATCTGAGAGAAAAGTATCTGTCTTTTTTTGAGTCGAAGAGTCATCTTCGTCTTCCAAGTTTTTCTCTCATTCCGAAAGACGACAATAGCCTTTTGCTCATTAACTCCGGTATGGCGCCGATGAAAAAGTATTTCACAGGCGAAGTCACCCCGCCGAGCAAGCGTGTGACCACCTGTCAAAAATGTATCCGTACCCCCGATATTGAGCGCGTCGGTATTACCGCCCGTCACGGCACTTTCTTTGAAATGCTCGGAAACTTTTCGTTCGGCGATTATTTTAAGCACGAGGCGACAGCATGGGCATGGGAATTTTGCACCAAAGTGTTGGAATTACCGGTGGACCGCCTGTGGGTGACGATTTATCAGGACGACGATGAGGCGTTTGATATTTGGACCAAAGAGGTGGGCGTTGCGCCGGAGCGTATTGTCCGCCTTGGCAAAGAGGATAACTTCTGGGAGCATGGCTCCGGCCCGTGCGGTCCGTGTTCGGAGATTTACTTCGACCGCGGTGAAAAATACGGCTGCGGTTCTCCCACCTGCGGCGTAGGCTGTGACTGTGACCGGTACGTCGAATTTTGGAACGTCGTTTTTTCGCAGTTTAACAGCGATGGCAAAGGCAACTATCCGCCCATGGAGCATCCGAACATTGATACCGGTATGGGGCTGGAGCGTCTAGCCTGCATTATGCAGGGGGTAGACAACCTGTTCCTTGTTGATACGGTACAAAATATTATGAAGCACATCTGCCGTATTGCCGGCGTTGCATACGGCGAGGACCCGAAAAAAGATATTTCGCTGCGCGTTATCACCGATCATATCCGCAGCACCACCTTCATGATCGGAGACGGCGTCATGCCCAGTAATGAGGGCCGCGGTTACGTTTTGCGCCGTCTTCTGCGCCGCGCTGCCCGTCACGGAAAGCTTTTGGGAATCAATCACGATTTCCTTGCAGAGGTAGCGAACACGGTAATTGACGAGAACAAGGGCGCATATCCGGAACTTGACGAGAAGCGCGCGATGATTACGAAGCTTATCAGCGTAGAGGAAGCAAGCTTTGCCAAAACGGTCGATCAAGGCCTTCGCCTGCTCAGCGACCGCCTAGACAAAACGCAGGGGAATGTGTTCTCCGGCGACGATGCATTCCTTCTCAGCGATACCTATGGCTTCCCGATTGATCTCACCAAAGAGATTGCCGCCGAACGCGGCATAACAGTGGATGAGGAGCGTTTCCATGAGCTGATGAAACAGCAGAAGGAACGTGCCCGTACTGCCAGAAAGAACGCTGGAGCCGATGCGTGGGCTGGCGAAACCGATCTTTTTGACGGCCTTCCGAAGACGGAATTCGTAGGATATACGCAGATGAAAGCGCAGGCGAAAGTGATTGCGCTGGTAAAAGATGGCCAGCGCGCCGAGTCGGCAGGCGCCGGGGACGAAGTGCTGGTAATTCTGGACAAGACCCCGTTCTATGCGGAGAGCGGCGGACAAGTGGGTGACATTGGTTCCATCGAGACAAACGACGCCATCGTGCGTGTGGAAGATACCACGAAGAATCATGCGGGTGTTTTCCTGCATCGCGCCGTCATTACGGCAGGCTGCCTTACCGTGGGAGAGACGGTGCAGGCAAATATAGATGAGGAGCGCCGCCGTGCCATCATGCGCAACCACACAGCAGCTCACCTGTTGCAGGCAGCGCTGCGCCAAGTATTGGGCACACATGTGGAGCAGGCCGGCCAGCTTGTTAGTGAAAAGCACGTTCGCTTCGATTTTACTCATTTTTCAGCGCTCACCTCGGAGGAACTTGCAAAGGTAGAAGAGATTGTTAACCGCGAGATCCTGCGCGGGGTGGATGTCGATGTGCGCGAAATGCCCATCGACGAAGCGCGCAAACTGGGGGCTATGGCGCTGTTCGGAGAGAAATACGGAAAGATCGTGCGCGTTGTCAGCGTTGGTGATTTCTCGAGAGAGTTCTGCGGCGGAACGCATATTGAAAATACGGCGCGTCTGGGACTGTTTAAGATTGTGTCGGAAACGTCGGTGGCAGCAGGTGTGCGCCGCATTGAAGGCGTAACGGGATTTGGCGTTCTGGAACTTTTGGGTCATACATCCGAAACTTTGGGACGCACTGCTTCCGCGATGAAGGTAAATAATCCGGACGATCTGCCGCTGCGCGCGCAGCAGATAACGTCCGAACTGAAAGAGAAGGATCATGCGATCGAAAAGCTTAGCTCGCAGCTTGCTTCTATGCAGATTCAAAATCTGTTCGGCAGCGCGGTAGAGATCGGCGGCGTAAAACTTATCACTGCCCGTTTTGACGGTACGGCTCCGGACGCTCTGCGTTCGATGTGCGATAAGATCCGTGACAAATCACCGGAGATGGTGGCGGTACTGGCTTCTGTCAATGGTGAAAAAGCTACCATTGCCGCGGCCTGCGGCAAAGAGGCGCAAAAGCTGGGAATCCATGCCGGTAAGCTGGTGGGACAAGTGGCAAAGCTGGCCGGAGGAAACGGCGGCGGCAAGCCCGACAGCGCAATGGCGGGCGCAAAGGATATGGCGAAGATTGATGGTGCTCTTGCCGCCGCGAAGGACATCGTCGCCTCCATGCTGTAAGATAGACGATATTCCGTCCCTTTCGCGTCAAATTTCTGCCTCCGCTTTAGTGGTGCAGCAAGAGAATTTGACGCGAATGTGGGATTGCGGATAAACCGTTTTTGTGATACAATACAAATACGATCGCGGTATAAAGCCGCTGTGCCGTATAAAATCGCTTGCAGGAAGTTGTGCAGCGGCAGGAAAGAATGTCTGCACAAAGGAGGGATTTGAAATGGATTGTGTATTTTGCAAAATCGCCAGTGGTGAGATCCCCAGCAAAAAAGCGTATGAAGACGAAAAAATCTGTGCGTTTTACGATTTGGATCCGCAGGCACCGGTACATATTTTGATTATTCCGAAAGAACATATTTCGTCAATCAAGGAAATTACACCGGAAAACAGTGGAATTGTCGCTCATATTTTTGAAGTTGCCGTGAAACTTGCGAAAGAAAATCATCTCGACAACGGGTTCCGTATTGTCAATAACTGCGGAGAGGACGGCGGTCAAACGGTGCAGCACTTGCACATCCACCTGCTGGGCGGCCGTTCTATGAAATGGCCTCCGGGCTGATGGAAGAAATGCTTTTTAGAGAAATTCGATGTGGAAGGTCTTGATCTTTTGGAAGAGAAGCAATACTATAAAATGACGATTGCCGGGTGTGACAGGGAGCTGCCGATCTGCCCGATCGACGAGCACCTGAATATTGCTGGCTTTGTCATGTTTGGGGATGTTGAGATCACAGAGCGTGCCGCCCAGGAGCTTCTTGCGCGTTGCCCGGAACACGATGTGGTCATTACCGCAGAAACAAAGGGGATCCCGCTTGCCTATGAGATGGCGCGTCAGGGATGCCGCCGTTATGTAGTGGCGCGCAAGAGCGTAAAAGCCTATATGCGTAACCCGATCCATGTGGAGGTAAAGTCCATCACAACGGATCATATCCAAAAGCTGTATCTTGCTGAGGATGACTATAAAGATTTAAACGGGAAGCGCGTATTGATTGTGGATGACGTAGTAAGCACAGGAGAATCTCTGGCTGCTATTGAGTCGCTGGTGAAGAGCTTTGGCGGAAATATTGTGGGCCGTGCCTGTGTCCTGGCAGAGGGCGAGGCTGCCGATCGCGATGATATTATTTTCCTCGAGCCACTTCCGCTGTTTCCAAAATAAAAAGAGCGCCGGTTCGCCGGCTTTTAGAAGAGCCTTGCAAGGGCAGTGTTTCCCGTGTCATGAGGCTTGAGCCGGAAAGGATGGATTGCTATGCGGCCGTTTGTGTTAGTAGGTTTTGTGTATCTGCTGACTCTGACGGCCGCTGTTTATTTCAGCGCACAGCAGACGTTGGCCATAGGCTGTGTTTGTTTGATAATATGTTCGTTTTTATTTCTTTTTGGTCGTGCGAAAAGACTAGCGGTAGGACTTGTAGTGGCGGCTGCCGCACTGGGCAGTTTCAGTGTATGGACGCAGACAAAGGTAGTTCCGGTAGAAGTAATGGATGAAAAGGATGCCGTTTTTACCGGGACAATCTGTGAAATTCCCGAAAATGCCTATGGGAAGTACTACTATATCATAGAAGTGGATTCTATAGAGATGGAAAATGCTCCCGATGTTGGAAAGATCCGCATGTCGGCGCGTAATGCCTTAGAGGTGGAGCCATATGATAAGATACGCGGCCGCGCGCATTTTTTCCTTCCTACCGAAGACTTTGGTTTTGACAAAAGATCGTATTACATCTCCAAAGGAATTTTTCTCAGCGCTTATTTGTACGAATATGAGGAAAAGGAAATTTTCCCAGCAGAGAGTCTTCCGCTTTATGCTTATGCGCTCAAGGCCAGAACGGTGCTGAGCAATTCTTTGTATGAGCAGATGTCTAAGGAAGAAGCCGGACTGGCGGTGGGAGTGCTTTTGGGTGATAAAAGTGGTATATCCGAAGAGATAGAAGAGGCTTTTCGGGTCAGCGGTGTTTCCCATCTGCTGGCGGTATCTGGTATGCACATGGCGGCGATCTATGAGATGTTCGTCCTGCTTTTGCGCAAAATTCTCCGGTTGCCGGAAAAACTGACGTGTCTTGCGGCGATGGCAGTGATTGCAGCGTTTATGGCGATTACGGGATTTGCGCCGTCGGTGGTTCGCAGCGGACTGATGTATCTAATTTATCTTGCCGGTTTAATTCTTTCGCGGAGGGCGGATTCCCTCAATTCGTTGGGAGCATCCGTATTTTTGATGTGTCTAGTTAATCCGTATGCTGCCGCGGATGTAGGGTTGCTTTTATCGTTTGCTGCAACGGCGTCGCTGATTCTATTTTCCGGAAAGATGTCGCACTTCTTTCGCCGTCATTTGCCGCTGCAAGGCAGACCACCGAAAGGACAAAAGAGATTTCATCCCCGCCGCGCAACGGCAGGACTGATCCGCCGTCTGTCAGATAGTGTGGCTACCACCATAACAGCTACACTTGGTACAGCTCCCATTGTAATGCTGTCGTTTGGAACGTTTTCCACTATTTTTCTGCCGGCAAACCTGCTTTTGCTGTTTCCGTCCACATTGCTTCTTGAATTTTCGGCGCTGGCGGCGCTTATACATCTGATCCCAATTCTTGCTCCGCTAGCCGCAGTGTTTGCCTTTTTGGCAGAAATCCTCGCGCGGTATTCGCATTTTTGTGCGGAGTCTTTGGCAAAGATTCCGTATGCAAGCGTATATGTGCCCAGCCATGTGGTGAATATTTGGATTGTCGGCACGGCAATATTGTTCGCGATGGCTGTGCTGCTTGGAAAGAAGCGCGGCGCGTATGGAGCGGCGGGCATCTGTTCTGCGATTTTGCTGGCTGTGGGAATAGTGGCGAATCGCCCGTTTCCCGATGTGACGCGCCTATCTGTCATCGATGTAAGCGACGGCCTGTCCGTGCTTGTGGAGAAAAATGGCAGCAGCGCGCTTTTGGGAGCCGACAGCTATTCTTCCGCCAATATCAGCCCATTTCTTCAGGAGGAATGGGTTCGTACGCTCAACTTTTTCCAAATATCTGGCATGGAGGAGGACGAGTACGGTGCGGCGGCTGATATTATCCAGAAATTTTCTCCCGAGAGGGCGGCTGTTCCAGAGGACGCGATGGTAAATGTGTTTTTGTTGGAGGCTTTCGATTCATGGGACGGAGAATTGATTTGTAAAGACAGATTCCACGTGGATTTGTGGGAAGGCGCGGCAGCCGAAGCCTGCTATGCAAAGGATGGAAATTGTACGTTTCTCGTTTTGGATGGGATAGAAGTGCTTATCTGCGGCCGGGACTGTGAAATAGAAAATGTCCCGGAACAGTGGTTGTCGCCGGATTTGCTCATTTGTTCCGAGCTTCCCAAAGACGCCGAAAATATAGAGGAGTCGCTGACGATTTTATCGGCGACGAAAGAGCTTTCGGAGGAAATTATGGAGGATGCACCCGAAGGAGTTTATCTGAGTACGGCACAGGAGGGTTCTCTTGTGTTCGATATATCAAATCGGCGCATGAAAATGAGACGCCAAAGCTGAAGAAAGGGGGGAATAAAATGCCGGAAATTACGGAAATGGATTTAAAAAAAGAAATAGAAAAGGAAAATTTTCATCCGTTGTATTTTATATATGGCGAGGAAAAATATCTTGTACGCCGGTATGCCGAAAAGCTGGTAGCGAAGGCGGGAGGGAGTACCTTTCCCGATTTTAACCGTCAGCGGTTCGACGGCAGTGCTTCGATCGATTCGATTGCCGCAGCAGTGGAAGCGCTTCCGTTTATGGCGCAGCGAAAATGTGTAGCGGTGAGTGATTTGGATGTGGAGGCCTGCAGCGCGCAGGAAATCTCGAAGCTGGGGGAGCTTATCGCAAGTATTCCCGAAACAACGGTGCTGGCTGTTTATCTTCCGTCGGTAGATGTCGATCTTAAAAAATCGTCGAAATGGAAGGCGTTTGTAAAAGAAGCCGGCCGGTATGGTGCTACGGTGAATCTGAAGCTGCGGGAGGGCGCCGAACTGGAAAAGCGCGTGTGTGCCATGGCGGAAAAACGTGGCTGTTCTCTTTCGCGACAGGATGCGGCATATCTTATTTCCTTATGTGGGAAAGGGCTCGAAGGACTTACCAATGAATTAGAGAAGCTGTGCGCCTATGCAGGGCCGGGCGAAGCCATTACAAAAAAGATTATAGATCTTCTCACGCCGCGCAGTCTGGAAACAACGGTGTTTACTCTTTCCCGATCGCTTCTTGTGGGGGAATATGATCGAGCGTATAGCATTTTGGATCAGCTTTTTTATCAAAATGAAGAACCCATTATGATTTTAGCCGTGCTTTCGAGCGCGTATCTCGATTTATACAGAGCACGTGCAGCGGTGCAAAGCGGGCGCAGCGCCGAGTATGCGGCAGAAATTTTTCCGACCGATTATAAAAAGAAGGAGTTCCGCCTGCGCAATGCACAGCGGGATGGAAAACGGTTGTCTATGGAAATGCTGCGTGAGAGCCTCGCTATCTTGCTCGATACGGATCTGGCGCTGAAAAGTTCACGGGCAAGTGAACGCATCTTGCTCGAGGAAATGATCGCCCGGTTGCTGCTTGTAGCAGAGAAAGGAAGGGTGCGGTGATTCATCTAAAAGAAGTGGTTGTTGTAGAAGGAAAATACGATAAAATTAAATTATCCTCGGTGATAGATGGTTTAATCCTTGAAACGCACGGTTTCCGAATTTTTAAAGATAAAGAGCAGATGGCGCTGCTGCGCCGTCTAGCGCAAACGCGCGGCCTTATCGTCATGACAGACAGCGATTCCGCAGGGTTCCTCATCCGTCATTATCTTTCCGGCTCTATCAATCCGGCACTTATCAAGCACGTTTATATTCCGGATTTGCTGGGAAAAGAAAGACGCAAACGTGCCCCCTCCAAGGAAGGAAAGCTCGGCGTAGAGGGGGTGCCAGTAAAAGTGATCATCGAAGCGTTGCAGCGTGCCGGCGTGGACTGTGGACAGGAACAGCCGGTTTCTACAAAGGAAGGACGTCCTGTTACAAAAGCTGATCTCGCCGTTTTGGGGCTTTCCGGCGGTCAGAACAGCGCCGAAAAACGCCGCAAAGTGCTGGATTATTTTCATTTGCCGGAACATCTTTCAGCCAATTCTATGCTCAAAGTGCTGGAGGAAATGGTAAGCTATGAAGAGTTTGAAAAAATTGTTGAAAAAATTTTAAAATAATGGTTGACAAGCTTTGGACGGGATGATATAATAGCAAACGTTGAGTTAAGCGCGAGTGCTGGAACTGGCAGACAGGCACGTTTGAGGGGCGTGTGTTTCACGACGTACGGGTTCAAGTCCCGTCTCGCGCACCAGCATAAAGAGTGCATTTCACAGAGTGTGAGGTGCACTTTTTTTATTGTCTTGGCGGAACCAAAAAGTAAATCCGCTTGGAAAATGGAAGGGATGAAACCAGATGGGTATACTTTTGCAGATAGGCATTTTTTTTGGAATCTGTCTTGTGGGAGAGATGATAGCGGCCGTACTTCCGCTGCCGATTCCAGCAAGCATTATCAGCATGATACTTATGTTTATTCTCCTTTGTACAAAGGTTTTACATCCAAAACACATTGAGCAAAAGAGTAATTTCCTTTTGGAAAATATGGCGTTTTTCTTTATCCCTGCAGGAGTGGGGATCGTGGAATACTACGATTCCATCAAAGGAGTGATCCTGCCGCTTTTGGTTGTGTGCGTCATCACAACGGTGCTGACGTTCGGCGCAGCGGCGCTGACGGTGCGGGCGGCGATCCGTGTGCAAAAGCGGGCAGTAGCCCACAAGGACTGCACACAAAAGAAGGAGGGGATACAATAATGAGCAGCGTCATTTCTTCCCCGCTGTTTGGAGTTTTCCTTTGCGTTGTTACTTTTGCGGCCGGTGTATGGATCAACCGGAAAGTGAAATCGCCGGTTGCCAATCCCCTGCTCATTGCGATTGCCCTCACGGTCATTTTGCTAAAGGTGTTCCATATTCCGCTCGAAAGCTTTCAAAAGGGCGGTGATATTGTGTCCCTGTTTCTGGCCCCCGCTACCGTAGCGTTAGCTCTCTCGGTATACAAGCAAGTGGCCATACTTAAAAAATATTTTCTTCCCATCGTTTTAGGCTGCCTTGCCGGAGCGATCACATCCATGGTCAGTGCATTTTTGCTGTGCAAAGCGTTTTCACTCGACGAAAAATTGACGGCGTCTATGCTCCCCAAATCCGTCACAACGCCGATCGCCCTGGAGATTTCGGAGCAGCTTGGCGGAGTAGCTTCCATTACAGTGGCGGCGGTGATTTTTACCGGAATTTTAGGGGCTGTGCTTGCGCCGCTGCTCATCCGTGTGTTCCGTGTGGCAGATCCCGTAGAGCAGGGGGTGGCAATCGGAGCATGCAGCCACGCCATTGGAACCTCCAAAGCGGTGGAGATTGGAGAAATTCAAGGCGCCATGAGTGGAATTTCTCTCTCGGTTTCCGGAATTCTTACCGTACTCCTGTCCTTATTTTTGCAGTAATGTTTCAGACAGTTGCAGACATTTATATCTTTGAAGCGAAAAGGCACGCCGTTGCGCGTGCCTTTTCGCTATAGAAAATTCTCTCCGCAGTTGTGCGAGTCTTTAAAAATGTTTCACAAATTTTTTATATGTTCCTCTTCGGTGGTGCTGAACTCTTCCGGCGGCGGAGCCAGTGGGAAAACGAGTCTGGCGCAAAATAGGTCGGCATCGGTGGAAATGGAAAAATCGCCGTTGCAGGCACTGGTGAAGGTTTTGACAATCGAAAGCCCCAGACCGGAACCTTCTGTCGATCGGGAGGCGTCGCCGCGCACAAAACGCTCAGTAATTTCATCGGCATCGAAGTTGATTTCATAGCGGGAGGTGTTTTTGATTTCCGTCACAGCCCTGCCCTCCTTGACGCTAAGACAGATGAAAACCCGCGAGCCGTCGAGCGAATATTGCAGGGCGTTTTTAATGAGGTTTTGAAAGACGCGGTACATCCGACTGCCGTCGGCACGGATAAAAATAGGATCTTCCGGAAGATCCAACCGGAAAATCAAACGGGAAGCGGCGATATTTTCTTCCATATCAGCAAGCGTTTGTCGGATCAGTTTGCCAAGGTCGAGGATGCTCCACTGTAAATCGATGTTTCCCGTAGCAGCTTTGGAGACGTCAAAAATATCCTGTACCATATTTTTTAGCCTTTCTGATTTTCGGGCGAGAATGGTGATATAATCCTTGACATATTCAGGCAGCTCCGTTTCCTGCCGCAGTAGATCGACGTAACCTATGATGGACGTAAGGGGCGTTTTAATATCGTGGGAAACGTTTGTGATCAATTCGATTTTCATGCGCTCCGAGCGAACCCGTTCCTCAACGGCTGTGCTCACGCCGTCCTGAATGGCGTCAAGCTGCATCGCAGCACGGCGCAAATCCGGGGAATCCGGCATAAGGGAGGAGGGGGCAGGGGCTCCCGGATGAATTTCTCCAATTCTATCTAACAAAAGTCCTATGTCCAGGGCCGATCTCCGCAGCGACCGGTAATAGAAAAAGGCAGGAATCGCCATAAGAAGAGGAATCCAAAGCGGCGCGCCTGTGAGGACAACAAGTACTTCCACGAGGCAGAATATCAAAAACCGACGCAGGATTTTTTGCTCAAACGGTTTTTCCGGTGCGGATTTTTTCCAGCCGGAGATAATGGAAAGAAGAAAACTCTTTGAAAATATAGAGTTTCCATTATGACGCAGATCGAGGATGAGAAAATACACAGCCCAAAAATCTGCGATTAGAAAAAAAGCCCAGAAAGAGTTTGTAAGCGATAGTATCGCAAAAAAGAGAAACAGGCCGAACGCCAAAAGCTTTATTTCTATCCAAGTTTTTCCCAACGCCCCGGCAATTTTGCCGCATGCCGCCTTCCTTGCGCTTCGACGAAAGAAACAGTAGGGAAAAAGAAGCAGCGCCGTAGATAAAAGAAAAATAGCTATCTGAAAAATTACAACAATAGACTGAAATTGTAAAAAGGTAAAGTAAATCGATTGGTAGTAGGCCTGTTGATCGCTGTAAAAATGGGGAGTGAAAACAGGCTGCTCGGCGGCAGCCATCCAGATCTGCACGTCAGACGCATCGGGGAAGAAGGAGTGCAAAATATCCGGAGAGGGAAACGAAAGCTGGTAAAAACGAGCGCTGCTACTGGCAGGATAGCCTTCTTTATCGATATTTAGCGTCTCACCGTCCCAGTGCAAGCGGTAACCAAAGCCGGCGGGCCGCAGCTGTCCCGTTAAAGTTTCCATCTGACTTTCGGAAGCGTTTGTATACGTTTTGCCGGTTTTTTTATTTTCAGCATAGTAAATGATGTTGTCGCTCTCTGCTTGAATGTAGGAAAGTAACCCTGGGTCGTAAAAAGTAACGGTGAAAGCCATATTATAAGAGTCATACAGAGAGTTGGTCTGTAGATTTGCTGAAGAAATCGTACTTTCCGATGCATTGCAGGTATGCTCCAAAATCGCCATAAAATCTTGTGCCATACGTTGAATGAATGGCTCTGAGTCTGTATACATCCCATCCGAAAGGCAGAGCAGTTTTTGTCCTGCATCGGAGTTTGGAAATTGCATATAAATGCTGGCAATAATAAATGTCAGTAAAGCGGTCCATCCAAAAAAGAAACTTAAAAAAGCTCTTACAGGATGGCTTTTAGTGTTTTTCCATTTTATAGCCAATTCCCCACACCACCTTTAAATACTCCGGCTCTTTGGGATTGAGCTCAATTTTTTCGCGAATACGCCGGATGTGTACCATCACAGTGTTTTCCACCGAAAAGGCGGGCTCGTTCCAAACGCGGCGGTAAATCTCTTCGGCCGGAAAAATCCGTCCGGCGTTGCGCATAAGAAGTTCAACGATTTTCGTTTCGGTGGCGGTCAGACGGACCGTTTCACCATCGGCGGTGAGGACATGGTCGTCCGGATAAAAGGCAAGGCGCCCGTTATGAATCACGTTGACTCCGGGCTCGGTATGAATATCGCCGAGACTTGTGTAACGGCGGATCTGTGATTTCGCCCGGGCGACAAGTTCCATTGGGTTAAATGGTTTTGTCACATAGTCATCTGCCCCCATAGACAGACCGAGAATTTTATCACTGTCCTCCGATTTGGCAGAGAGCACAATAATGGGAATATTGCGCTTTTCACGGATTTTCATCACGGCGGAGAGACCATCCATTTTCGGCATCATCACGTCCATGATAATAAGCTGGATATCGCTGCTCACAGCGGCCTCCAAAGCTTGCAGGCCATCATAAGCGCACAATACTTGAAAGCCTTCACGTTCTAAGTTGATAGCGATGGCACGTACGATCTCCCGGTCGTCGTCCACCACAAGGATTTTCTGTTTCTCCATAAGAACTCCCTTTCCCGAAAAACTTTTTTACAGTATACCGCGTCTTTTTGTCAAAAAGCAAGACGGAAATCTTAAGCAAATCTTACGGAGAAGATTTCAAATGAAAACTTTTTGCATGGAAATGAGACGATTTTACATAGAGAAGCATTTTAATTCATGCTATAATATTTTAAAAAGCTGTGCCGGAGCAGACGAAACGTACCGGACGGAATGCGAATGCAGACTATGCAGGATTTCTGCGTTTTTGGCTTTGGCTGTGTTGGAACGAAAGTTGATGGAGTTAATAGAACTTGCCTGCACCGCAGTAGAGATACGGTGAAAGGGTATGTCAGCGTCGTAAAATTGTGCAGTATCGGATGGGGCAGAAAGGAGAAACAAAAATGAAGGTAAAATTGCAAGAGCTGTATCAGGAGAATGTAGAGCGGCAACGTACGCGGTATGAAGAGCTTGCACGCGGATTTATGCAGCATTTCGGGCAAAGAGATCTCGTCTTCTGCAGCGCACCGGGAAGATCAGAAATAGGCGGCAACCACACCGACCACAACCATGGCCGCGTTGTAGCGGCAGCGGTGAACTTGGATATAGTAGCCGCCGCCGCACCCAATGGGGAGAACGTGGTGCGTCTTAAATCGAAGGAATATCCCAATATGGATGTGACGGATCTGGCGGATCTCTCCATTCACAAGGAAGAGACGGAACACTCTGCGTCATTACTGCGAGGAATCTGTGCTCGCGCACGAGAACTCGGCTACCGTGTAGAAGGCTTTGATGCTTATACCATCTCACAGGTCCTTAAGGGATCCGGTCTGTCGAGCTCGGCAGCGTTTGAGATTTTGATTGTCACAATTATCAGCCATTTGTTCAACGAAGGAAAAATCGATCCGGTAACAGCTGCTCAGATGGCACAATATGCAGAGAATGTGTATTTTGGAAAACCTTCCGGCCTTCTGGATCAAACGGCGAGTTCGGTGGGGGGATTCACCGCCATCGATTTTAAAGACCCTCAAGATCCCGTCATTGAGAAGATTGATTTCGATATAGCCGCGCGGGGATACGCGCTGTGTGTGGTCGATACGGGAGGAAGCCACGCCGATCTTACCTCGGACTATGCGGCTGTTCCGGCAGAGATGAAAGCTGTAGCGGCGCTGTTTGGCAAAGAGGCGCTGCGCGAAGTGGATCCGGCTGTATTTGAAAAAAATATTCCGGCAGCACGCAAAGCATGCGGCGATCGAGCGGTGCTGCGCGCGATCCATTTCTTTGAAGAGAATGAACGTGCGGCTATGCAAAAAGACGCACTTAAACAAGGAAATTTTGAAAGGTTTTTGCAGCTTGTGTTGGAATCGGGGCGCTCATCCCTAGAATATCTGCAAAACGTCTATTCGCCGCACAATCCTCAGGAACAAGGGCTGACGATTGCTCTCGCTCTATCGGAAAAGATTCTCACGGGTCGCGGTGCATGGCGTGTGCATGGAGGAGGCTTTGCCGGAACAATACAGGCGTATGTTCCGTTTGATCTGCTTGAGGAGTACCGCTGCCAGATGGAATCCGTGTTTGGCGCAGGATGCTGTTATGTGCTTTCGGTACGCGCTGCGGGAGGAACCCGTGTGGAATTGTAAAAGTGGTGCCTGAAAAAGGATATAAAAAACCCTGGCGGAAATATTTTCCGCCAGGGTTTTTTATAGGAGCATCCCGCATTTATAAATTTACAGCCGCAGCACAAGGAGCTTGTTGTTGCGAAAGACCTAGTTTTTCACGCAGATAACTTCGGATCTCTTGCCGACTGATTTTCAGAGAGAAAGAAAATTCCTGATCGATTACAGCCATAGCCTTTTTCAGGGTGGCCGCGTCAGAGGCAGAAAGTCCCTTTTCACACTCCGCCTCTCTGGCGTGCAAGCAAATCACCAGAAGCAATAATTCTCGTTCGTCTCGCTTAGAGAGGATTTCTTGAAAGACGGCTTTGCGCTGTTTTCTGTCTTCAATCCAAGACGGGCATTGATTTTTGACGCTTGCAATAATTGCATCAATTTCCGAAGGAGAGAGAATCGGCCTCATGCAGTCTACCAGCTTCTGATTATCCGCTGGGACAAAAATCGTTCCATTACTTTGATCCAACGGCCTGAGAATATAATATTTGCTTTCAAACGGGCTGCCGCCAAATTTCATAGAGCGGATTTCTTCGATTTTACAGATTCCGTTCGTGCTGTAATTCACATAATCATTTTCGTAAAGCATGGTTCCTCCTTTTTCTGCAGTTTCGGCGCTGCGGGCAATTCCATTATTATCATCACTATTATTATACAAAAAATTTAAAGAAATTTCAAAAGCCTTTTTTCCCGAATTTTTAGCAAAAATATTTTGTATGAAATGTTCAAGCTGCTAAAAAATTTTTCTTTATTTTAGTATGTGCAAAAAATGGAAGAAATAAAAATAAAAAAATTTCTACAAAAGCTTTTTTTAAAAAATTTTTTGTTCTGGTAATTTTGTCTCTTTTCTCTACGTTCGATTGTGCTATACTAGAATAGGAAAGAAATGAAGCCGCCCAAACTTCAGTATTCATCTTCGCAACGGAGGGATTGATTCATGCTGGCGCCGGAACTTTCTATCATACTTCCTGTAAAGAACGCACAACAGGAACTGCCGGGAATTTTGCGGTTTTTGCAGTCGCAGACGGAAGGATTGGAAAAAGAGATCATTATTGTAGATATGGGATCAAGTGACCATACGGTATGGGAATCGGTGCAATTTGTGAAAGGTCAGGAGATCCGTGGCTGTGTGATACAAAACGGACCAGGAACAGTTCCCGCGGCGCTTAATACGGGGCTGAAAAAAGCAGCCGGGGAGTATGTATCCTTTATTTTTGCGCGCCGCTTGTATCGAGATTTCATGCGCAGTTATTTAGAAACAGCCCGCAGGATGGAAGCGGATCTTATCTATGGCAGCGCCAACGAGGCAGAGTCGAAACTTGCAAGCAGGCGAGCCATTAACATTCTTGCGCCGCCGCGTATAGCTGGCTCAGAGCTTCTCAAGAATGTGCTCGAGGGGAAACTTCAGATGGATATTTCAGCCCTGCTGTTCCGCCGCAGCCTTTTGTTAGAAAATCATATTCTGTTTGAGGTAACAAACGCTGTAGGATATTCGGAGGAATTTGTATTTCGCTGTCTTCTTGCGGCCAAAGCCCCGACACAGTCGCCGACAGTAATGCACAGGTATCCGGAACTTGAAATGAAAAGGGGTAAATCAGTCAATTTTGGAAGAGAAATTTTTCAATATGTCGATTCCATGCGTCGAATTGAGACAAAGGTAAAGGCTTGTTTTCCAAAAGATAAGGAACTTATAGGGTTGTTTGAATATGAAAAAATCCCCTCTGTTATTTTAGAATGCGTCGATATTCTATTGCGAGAAGGTGAAAGTATCTCTGATATCCGTTCCTATCTTCGGGAGGGAGGTTATGATCGGCTGCTTACGGTCAATCGCCATACCAGCAAACGCCTCTACCGCCGTGTCAAATGCTGGAAGCTGGCTCCTCTTCTCTATAAGGCTCCAGAAGGCTAATAGGATGACGGAGTACAGAGAAGAAGCATCCATCTGCTCGTGCTGTGGATAGAAGAAACTGTCTTACCACTGCTTACTAAGTGCAGAAAAGATCCAGAATAAAATTTCGCGGCGACTCACACGGACTTATCTGAAAGTATTTTTAGTGAAAGATAAAACATGTTTCTCCCTCACACATCAGAGTATCCATTTTAGAACCCTAAAAGTGCAGCGACAATGACACTGTTACGTGTGGTTCTGCACAGGCGCAGCGGTGTGTGAACTCTGCCGGAATACCTCCCTTGTGCTGTATGGATCATGCCCCGAAAAGGGCTTGATGGTAGGGAGAAAATGTGCTATAATGGCACAAGGCAGCGCAGAAGCTGCCTTAAGAAAATCAACCGTATTTAAGGAGGTTGACACGTTTGGAGAAAGATCTCCTGACTGCGGTGGAAGAACGTTCCCAGGAGGAATACGCCGCGGAGGTATCGAAAATAATGGAAATCCGGGCAATGGGACAGATTCCGCTTGCCTATATCCGGACGTATGGCTGTCAGCAAAATGTAGCCGACAGTGAAAAAATAAAGGGACTTCTTGCCCAAATGGGGTTTGGATTTACTGAGAATGAGGAAGAAGCCGACTTTATTCTCTTTAATACCTGTGCCGTGCGCGAGCATGCAGAGGATCGCGTGTTTGGAAATGTGGGAGCGCTCAAGAACAGTAAACGGAGACACCCTTCACAGATTGTCGCTGTGTGCGGCTGTATGATGGAACAAGAGCATGCCGCCGAACGGATCCGCAAAAGCTTTCCTTTTGTCAATCTGGTGTTTGGTACTCACATGATCCATAGATTTCCGGAATTGCTGTATCGCACGGTCACAGACGGAAAACGTGTGTTTGCCCGAGGCGGGGAGACGCCGGTTATTCCGGAGGGATTGCCGGTGCGCCGTGACAGCCGTTTTAAAGCATGGCTGACCGTTATGTATGGCTGCGATAATTTTTGTTCCTATTGCATCGTGCCTTATGTACGCGGCCGCGAACGCAGCCGCAGCCCGCAAGCCGTTTTGGAGGAATTCCAAGCGCTTGTGGCCGAAGGGTATAAGGATATTACCCTTTTGGGACAGAATGTCAATTCCTATGGGAAAGGGTTGGAAGATCCCATCAGCTTTGCCCAGCTGCTGCGCCGTCTTGATGAGGTGGAGGGTGACTATCGCATTCGTT
>CALWIX010000166.1 GCA_944380825.1 uncultured Clostridia bacterium | reverse complement strand
ATTTCATCACACGTATACCCCATCTGGTAGATTTCTCCGGCGATTACTTGGCGCAGATTCGACTTAGCCGCCTGCAAGATTTGAGTATCCACCGACTGCTCAAAGCTGCCGGCCTCTCCCTGCGCCGACCACGCCGGAATGCTCTCGGCCGCCGCCGGCAAGAATTCGCCTAGCGGCGCGACAAGGCCGCACAGCACAAACGCTCCCAGCACAAACCGGAAAATCTTCTCCATCGATCCACCCGGGGAAAGGCGCTCCAGCAGCGCTGCCGACAGCGCCGTTAAACACAGCGCCGCCGCCCAGTCTTGTACCGCTTCCATCATCCGCCGCCTCCTATCGCCAGCATCAGCGCCATGGAGATCAGAATGACTGCCATGCTGCACAGCACGATGGCCAGCGCCAGCCCCGCCGCTTTGGCTACCGCCGACAGCAGCCCGACGATCTCCTTTAAATTGAAAATGGCTGCGATCCCTGCGCACAAGTTCAGCGTAAGCATCCACAGCGCGCACTCGGCCACCGCCGGCAGAAAAATAAAGATCGTTCCCAGCAGCCCGAAAGCGCCTACTCCCGATTTGAGCAGCTGTACGCTGCCTTGTACCGTAGTAAACGCATCGCTCAGCGCGCCGCCTACTACCGGCACGAAGCTTCCCAGCAAAAATTTTGCCGCTTTCGCCGCCGTGCCGTCCGCCGAGGCGGCTACGGCGCTCTGTACGGTGAGCAGGCTGGTGAACACCGTCATGCTCAGCCCCAGCCCCCACTGCACGATTTTGGCAAACCAGCCGCATATTCCCGACAGGTTCAGCCCCGGCGAAAGCGAAGACGCGATAGACAGCGCCAGAAAGATATTTAAAAGCGGCACGAAAAATCCTGCCGCAAACAGGGAGATCACATTTCCTGCCCCTACTACCAGAATGTTATACGTTCCGGCCGAGACAGCTTGGCCCCCCGCCAGCAAAATTCCTGTCAGCACAGGTACGCACGCCAGCAAAAATCCCGCCGCGCCTTCCACCACCTCGGCCGCCGACGCGATACACTGTGAAACGGGACGGATGACCGTCAGGCTCAGAAATAAAACGGCGACAAGGCTTACCGCCCCGCCCAACGGCTTGTCTGCAAAAGAAAGCCTCATTCCGTCAATGAACGCGCACAGCAGCACCACCGCCAGAACCGAAACGGCCGCTTGCAGCGGAGCGCGGCTCTTCTGGCCGAATAGGGACGCTATTTCGGAAAATACGCCTTGGGGCGTGACGTTTTGGATGCTGCGCCAGTCGGCATCGGACGCGCCTAAGGCGCCGAGCGATTCGCGCGCCTGTTCGGGCAGGGAGTACGGCAGCTGTGCGGCGCCGCTTTCTTCCAACTGGCTGGCGTAGTAGTCTTCGGCCGTAGGGGAACTTTGGGGAATATCCTCTGTGTCGGCATACACAGGCAGGCAGGGAAGAAATAAAACAAGCAGCAAGACAAAAAGCACCCGTTTCATCCGCTTCCCCTCCCCAGAAGGCTCAGCGCTACGGAACCGATCTCTTCAAACAGCGGGAGCGACAGCACCACGACCGCCGTCTTTCCGACTAGCTCTACCCGGGAGGCCAGCGCGCTCTCGCCCGCGTCGCGGCAGGCATCGGCGGCAAATTGAGCCAGAAAGCAGATCCCCAGCGATTTGAGCAGGATGCCCACATATTCGCTGCCGAGTCCCACGCTCTCTAATAGGGAGCGCAGCCGCTCCGCCGCCGGCGTAATTCCCGAGAGAATCCCCAGCATAATAATGGCCCCGGCCGCTATGGCCAGCACCGAGGCGTATTCCGAATGGTAGCGCCGCAGCATGGACGCGAGGATCGCCGCTATGACTCCGATCCCTATGGCCGCCGCGAGGCTCATAATCCAAACACAGACTTGATGGACTGGAACAAGGCGTCGATCTGCTGAATGACCATCATCAGCACAACAATAAGCCCCGCCAGCGTCGTCATCAACGCCTGCTCCTCCCGACCGGACCGGATCAACAGCTGGTTGAGCACCGCCACAATGATCCCAATCGCAGCAATCCGAAAAATCAAATCCACATCCATGCGTTTTTCACTCCCCTGTGCATTGTTTGAAAACGAACGCGGCTATATTAGCAGGAGGACCGCCGCGATTCCTCCCGAGACGCCTAGCGTTGCGTACAACTTGGATTTGGCGTCGCGATCACGCTGGGCTTCGTCTAAACGCTCTTCCGTAAGGCGCAGATATAAGTCGCAGTGCGCCAACTGCCCTTCTACGTCGGTAGCGCCTAGGCCGCGTCCGAATTCTTGAAGCAGCGCCGCGTCTTTTTTGTTCCAACCCACTCCCGCACACGTTTCCCATGCCTTGTAAAAATCGCTTCCGCCCTCGAGCGATCGCAGGCAGGCTGGCTGAAAATCGAGGTCTCGTCCCTGCCGCGCGAGAATCCGCTCCACCGGAGCAGCCGTGTATCGGATTTCCGATTTCGCGTTGCTGATAAACTTCAGAAACGATTCCAGCTTTTTGACCCGATCCGAAAGCTTATGCGATTGAGCAAACCCCGCCGCCGCACACGCCCCCAATAGGAGAAGCGCCCCCACCCATTTGAGCAAGCAAATCACCCGCTTTCCAGATTTCGCGGATTTTTCCCGGGCCGGAGCGGCCCTGCATGAAAACTACCGTACGAAACGCACCCGTTTCTAACAGGCTGCATGCCTGCCGGCGCGACAGAAATTCTCTGGGGTTTCCGGCGTGAATGGTGGCTACCACCGCCGCTCCCGCGTTGAGTCCTTCGGTTACCGACTGGGCATCCCGTTCGCCGCCCAGTTCGTCGCAAATGATGAAATCGGGAGAAAGCGACCGCACTGCCTGCAAAATGCCGTCCCCTTTGGCGCAGCCGTCTAAAACGTCGCAGCAAGGGCCCAGATCGTTTTGCGCGGTGCCTGCGTACGACGCGCCGATCTCGCCTCTCTCGTCGATGACGACCACTTTGCGGGCCTCTCCGCAGATGCCTTCGGAAAGCTGGCGGGCCAGATCCCGCAGAAGCGTCGTTTTTCCGCAGGAAGGCGGACCCGCTATGAGCAGACCGCCGGTCAGCTCTTCTCCGATTTGGCGGATGAGTCCGTCGGCACAGCCTTTGATCTCCCGCGCTATGCGGATGTTTAGAGAGGAAATTTCGCGGATTCCCGTCACTTCGCCGCCGGAGTAGACCATTGTTCCGCAGATACCTACTCTATGGCCGCCGAGTATGGTGACATAGCCGTTTTTGATTTCATTTTGATGGCTGTAGACGGAACAGCGGCAGATGCGTTTGAAAATTTCTTCGATCTCTTCCCGGAATACGATCACACTTCCCGGCCCTGCCGTATGACCGGGATTTCCTTCCTTTTGAAGAAATAACACGCCCGCACCGGTGCTCAGGCATACGGGCCTGTCCGCCCGCAGACGAATTTCTTGGATTTGGCTTTTAAGAGCCTGCGGCAGCGCCCGCAGATAGGCAGCTATTCTTTCTCCTGTCACTTCTGCTGCGCCGTCGAAGACATTCCTTTTCCTCTCCATTTTCGGATTCCCCCTTCCATACCCTCATTATATGGTCCCCTCCCCTGCTTTAGAACACAACTGACGCTGTGTTTCTGTTCTCCGCAAAACCTCCCCCGCACCCATTCCCTTGCGCTAAGACAGCATACCTGCCGGCAGGCGCACCGGAGGGCGCCATTGGAATTCTGTGCGTTACTGCTGTAAGATGCGGATTGCCAGAAAACAACATGAATACATTTTTTAACCAAAGCTTATGAAAAACAAAAAATATATATCGAAAAACAATAAAAAAGTATTGAAAAACAAATTTACTTGTGCTATAATAAGCCCCAAGAAAAGAAAAAAAGGGAGGGCTTGCTTTTTATGTGGAACAAATCAAAATCACTCATGCTTTCGATTTTCTGCACAAGACTATTTTTTTTGCTGCTGGCTGCGGCGGTGATCTTCGCGCCGGAGGTGATCGTTTGGTTTTTCGGGGACTCGGAAAGCATGCGGGCAATCTACGGATATCTGCGCGCGACTATTTACACCATCGCCGTTCCTGCGGCTGCTCTGCTTTTGTGTTTGCATAAGCTGCTGATGAATCTTCGCAAAAGCGTCGTGTTTGCGCAGCAGAACATCTTAATGCTGCGCGTGATCTCTTGGTGCTGCATTGCCGCCGGCGTGGTAGCGCTTGTTTCGAGCTTTTATTACAGCTCGTTCTGGATTGTCGCCATAGCATGCGCGTTTTTTGGGCTGATTCTGCGCGTGATTAAAAACGTGTTTGAACAGGCGCTCGAAATCAAAAATGAAAACGATTTTACCATATAGGGGGCCGCTATGGCAATTATTGTGAATTTGGACGTCATGATGGCAAAACGGAAAATTTCTTCCGGGGAACTGGCGGAGAAAATCGGTATTACCCCGGCAAACCTGTCGATCCTTAAAAATAATAAGGCCAAGGCGATCCGTTTTACCACGTTAGAAGCAATCTGCCGCGAGCTGGACTGCCAGCCCGCCGACCTTCTGGAATATCGGGAGGACTGAAAGGAGCTGTAAAATGAATCAATCAAATGAAAAGGGAGGACTTATGCTCTCCCCAACCGCCGGCGCGCCCAATTTTGAGGGCAAAAAAGAAGAAAGCCTGCCGTTTTCTTGGCTTGATCTGGGATTTGCCGGGCTTGCGTTTGTATGCGGATGGATTTTTGTGAAAAGTTTTTCCGTTTATTTCGGTGTGGGGATCACCATTTTTTCATTATCTTTCTGCCTTTTTGCACTGTGTTATTTTCGCGCCAAAAAGCTGGTGCTTTCAAAAGAAAGTTTTCTTTGGCTGGGTGTTTTTCTTCTTTCTTCTCTGTCTTTTTCGGCGTACAGCGGCGGCTTGCTGCTCAAATTTTTTAATTTTTGGTTTCTTCTGGCCAGCGGCGTTTATTGGATCGCCGTGTGTACAAAGACGCGCATCGGCGGGAGGATGGACGGCTGGATTGTGTCGGATATATTGCGGCAGATCTTCCGCGTTCCGTTCGGGAATTTTGGATGCGGGTTTCGGCTTGCCGGCATAGGACTGCGCCGCACACAGAAAGGACGCGGCGTATTCGGGATTATCGGCGGGATTGCTATTTCTATTCCCGTTTTGGGGATTATCCTACCCTGCCTTATCAGCGCCGACGGAACCTTTGAGCGCATGGCGCAGAATCTTTCCGCCAATTTATGGCGCTATTTGGGGGATTTGTTTTGGAACATTCCGGTGGCGCTTGTGATGGGATGCTGGCTGTTCGGGCTTGCATACGGCAATATTTACCGGCGCAAAACGCAGGAGCCTAGTGCACAGCAGCTTTCCCTGCGCGCCGAAAAATGGCGGTTTCTGCCCGTTTCTGTTATGGGAACGATGCTGGCGGTTGTTATTTTTGTATACGTTATGTTTTTTGCAGCGCAGGCGCAAAGCTTGGCGCAGGCGCTTTGGCATGATTCACCGGAAGGCGGCTCGTACTCTGCATATGCAAGGCGGGGATTTTTTGAGCTGTGTTTCGTTTCGGCATTTAACCTATTCCTGCTGATTTGCTCAAGGGGGCTTTCCCAGCGCCGCGACGGAAAAGAGCATCCTTTCCTAAAAGTTTTGCATATTTTTCTCTGCGCCGAAACGCTGCTTCTGATTGCCAGCGCGCTGGGAAAGATGGCAATGTATATCAGCCGCTTTGGACTTACGCAGCTGCGTCTTTACACCAGCTGGTTTATGGTAACTTTGGCGATTGTGTTTGTGGTACTGCTTATTTGTGCATTTCGCCGTATACAAACGGCAAAGATCCTTTCGGCAACGGTTATCGTTTCTTTTCTGCTTCTGTGCTGGTGCAACTGTGACGCTTGGATTGTGGGTTACAATATCAGCCGCTGGGAATCCGGCACGCTGGAAACGCTGGATCTGGAAGATATGCGTGTGAATATGCCGGCGGCTGCCGTGCCGCAGCTTATCTCTCTTTGGGAACGCACGGAAGATCCCACCATGAAGGATGCGATCGAAAAAGCTCTCTCCACCGGCGATTGGTCTTGCGGTGAACAGAGCTTTGTCGATACAAGTCTGCAATCCTTTTTCTCGCAGCGCTCCCTCTCTTCTTTTCGAAACCATGCCCAGACCGAGGACACAAATGCAGCGTTGCGCAGCTAGACGCGCAGATTTTACTATGGGTGCTGTATCTCTCGCGGTTGCAGGATAAACTCTTCTCACCAAAACGCTGTTTTATGCAAGTACTCTGGCCGCGGGAGCAAGTGAAGTGTGCAGATCCTAGAGCATCCGGGCGGCAAATGAAAATAAAAAAGGGCTCTGTCCCCTTACAAACTCGCCGTTATCACGCCGCCACCGGCGTGGGGAGTTTGTGGGACGGAGCCCTTCTTCTTTACTTATCCAAAACTCTCTGAAAAAATAACATACCTGAAACTTTCCTTTTCCGGCGGCCGCCGGAAAAGCGATGGGTCCGGGCCCTCGGCCCGGCGCGGGATCAAGGGGCCGCGCAGGCCCCTTGTAGGGG
>CALWIX010000165.1 GCA_944380825.1 uncultured Clostridia bacterium | reverse complement strand
AATTTACAATATTGTGAGAAACCAGCACAAATTCCGCTCCCGCCTCGATCCCCGCCTTAAACGGCAGAAAATCGGAGGAAGTAAACACGGAATAGTCTCGGTTATCGTAAGCGATGCCAGTGTGTGTATCGGCGTTGCTTCCATAACCCGGAAAATGTTTCAAAACGCTTCCTATCCCATTCTCTTTTGTAGCGGACACTACGGTGCGCGCATATTCGGCGGTTTGCTGGGCGTCTTTTCCAAAGGAGCGATCGTAAATAAAATCCTGCGGATTTTCAGAAACATCGCAGACGGGGGCAAAATTGACATTGATTCCCATCGCCTTCAAAAGCTGCGATTTCTCTGCCGCATCTTGTTCGATGCGCTCCAAGCCGCCTTCTTGGTAAAGGCTTTGGGGCGATTGAAACGGGTCGGCGCGCAGTTGAGAGTTGCGGCTTACGCGGTTGACCGTTCCGCCTTCTTCGTCCACACCAATGAACAGGGGAATTTCAGACGCTGCCTGATAACTCATAATTGTTTCGATCACCTGATCCTTCGTCTTATTCTCAAAATCGCGCCCAAATAGGAGATATCCGCCCAGATGATACTGGGCAGCTTTCTCGGCCGCCTTTTCCTGGGGACATCTTGCAAGGAACATCTGTCCTACCTTTTCCTCCAGCGTCATCTCTTCTAACATAGACTGCGCCCGATCCAATTCCAAAGGCTCTTCCGGCTCGTCTGCTTCCTCTACCGTGATAGAATGGATCTCTACCGATTGAAACGACGCCGACGGATCCAGCTGCCCGTAATAATAGACCGTCGCTGCACTGCCGATAAGCAGCCCCGCTTCGCCGGCGTCCACTTTTCCCTGCGTTCCCTCAAATCGATAGCAGTTGCCGTCCTGTGCAGCTAAAACGAGCGTATCCATCGTTGCGTCCTCTACCGTTCCATACACAGAGTGCTCCTGCCGTGAAGCCACAGAAGAATCTTCTTCACCGTCGGTGGATTGTGGCTGTGAAAACTCTACCGCGGATGCGGAGGACTGCGGTTCCAAACTTATTGTGCTTTGATTTAAGACGCTTGAAAAGCTTTCTCCTTCTTGCACGGAACAACACGCAAGAGATAAAATAACAGCCACACAAAGAGGAAGCCACATAAGCTTTCGGTTTTTCTTCATTAAAATTCCCTCTTTCCTAAGGCTAACCATTTTTAACTGTTGATTCATGTTACCACATTTTTGGAAATTTTTCTATTTTTCTTTTCGGTAGATAGACAATATTTTTCCGGATCCTACTAGCAAAAAGTTCTATTGAGGAATATAATAAGAGCAAAGTACCTTTCTGGTCATGCGTCTGTCATTTTGAAAGAATACAGCGTTTAGCTTGGGGACGAATAGCGATGCAAGCGGCGATGAAACCAGTAGTTTTCGGAAGGAAGTTAGGAACATGAGAACACAAATCCAAAATCAAACATTCGATGAAGAACGGGCGCTGTACCACTTACAGCACACCGATGTAGACGGTTGTATTTTTGCAGGTCCTGCCGACGGCGAATCCGCACTTAAAGAATGCCGCGATATTACAGTACAAAACTGCAGTTTTTCTCTGCGGTATCCTCTTTGGCATGCGCATGATTTTCGCTTGCTGCACGCGGCTATGGACGAAAAGACGCGGGCGGCCCTGTGGTATTCCAGTGAAGGAAAGATCGAAAACTGCGTGCTCGATGGCATCAAGTGCTTGCGGGAGTGTCAGAACATTAAGCTCAGCGGCTGCACGGTTCACTCCCCAGAGTTCGGCTGGAAATGCAGCGGCGTGCAGATTTCGGACTGCACTATGGAAGCAGAATATTTTTTGTTGGAATGCCGCGATCTTACGGCAGATAACCTGCGTATGAAAGGTAAATATTCCTTTCAGTACACAGAAAACGTACATATCAAAAATTCTGTGCTGGATACGAAAGATGCTTTCTGGCACAGCAAAAACGCTACCGTGGAAAATTCTGTGGTGCGAGGGGAATATCTGGGATGGTTCTCCGATGGGCTAACACTTATTGGATGCAAAATCTCTGGAACACAGCCGTTTTGCTACTGCAAAAACCTCAAGCTCATCAACTGTACTATGGAAGGCACAGACCTCGCGTTTGAATACTCCGACGTACAGGCAGACATTTTGGGGAACATCCTCTCGGTAAAGAATCCTCGATCGGGTGTTATCACGGCGGATAGTGTGGGAGAAATTATCCGCGAAGAACCGGTGATGGAATGCACTGGCAAAGTCATTTTGCGCGGCAGCGGCGAAACACTGTAACGACAAACTTTCAAGCCTGCTTAAACGCAGGCTTTTTGTTTGGTTAAATTTTCAAACATATGTTTGTTAAATTTCCGAAAATGTATTGTTTTTATTTCGAAAATAAGGTATAATAGGGCACAAAGCTATATTTTTATGTGTACCGGCATTTCCCTTTCTTGGGAGGATAGACATTCTTTATAGGGAGCTACGGGTACATCGTTTCCATTTTTGAAGAATATCCGCCGCGCTGGCGGGAGATACGGGCTCTGCCCGGTAATTAGACCCAGTCTAGGAGGAGGTTTTTTATGGCAGTGGATAAGGCAAAAGCGCTTGATACCGCTCTTGCGCAAATAGAAAAACAATTCGGAAAAGGCGCGGTGATGCGTCTGGGACAAACAGAGGCTTTGCATGTGGACGCGATCCCTACAGGCTCTATCGCACTGGATCTGGCTCTTGGAATCGGCGGACTTCCGCGAGGACGCATTGTAGAGATCTACGGTCCCGAATCCTCCGGTAAAACAACGCTGGCCCTGCACTGCATCGCTCAGGCACAAAAGGCGGGCGGCTATGCGGCGTTTATTGATGTGGAACACGCGCTCGATCCCGTTTATGCCCATGCTCTGGGTGTAGATGTGGACGCTTTGCTTGTTTCCCAGCCGGATACCGGCGAACAGGCCCTTGAAATTACCGAGGCGCTTGTCCGCTCGGGTGCTATCGACATCATTGTTGTGGACTCTGTAGCAGCTCTCGTCCCTCGCGCGGAAATTGAGGGAGAGATGGGCGACTCTCATGTTGGCCTTCAGGCACGCCTGATGTCACAGGCTCTGCGTAAGCTGGCGGGCGCTATCTCCAAATCGAATTGCGTGGCTATATTTATCAACCAGCTGCGTGAAAAAGTCGGCGTCGTCTACGGCAATCCGGAGGTCACCCCGGGCGGCCGCGCGTTGAAATTTTACGCCTCGGTGCGTATCGATATCCGTAAATCTGAGGCAATCAAGGTCTCTGGTGAGCAGATCGGCTCCCGCACCCGCGCTAAGGTAGTCAAAAACAAGGTGGCTCCCCCGTTCCGCGAGGTAGAATTCGACGTAATGTACGGTAAGGGCATCTCCCACGAAGGGGAACTGCTGGATCTTGCCGTCAAACTCGATATTATCCAGAAAAGCGGCGCATGGTTCTCTTATCAGGGCAATCGTCTCGGACAGGGCCGTGACAATGTGAAAAAGCTACTGCATGACGATGAAAAATTTGCCGCTGAAATCGAAATGAAAATTCGGGAGAATGCTAATACGTTGTACACAAAAACGACCGCTATCTCCCCCAATGCTTCCCCTGCAAAGCCGGTAGAGGCAGTCATGGAAAGCACTCCTTCTGAAAACGCCGTCTCTGCGCCGGAAAAACCCCGTGTCGATCCCAAAGTCGATATTGACATCACGGTGGACGATTGATGCGCATAACGGCAATCCACCCCCGCCGGAAATCGCTTTCGGCCCTTTTTCTCGACGGTGAATTCGCTATGAACCTCGACACGGCCACGCTTTTGGAAGCTGGTTGGAAGGAGGGGCAAGAAATTGACGATAGCGAGCTTTTGGCCATCAAACAAGAATCGGAGCGCCGGCGCGCTCGGGAAAAGGCGCTCTACCTGCTGGAGCACCGCGACCACTCCAAAAAGGAACTGGCCGAAAAAATTGCCCGCACGGAAGGTATCGAGGCTGGACGTGAGGCTGCCCAGCGGATGGAACAGCTGGGGCTTATAAACGACGAGGCTTACGCCCGCCGGTATGCTGCCGAACTGCTGGGACGCAAAGGCTTTTCCGCACAGCGTACCGGGCTGGAGCTGCGGCGCAAGGGTATCGAGCCAGAGATCGCGCAGGAGATTATCTCTGAACTGGCCGAGGAGCCGGAGGAAAAAATCCGCGAAATTTTGCAGCGGAAATATGCACGCGCTTTAGAGGATGAAAAGGGACGGCGCAGAGCGGTTGCGGCTTTACAGCGCCTTGGTTACCGATACGAGGACATACGCAAGGCGCTGCGCGAAATGACAACTGATTTTGATTGTGAGGAATAAAAATATGGCGACCAGCGTAGGAATGATAAATCTGGGATGTGCAAAAAATCAGGTGGACGGCGAGGTGCTGATGGCATCGCTGGAAAAGGCTGGCTTTGTGCTGCAGGATGATGCGGCGCTGGCTGATGTTGCGATTGTAAACACTTGCGGCTTTATTGAAGATGCGAAAAAAGAATCGATTGAAGAGATTCTCGAACTGGCAAAGCTGAAAAAAGAAGGCCGTATCAAAAAAATTGTCGTAACGGGCTGCCTTGCAGAGCGTTACCGCGAGGAGGTAGCGAAGGAACTTCCCGAAGCCGACGCCGTTGTGGGAATCGGCGCAAATCCTGACATCGCCTCCATCATCGCCCGTGTTGCCGCCGGCGAACACGTAGAATCGTATCCGCCGAAAGAACGTCTGCCCATCTGCGGCGAACGCGTGCTGACCACTCCCAGCTACTTCGCCTATCTGAAAATCGCCGAGGGCTGCGACAACCGCTGCTCTTACTGCGCTATCCCGCTCATTCGCGGCGGATTCCGCAGCCGGCCGATGGAGGATATTGTCGCCGAGGCCGAAAAGCTCGCCGCCGACGGCGCGAAAGAACTTATCCTCATTGCGCAGGATACCAGCCGTTACGGCTTGGATTTATATGGTAAATTCCAACTGCCCGAGCTGCTGCGCCGGCTGTGCCGCATTGAAAACGTGACGTGGATCCGCCTTCTCTACTGCTATCCGGACTGCATCACCGACGAGCTTATCGACACCATCGCCTCCGAGCGCAAGATCGTCAAATATTTGGATCTGCCGCTGCAGCATGCCTGCAGAAAAATTTTGCGGGCTATGAATCGCCGCGGCGATCGTCAGAGCCTGACGGCGCTGCTGAAAAAGCTGCGGGAGCGTGTACCAGGTATCGTGCTGCGTACAACTCTCATCACCGGATTCCCCGGAGAAACGGAAGAGGATTTTACCGAATTGGCGGAATTTGTGCAGGACGTGAAATTTGAGAGACTTGGCTGTTTCGCCTATTCCCGTGAGGAGGGTACTCCGGCTGCCGATCTGCCGGATCAGGTGGACGAGGATACAAAGCGCCGGCGCGCTGAGATCATTATGGAGCAACAAATGGAAATTATGCAGAATTACGGCGAAAGCCAGATCGGCCGCACGCTGCTCGTTTTGACAGAGGGATTCGACCGGTACGCCGAGTGTTACTTTGGACGCAGCTGTGCCGACGCACCGGATGTGGACGGGAAGGTATTCTTCACCGTTCCTGCCGGAAAACCTAAGCCGTATTTCGGGAAATTTGTGCGGGTTAAAATCGAAGACTGCATGGACTGCGATTTGACCGGCGAGTTGATTGGATGACTGGGAAAGGAGAAAAGGATGAACCTTCCAAATAAACTGACGGTATTCCGGATGGTTTTGGTGCCGTTTTTTGTGGCGGCGCTGCTGTGGCAGGGTTCGATGCACCATTACCTGATTGCATTCCTGCTTTTCGCAGTCGCTTCTTACACCGATCACTTAGACGGAAAGATCGCCCGACGCGACGGATTAGTCACAAATTTCGGAAAATTGATGGATCCTCTGGCCGATAAAATTCTTGTCATCTCAGCGCTTGTGTGTTTTGTGGCGCTGAATCTGACGAACGTCTGGTTTGTGCTTATTATCATCGCACGAGAATTTCTGGTTACTTCCATCCGACTGTTGGCTGTTGAAAACGGCAAAGTTATTGCGGCTAATATTTGGGGCAAAGCAAAAACAGTAAGCCAGATTACGGCTATCCTTATGGTAATGCTTTTGCAGTATATTCAATCTCTCAGTGGACTGGATTCACCCCTTTTCTACTGGATTGGCGAGATTTTTCTTCTTATATGCACTATCTTTACCATTGTTTCTGGAATTGTCTATGTCCAGCAGAATAAAGACGTTTTCTCTTCGCACGAAGCGCTTTAGAAAAATTCCTTTTTATTTTTCCACAAATACTAAAAACCGGTTTTGGACCATTTCATCCAAAACCGGTTTTTGTTTTTTGATCTCGCTTTCTCTTGGGGAAACGGACGCATCCTTTAGACGTTTCTTACTCGCCCAAATACGATTTTACCAAAACCTGAAGCAACTCATCCCGATCAATCTTACAGATACGACTGCGCGCGTTACGATATGTTGTAATATAGGTTGGATACCCCGAAAGAATATATCCCATCATTTAATTAAGCGGATTATATCCTTTTTCCTTGAGAGCACCGTATACGGTGGTCATAATCGTCTTAATATCAGCTTCCCGATCCGTAGGAAACGAAAACGTCATTGTTTTATCAAACATGGAAACACCTCCAACATTGCCATAATACAATATTTTTGAAGGAATTACAAGAGGAAATTTAGAAAAGTTGTGCAAATATGGAAGAGTTTTAAAATCATGTTCTCAGAACAGCGCCGTCCTTTTCCAGTTCTTTCATGACATGTTTCATACAGGAAGAGATCTGATCGTCAGCAAGAGTGCCGTTGGAGGAGCGAAGTGTGATGCTAAATGCCACACTCTTTTTGCCCTGTTCAATCTGAGAACCGCGGTACACGTCAAACAGACGGATCTCTTCCAGCAGATCCCCTGCTCCGCGCCGGATCGCTTTCTCGAGCGCCAGCACCGGGATAGAATCGTCACACAAAAGCGCCAAATCGCGCGAAACAGCCGGGAACTTCGGCAGCGGCTTGTATGTCTTTTCGTGCTGGGCGTACCGATACAGCAAAGATACATCGAGCGAGAAACAGTAAACACGCTCTGTAATTCCATAATTCTCAATTACCTGCGGATGCACTTCTCCTACTATGCCAATACGCTCGCCGCCCACCGTCAACACGGCACAACGTCCGGGATGGTAGCTGTATTCCGCACTGGAAGCTTCTATATCCCAATCGGTAACGCACAATTTTTCGAGAAGCTGCTCTACCACACCCTTGACGGTGAAGAAATCGGCCTCGCCACCATACATGCCGCCTAAAAGCATCTTGCGCTCAATGGGGAGCTTGTCGTCCGCCGTGGGCAGGTATTCCGACGCAATTTCAAACAGCGCCGCCGAAGCATTACGGTTATTGTAATTGCGTGCCAGAGTCTCCAGCATAGAGGGCAGGGCGGTGGTACGCATGACGCTTGTATCTTCGCCCAGCGGGTTGGAGATGACGACGGATTTGCGGCGAGGATCGTCTTTCGGCATACGGATCTTGTCGTAATACTTCGGACTGATGAAGGAATACGTCATAATCTCGCTCAAACCCAGCGACAGCATCGTCTGGCTGATGGTATTCTCAAACTTCTGAATATCGGTATAGCGGCCTTGAGCGCTGCCTGTGAGGCAGACGCCCGGGATCTTATTATATCCGTAGAAACGGGCGATCTCCTCGGCAATATCGGCCTTATGCTCCAGATCCGGGCGGAAGGTAGGAACAAGCACATCATTGCCGTCAAATTCGCAGTCAAGCTTGCGCAGAATCGAATGCATTTCATCTTTGGAAAGATTCAGATTCAGGAAACGGTTGATCCAGTCTACATCCAAGAAGATGCGGCGGCGTTCCCTGCGGGAATGATCGTCCACCAACACGCCGTCGAGCACATCGCCGGCATCAAGAAGTTCCACCAGCTCGCAGGCGCGCTCCAGCGCCGGCAGGCAGTTGTTCGGATCGAGGCCTTTTTCATAGCGAGAAGAGGCATCGGTGCGCATTCCCTGCGAACGAGCCGTAAGACGCACTGAGGGCGCGTTAAAGCAGGCCGATTCAAACACGATCGTGGTGGTGTCGTCCATAATGCCGCTGTATTCGCCGCCCATAACGCCGGCAATCGCCACCGGCTTGCTCTCGTCAGCGATGACAAGGTCTTTATGGGTGAGGGTGCGATCCACGCCGTCAAGAGTGGTGATGGTCTCGCCGTCTTTCGCCAGACGCACGCGAATCTTGCTGCCGCCGATATAGCGCAGATCGAAAGCGTGCATAGGCTGGCCGTACTCGAGCATGACATAGTTTGTAATATCTACAATATTGTTGATAGGGCGCACGCCCATAGCGCGCAGACGTTCGCGCATCCAACGGGGCGAGGGCTTTACACGCACATTCTCCACGATGCGGGCGCTGTAAATGTAGCACAGCTCCGGCTCTTCAACCTTTACATCCAGCATGCCTTCACAGCTTTTGCCGCAGCCGTTTACGACTGGCTTATGCAGCGAAAGCGGCAAGGAGAACGTTGCGGCCACCTCGCGTGCAAGGCCGATGACGGAGAAGCAGTCCGGACGGTTAGAGGTAATTTCGAACTCTACATTCGTATCGTTCAGACCGATCGCTTCGCAAATAGGCTTGCCTAAGGTGCGGTCGCAATCATCGCCGAGCACAAAGATACCGTCTTCAATGGCATAGGGGAAATCGTGCTTTGTCAATCCCAGCTCTCCTAAGGAGCAGAGCATACCGTTGCTCTCTACACCGCGCAGCTTTCCCTTTTTAATCTTCTTGTCGCCGGGAAGCGTGGAGCCATCGAGCGCCACAGGAACATAATCGCCTTCATGCAGGTTAGAAGCGCCTGTCACAATCTGCAGCGGGGCACCGTTTCCTACATCTATCTGACAAATTACCAAATGATCCGAATTCTCATGTTTCGCAATCGAGAGAACCTGCCCAACGACAACCTTGTCGATTTCGGCCCCCTCAATTTCCCAGCCCTCTACTTTGGAGCCGCTCATGGTAATCGCCTCAGAAAAGGCGCGCGGCTCCATATTGACCGGAACAAATTCTTTGAGCCATCTCATAGAAAGATTCATTCTGGCAGCCTCCTTTTAGAACTGTTTTAAGAACCTGACGTCGTTCTCATAGAACAGACGCAGATCATCGATATTGTAGCGGCGCATAACAAGACGCTCGAGCCCCATGCCGAACGCAAAGCCGCTGTATACTTCCGGATCGATGTTGCAGTTAAGCAGCACTTTCGGATGTACCATGCCGCAGCCGAGGAT
>CALWIX010000164.1 GCA_944380825.1 uncultured Clostridia bacterium | reverse complement strand
TATACCGCTGTTTCTGCTTGTGCTCATCCTGTTGGTGATAGGCCTTGTCATGATGTTTTCGGCCAGCTACGCCAACGCTTATTACTACTATGAGGACAGCTACTATTTTATCAAACGGCAGGCTCTTTGGGCTGTAATAGGCGTTGCAATTATGTTTGTCGTTTCTTATTTTGATTATCACCATTTGCATAAATTTGCCATACCCATTTTGGCTTTGTCTTACCTATTGCTGTTTGTGGTGCTGCTGCTTCCTGCCGTCAATGAAGTTCATCGGTGGATTATCATCGGACCACTTAATTTCCAGCCTTCCGAAATTGCGAAGTTTGCGCTGATCCTTGTTTTTTCCCATTTGATCTCGCTGAACTATAAAAGAATGGATACGTTCCTATATGGGATTTTGCCATATATGCTGATTTTGGGCGGCATGGTCCTGCTGCTCCAGCAGGAGCCGCATTATTCCGCTATTGTCATCCTCGTAGCGTTGGCCGGAGTGATGCTGTTTGTCGGCGGGGTAAAGATGCGGTGGTTTATTGCGGTATTCGTGCTTGTTGGGGCGGCACTGCTGTATATGGTGCTGTTTATGAAGAGTTATGCCAACGATCGCATCGCCGGCTGGCTCGATCCGTTTAATCCGGAGATACAGGCTGAAACGTGGCAGACGCGCCAGTCGCTTATGTCTATTGGCTCGGGCGGCCTTTTAGGCTTAGGGCTGGGGCAGTCGCGGCAGAAGTACCTGTATATTCCCGAGCCGCAGAACGATTTTATTTTTGCCGTTGTGTGTGAAGAATTGGGATTTATCGGCGCACTCATCATCATCATTCTGTTTGCGCTTTTGGTGTGGCGGGGTGTAACGGTATCGCTGCGGGCGCGCGATAAATTTGGAATGCTTCTGGGTGTCGGTTTAACGATGCAGGTAGGCATCCAAGTGGTGCTTAACATTGCTGTTGTGACGAACACGCTGCCCAATACAGGAATCAGTCTGCCGTTTTTCAGCTACGGCGGTACGTCTTTGGTAATTTTGCTGGCCCAGATGGGAGTCGTTTTATCCATTTCACGAAATTCGACGATAGAAAAAGCAGGCTAGGCAGACGCCATAAAGGCTTGTGAGGAGGTCATACGATGAAGGTACTGTTTGCAGGCGGAGGCACTGGCGGGCATATCAACCCGGCCCTTGCCATTGCCGGTTATCTTAAAGAAAAGGAGCCGGATACACAGATCCTTTACGTCGGCGCAGCCGGTGGGATGGAAGAGCGGCTGGTTCCGGCGGCGGGGTATCCCTTTCGAAGCATTACCATTTCGGGATTCCAAAGGAAGCTTACGGTAAAAAATGTAGCCCGCAATATCCGTACGGTGGTGCGTGTGGTTACCTCCAGTGCCCAAGCAAAAAAGATTCTGCGGGAATTTGCTCCAGATATCTGTGTCGGAACGGGTGGATACGTCAGCGGTCCTGTAATCCGAGAAGCCATCCGGCTGGGAATTCCTTCGATAATTCACGAACAGAACGCTTTCCCGGGTGTGACGAATAAAATGCTCTCGAAGCACGCAAACCGCACGATGCTTGCTGTAGAAGACGCGCAGAAGCATTTGGATCCCAGCGCGCATTGTGTGCTCACCGGTAATCCGGTACGTCAAGAGGTGATCTATGCCCGGCGTGAAGAAGCCCGCAAAAAGCTGGGGCTTGACGGCCGTCCATTAATCCTTTCTTTTGGCGGCAGCCTCGGTGCGCGTACCGTCAATGAGGCCTGTGCGGATTTAATTGCAAAAAGCGCCGCCAGCGGAAAATACCAACATATCCATGGCTATGGACAGTATGGAAAGTGGTTCCCGGATCTGCTCAAAGAGAAGGGGGTCGATTTGAAAGCGGCACGGAATATTTCCGTGCGGGAGTACATTACAGATATTCCTGACTGCCTTGCCGCGGCCGATTTAGTGATCTGCCGGGCCGGGGCCATTACCCTCAGCGAGCTGCAAGCCCAGGGTCGCGCCTCCATCCTGATCCCCTCGCCGAACGTAGCGGAGAACCACCAATATCACAACGCGATGGCCATGGTGCGCCGCGGCGCCGCAGATTTGCTGGAGGAGAAGGATCTTTCTGGAGAGGCCTTGTGCCGGAAAGTGGAAGAGTTGTTCCACGATCCTACACGGATTCGCTCCCTCTCGGAGAATGCGAAAAAAATGGCGATCTTAGATGCAAATGAAAGAATTTATCGGATCATTCACGAAGTTCTCGCGGATAAGGGCTGAAAATTGCCTCAAAAGCACAAACATCCTGCCGCTGCATACTATGGAAAAGCAGAAACTTGTTTTGTCAGGCGGTACGGGTTCCTGGCGGGAAAGGGTGTTTGACGGTGGAAAAGCTTTTTATAGAGGGTCCTAACAAACTGGCGGGAGAGATTGCGGTTCATGGAGCCAAAAACAGCGTGCTGCCTATTTTGGCGGCTTCTATGCTTTGCGGCGCGGGATGTGTGCTACATAATTGTCCCGTGCTCTCTGACGTAGAGACGGCCATGCGGATCCTACGCCATCTCGGCTGTCGTGTAGAGCGCAGCGGCAGCAGTGTCTTTGTCGATCCTACTGGGATGGATCGGGATGATATTCCGGATTGTCTGATGCGGGAGATGCGCTCGTCGATCGTATTCCTTGGCGCGATCATCAGCCGCGCCGGCAGCGCGCATCTAAGTTTTCCGGGAGGATGCGAGCTGGGGCCGCGGCCTATTGATTTGCATCTGGCAGCACTGCGGCGTATGGGTGCGGTGATCCGTGAAAATCACGGATGTCTCGATTGTTCAGCCCCCGAAGGGCTACACGGCGCGCGGATCTCGCTGTCATTTCCCAGTGTGGGTGCTACGGAAAACGTGATGATCGCGGCTTCGCGTGCCGATGGTACTACCGTGATTTCCAATGCTGCAAGGGAACCGGAGATCTGCGATTTGGCCGATTTTCTGCGTCAGTGTGGGGCAGAGATTTCGGGAGACGGCGAGAGTACCATCGTTATAGAAGGGGTTCCTGCCCTTGGAGGCTGCGAACACAGAGTAATTCCGGATCGGATCGCGGCTTCCACCTTTTTGGCTGCTGCTGCCGCCACAAACGGCAGGCTTTTGCTGACAGGAGTGAATCCCCTGCATCTGAGCCCGGTGCTTCCTGTGTTTGAAGAAGCGGGATGCCGCCTCCGCTGCTGGGAAAATCGGATGGAGATCAAAGCACCTCCACGGCTGCGTCCAATAAAAGGAATTCGCACAATGCCGTATCCCGGATTTCCTACGGATTCCCAGGCTCCGGTTATGGCTATGGCTTGTCTGGCCGAAGGAACGAGTGTGTTTGTAGAGAATATTTTTGAAAGCCGCTACAAACATGCGGGAGAGCTTTTGCGGTTGGGCGCGAACATCAAAGTGGAAGGACGCGTGGCAGTGGTGGAGGGCGTGAAACGTCTTTCAGGAGCTCCTGTGGAAGCGCCCGATCTGCGCGGCGGCGCAGCGCTTGTAATAGCGGGTCTTGCAGCAGAAGGACTGACAGAGGTTTCGGGCCTGCGCCATATAGACCGCGGCTACGAGCATTTTACAGAAAGCCTTGCTGGTGCGGGAGCTTCTATCTGTCGTCGGTAAGTTAGCTTTGGCAAGGAGTGGCTGCCTACATTCTCACATAAGGATTGCTGGTTTTCATGTCTGTTGGGTGATTTGTGCAGCCTCTTGGACGTATGGCAGGCTGAGTCTGTGAGCAGATCACGTCTTTCTATGTGGGCGGACGGGAAGAATATGCCGTTGCAGGGAAAAACAGTTTGGTGCCGGATGTCGAAAAAGAGCGGTCTTGGAGGTTTCGGATGAAAGAAAAGAAAAGGAAAAAACAGGATCAGGCGTCTCCCCGCAAAATGGGACGGGAAAAACGCCGCGCTGCTGCTAGCCGCAAAGCGCGCCGCCGCCGCAGGATGCTGCTTGTGTTTTATTTGGTGACGTTTTTTATTGCCATTGTAGCAGCAGTGGTACTATCGGTTACCGTTTTGTTTCAGATAGATGTTATACAGGTGACGGGTCAGTCGCGCTATGAGGAACAAGAGATTATACAGGCCAGTGGAATCCAAACAGGAGAAAATCTGTTTTTGGTCGATACATCGTACGCAGAGCAGAAGATCGAAGAGAATCTGCCTTATATTGGTACCGCAGTGGTTTCTCGCAGACTACCGGCGAAGATTTTGATTACGGTGCAGGAGGCGGAGGTTTCTGGCGCTATGGAGTACCAGGGACAGTACGCCATTGTCTCTCCGGAAGGAAAGGTACTTGAGATTGTGGATGCCTTGCCGGAAGGGTATTCGCTGATAGAAGGGATGAATCTGAAATCCGCCCAGGTGGGAAAACAGATTGAATATGAGGATCAGGAAAAAAAAGAGATTTTCACAGAGTTAGCAAAATCCCTTGCGCAGCATGGTATCGCACCGATTACTAAAATGGATTTGACGAATCTTTATGATATTTCTGTAGAATATGATGGTCGTATCACGCTGGAATTGGGGCTTCCATCAGATATTGATTTTAAAGTACGCTTTGCCAAAACGGTTCTCAGTGATCCCAGTATGGCCGAGGAAAGCGGTGTGCTGAATCTTGTTAATGCGAAAGAAGAGGATCGTGCCTATTTTGACGAGCCTGAGGAAAGCCCCCTGCCGGAGGAAGAAAATTCCGCCGTGCAGGAGGATTCTCAGCCAGAGCAGAGCGCTTCTTCAGAAGAAGCAGCGGCCTAATTTTGGCAAAAGATTCCACTATTCTTTTAAATTTTTCCATTTTTTTCTGAAAAAAAGACAATATGATTAAAATGTAATAGATTAAAGGGTTTGAATACTGATAAATTTGATAATTTTCTTTAGTGGTAAAGAATTTTATTGAAATTTACTCCTAAAAGTGATAAATTAATACTATGAATATACAACGATAAATATGTGAGGACAAAACCGTATTTTTGGGCCGCATTTGGGGCCTTTCAGTGTGCCTAGAAAAAGGAAAACAGGAACGACGGAGAGATAAAAGAGAAGGGGGACGTATTACTATGTCTTTTGAAATTGCAAACGACATTGAGAATAATGTTCAAATAAAAATTATTGGTGTTGGCGGTGGCGGTGGAAACGCTGTGGATCGCATGGTGACGGTGGGCGTGCACGGCGTGGAATTTATCGCTGTAAATACTGATAAGCAGGCGCTTAACCGCTCGAAAGCATCCCAGAAAATCCAAATTGGGGAAAAGGTTACTCATGGAAAAGGTGCCGGTTCGAAGCCGGAGATCGGCCAAAAGTCTGCGGATGAGAGCCGCGAGGCAATCACAGCAGCGATCCGCGGCAGTGATATGGTGTTTATTACTGCTGGAATGGGCGGTGGAACAGGTACCGGAGCGGCTCCAGTTGTGGCCGAAATTGCCCGCGATATGGGAATTTTGACGGTTGGCGTGGTGACAAAGCCGTTTGCTTTTGAAGGACGTCGCCGTATGGAACAGGCCGAAAAGGGAATTGCGGCTTTGCGCGAGCATGTGGATTCTTTGGTTGTAATTCCTAACGAACGTCTGAAATTGGTTAGCGAGCAGCGTATTACGCTGGCGAATGCATTCAGTATCGCCGACGATGTGCTGCGCCAGGGCGTGCAGAGTATCTCTGACTTAATCCAGCTTCCCGGAATTGTCAACCTTGATTTTGCTGACGTAACGGCTGTCATGAAGGATGCCGGATACGCCCATATGGGTATGGGACGCGCTTCCGGCAAGGATAAAGCGCAGCTTGCTGCGGACGCGGCAATCTCCAGTCCGCTGTTGGAAACGTCTATCGATGGTGCAAAGGGCGTGTTGATCAACATCACCGCTTGCTCGGACATCAGCATGGAGGAAGTGGAAGCGGCTTCGGAGATGATCTCGGAGCATGTGCATAAAGATGCCAATATCATTTGGGGCGTTGCGTTCGATGAAAATATGGATGATGAGATGAGCGTCACAGTGATTGCGACGGGTTTCCCAACCCATAATGGATCTATTCCGGAAGAAGAGGAAAAGCCTGAGCAGCCTGCTCCTCAGCAGCCGTCTGCTAACCAGCAGCCAGCCCAGCCTATCGACGATGACGACAGAGATTTCATCAATATTATGGATATTCTTGGACGCGGGAGAAAATAATTTTCCAAAAGTCTAAGAGGATGATAGAAATTTTTCAAGCTTTTTGGAAAGGCTGCATCGGATTTGGGAAGATTCCCCATACAGTAGGGGGATCTTCCCTTTATTGTTGTACATCGTTTCTCAGAAAGCTTTTTAAAAATTGAGAATGACTTTTATGCGTTGTTTTGGCGCAAATCCAGCCGTTTTTGAGGAAAATCACCCGGATTTTTGAAATGTTGTCCAAATATCTTCAGAACGCTTGAAAAATCCGGCTTTTGTGCTATAATAACAAGGCAGGATTTATTTTTTAGGAGGTGGCATATTTTGAAACCCGACCCTTTAGATAATGTACGAATACGGGAGCTGCAATATGCCGCTTCAGGCTGCCGACAAAACGGATAGTCCGGGAGATCCCTATGGCGATAATGGGATGTCGCGGAAGCTTTTTGTGCGGGCAGGCTTCTTTCCGGGCCGGGGAAGGGGCGCGCGGCTGTTGCGTGCAGTGAGGAGAGAAGCCGATGCTGTTTTATTATAAGACCATTGATGGAAAAATGGAACGCCTTGACAAAGTGGAGCCCGGCTGCTGGATTAGCTGCATTAATCCGGAGGATGACGAGATTGCTGGGCTGATCGATCAATTTGAAATAGAGCCTGATTTTTTTCGAGCTGCTTTGGATGAGGAAGAATCTTCCCATGTAGACACGGAAGAGAATGCCACGCTTATTATTGTGGATTTGCCGGTGGTAGAAAATACCGGAAAAAGTCTGATGTACAGTACAAAACCGCTGGGTGTCATCATTACAGAAAAGAATGTCATTACTATATGTTCCGAGGAAAATTCTGTGCTGGCAGAATTTTCGGAAGGACTTGTCAAAGGTGTCCAAACAAATCTAAAAACGCGATTTGTACTGTATCTAATGCTGCGGATTGCGGCAAAATATTTGCAGTATCTTAAACAGATCTACCGTATTAGTGATCAGCTGGAATTGGAACTTCGCCGATCTATGCGAAATGTAGAACTGCTGCAGTTTATGGACATCCAGAAGTCGCTGGTATATTTTTCATCCTCACTGAAAGCAAATGAGCTGACGATGGAAAAAATTATGCGGGGACGTGTCATTCGGCTTTATGAAGAGGATCAGGACCTTTTAGAGGATGTGCTCATTGAGGTGAAACAAGCGATTGATATGTCTATCACACAGCTAAATATTTTGTCAAACAGTATGGATGCCTTTGCCTCTATGATCTCAAATAATTTGAATATGGTGATGAAGGTACTTGCTTCCTTGACACTGATCATTTCTATTCCTACAGTGATTTCCGGCTTTTATGGGATGAATGTTGATGGGTTGCCATATCCATATTTTGGCGTGACTATTTTGATTACCGTGGTATGTATGTTCTTTGCCTTCTTAATTTTGAAGAAGAAGGATATGCTGTAAAAAGTGGATATATTTAAAAAACACATGGGGACTAAGAAATATTTGTTATTTAATATGATTTGTAAACAGGAGCGGAAAGCCATATGTATATTTGATTGGCTTTCACTCCCTTGCCTTCGGGGTGCTGATTGGAATAGTTAGAAAGCTCATTTGCAATCATTCTCGTGCCGAAACTCTCTTAAGTATTGAAATATTTTGGAATATGTGTTATAATAGCAAAGCTGTTTAGATGAGTATATCCGCCCGTGGCGAAGCTGGATATCGCAGCAGATTCCGATTCTGAAGGCCGGGGGTTCGAATCCCTCCGGGCGGGCCATCTAAAACCCCTGAAAATCCCGCATTTATGGAATTTTCGGGGGTTTTTTATTTTCTCTAATTTTTACAAAATAGGGTAAAATAGTATACATTTTTTTCTAGTATTGGAATAGGTCATGACATTTCTACAAAAATTCTTTATGATGATAGATATGAATTTTTTTTACTTACCTTTTAGGGTATGAATCTGACCTGCACAATGCCTCTTTGCATTCTCTTTCCTCAAAGGATGGGATCGTTGTTTTTCAGGCTCCTCAACAAGTTGTGGATGATACTGAATCTCCGGTTTCTATACAGTTCAGTTGCCCGGGTTTTGTTACATTTAATTTAAGATAAAACTTGAAAGAGTAGTCTCGAAACAGACTACTCTTTATTGTATTTATAAAACCCGCTCCTACTGGAACGGGTTTTATTTTATAATCCTAAAAGCTGTTTTTTCTTTGCTTCATATTCCTCTAGGATGATTGCGTTAGCATTAAGAAGTTGCTTATATTTTAAAAGTTCGTCGGCATTTGATACAGAAACGTTAAAGGGTTGTGGAGTAGATATCCGTTTATCTAGATATTCTTTAATTGCTGAAAATTTTCCATAATGTTTTGACTTAAACAAAACAACATTTGGAGCTTTAAATAGATCCGACTGGATTAAAGATCTTTTTTCTCTGAAATAGGAGAAACCCTCGGATAAATAATTTCTAAAAATCCATTAAGCCCCATCATTGGTTTTCTAAAATTAACAGACGAAATAGAACTAATCATAATCGTACGTTCTTCGCTTTTACCCACTCTTAAAATAATTCTATCCTCAAATACATCTACAATTTCAGGTATTCCTTTGGCATGTAATATCCCTCAAGAATTATCTTGAACTTTCTTTTTTGTAAACCTTTATACCGCTCCTTTCCCTTTTATTTTACTGGTATAAAGAAACAGTGTAAGTAAATTTTGGAAACTTTTAAAAAACCTTCTCCGTAGATCTGACAGATGAGGATGCGGATTGCCCAATTAAAATATCCCGCACAGCTTTTACAATGTCTGCGGCTCTGAGCGATATATTGCCGTTATTGGTATCATTAACAGTAATTACCGCGCTTTGGGCTGTTAAATTGATGTTGTTTACATACTGGTGTTCAACTAGATTTGCATAAGTGTATTTTTTCGATTCGTAATTCTTATTTGATTATTTAAAAACACCTTCAAAGTATAAAAATTTTTAAATACAAGTTGAAAAGGAAATTACGCGTAAAAAAATCAAGGAAGAACGATTGTTAGGTTAGCCCACTTTCCTATTTCAAAACAGGGAAAGTGGGTTGTAATCGCCTATATTTTGTGATAAAATAGGAAAGATAAAAAAGGGATACATTTGGTTCTTTTCTACAAATTTTTAGGAAAATTCGAGTCTGTAATGATAATATTAAAAAAATTTACGGTTGGAGAAAAACAAAATTTTAAGGAAAATAAAAGCAACCTAATTGTGAAAATGTTTCTGATAATAAAGACGATGAGATGTTTAGGGAGCGTCTGAAAGTCCTAAAATAAAGCATGCTAAATTGGGAACAAAGAATTTGAAGTATTGGTAGAATTTCTGTGCTGCGTGATAAGAAGATTTATCGTGATAAGAGGCCTTACCGGCCAAAAGAAATGGGTAAGAGTTAGAAGGTTAATTTCCGAATCAAAGTTGTTAATAGTTTGTTTAGGTAGGTGGAGCTCAAAGAATACCAGCCTGACAATCCAATCGTCCTAAAGCTGAATCATCTGCCAGAGATTACTCATTTAGAGTATTTAGGGCTACTGTCTATACCATTAAGGCAGCAGCATGATTTTCTTTGCTTATTACAAGTTCTCTGATTTATGCAGATTACCATTGAGCAGCGAGAAGGGTGATGGTAGGAATCAGACGGAACAAAAATGGTTGCGGAGGAAAAAGTATGCGGCAACGTCCGGAAATCTCAGTCCTTATGGGGATTTATGACAAGTCGAAGAATGTTTCTATGCTTCGCCGTAGTGTTGAATCGATTCAAAATCAGTCTTTTTGTGATTTTGAGTTTCTCATATGTGACGATGGTTCCTCAAAAGAAGTAAAGCAATATCTGGATAATGCAGCCCAAAAGGATCCGCGTATCCGACTCGTCCGTGCGGGAGATATGTTTCTTTTGCCGGTTAAGCTGAATCAATGTTTGAAGAAAGCACGAGGAAAATATATCGCTCGTATGGATGGAGACGATTTTTCCTATCCAGAAAGGTTTCAAAAACAAATAGACTATCTTTCGAAGCATCCAGAAATCGCATTTGTGGGATGTAATGTAAATTTAATTCGAAATGAAAAGATCATAAGGAAACAATGCTTTCCGGAAAATCCACATATTCGGGATTTCTATATGACGCAGCCGTATATTCATCCAACGCTTATTTTTCGGCGGGAGGTATTGGAAGCTGTAAATGGATACAGTGAAGAGAAATATGTGGTTCTCTGCGAAGATTATGATCTTCTGCTGCGTCTGTATGCAAAAGGATTTTCCGGGGCAAATCTTCAGGAAATCTTGTTTGATTATACAATACCAATGACAGCAAAGGGAAACAGAAAAATGCGGCATCGATGGAACGAAACGGTTACGCGATGGCATAGATTTCGAGAGATGGGGCTTCTGCCCGGTGCGCTGCCTTATGTAATAAAGCCGATTTCTGTAGGGGTTCTGCCAGAGTTCATTTTAAAGAGGATAAAAAGGTTGTGAAAATTATGGGAGGGTATTATGCAAAAAAATTTATTGCATACCTTAACAGATGAATTCGAGGGCCCGATGCTTTTCTCCTATATTTGGTGGATTTTAAAGCAATCGCAGCAAAAGAAAATTCAAAGATTATATTTTTTGGCAAGAGACGGTTATTTACTGAAACAAATAGCTCAGGAATTTTGTAATCGCTTTCAATTACCGATAGAATGCCGCTACCTTTATTGTTCAAGGACGTCCCTGCGGATGCCTAGTTACCATCTAATAGGGGATGAATCGTACCGTTATCTGTTAGAACCTGGGTATTCTAT
>CALWIX010000163.1 GCA_944380825.1 uncultured Clostridia bacterium | reverse complement strand
TGTGAAGAACCAGATGATCTTTCAACGATACGAATTTAAATATTTAATGGATTTACGCCAGCTGCAAGCCGTACTGGCTGCCATGGCTCCCCATATGGTGCCGGACGAGTACAGCCACAGCTCTATCCGCAATCTTTATCTGGACACTCCGGATTACCGGCTTATCCGCCGCAGTCTGGAGAAACCCGTCTACAAAGAAAAGCTCCGTGTGCGTAGCTACGGTCAGGCAGGAGAACACGACCCGGTGTTTGTGGAACTGAAAAAGAAGTACCTCTCGGTGGTGTATAAACGTCGCATCTCCATCCCGCAGAATCAGGCGATGGCGTGTATTGACGGGAGGCAACCATGGCAGGACAGTCAGATCGGCAGAGAGTTGGCCTACACCATGGACTTTTATCAGTCCCTGAGCCCGGCGGTATTCCTCTCCTATGAACGGGACTCCTTCCGCGGGGTGGAAGACGAGGAATTTCGGGTGACCTTTGACAGTGAGATCCGATACCGACAGGAGGAGCTGACGCTGGATTCCGATACATGGGGTACGCCCATCTTGCCGCCCGGCCATGTGCTTATAGAATTGAAAGTGGCCGGGGGTCTGCCCCTGTGGATGGCACATGTTCTTTCGGAGCAGGGAATCTTCAAGACCTCTTTTTCTAAATACGTCGCTGCCTATCAGGACATTATGCTTACCAGACAGAGAGGAGAAATAAAATATGCTTGACACTGTATTTCGCGGACTGTTTGATACCGCCCTGACCGATACCATTGCTCCCGAAAACTTCCTTCTCTGTGTGGGCGTTTCCCTGGTTCTGGGACTGCTGCTATGCGCCATGACTGGCTGGCAGTCCCGCAGCAGCCGCAGCCTCACCATCACCCTGGCCCTGCTTCCGGCGGTAGTCTGCGTGGTCATCATGATGGTCAACGGCAATGTGGGCACCGGCGTAGCGGTGGCTGGGGCCTTCAGCTTGGTGCGCTTCCGCTCTGCCCCCGGCACCGCCCGGGAGATCTCGGCCATCTTTGTGGCCATGGGCACTGGCTTGATTACCGGTATGGGATATCTAGCCTACGCAACTCTGTTTGCTCTGATACTCGGCGCGGCCACCATGGTGTACACCGCTTTTAGCCTCCGTCCTCGGAGCGGCGGCCCCGTCTGCCGCACCCTTCACATCACCGTACCCGAGGATCTGGACTACATCGGCGTGTTTGAGCTGGTTCTCGAGGAATACACCCGGCAATACAGCCTCACCCAGGTGAAAACCACCAACATGGGAAGCCTGTTCAAGCTGACCTACGATGTAACTATGAAAAATGCCTCTCTGGAAAAGAAATTTATCGATCAACTGCGGCTGCGCAACGGCAACCTGGAGATCTCACTTGGACACCAGGACAACGCCGTGGCTACTCTGTAAAAAGGAGATGATGATACAATGAAACAAACAAAGCGCGGACTTACCGCCGTTTTTCTGTGTGGCCTGTTGGTTCTCTGCGGTTGTGGAACGCAGGACACAGCAGAGGACACTTCCAATACGGAAACCGTTTCCTCCGAGGATATAACGACGGTCACCCCAGTATCCGCTATCGACACTGCCGGAGCGTTCAGCGACCGAGATATGGGGGGGACCTATGACGAGAGCGAAGCCATCGCCATCCAGTTCAGTGGAGACAGTGCCTCCTGCGATTCCAATTCCGTTGTCATCGACGGCGGCACCATCACCATTACCGCTGAGGGGGTCTACCTCATTTCAGGCACTCTCACTGATGGACAAATCGTGGTAAACGCCGGCGATACCGAAAAGGTACAGCTGGTGCTGGCGGGAGCGGATATCACCAGCGCCACCTCCGCCGCCATCTACACTCTGGAGGCTGACAAAGTATTCGTCACTTTGGCGGAGGGCACGGAGAATACCCTGACCAACGGCGGCGAGTACATCGCTATCGACGACAACAACATCGACGCGGTGATCTTCGCCAAGACTGATCTGACCCTCAACGGCTCCGGTAGCCTGACCATCAACGCCCAGGCCGGTCACGGCGTCGTGTCCAAGGACGACCTGGTCATTACCGGCGGAAGCTATACCATTACCGCCGCCAGCCACGGCCTCAGCGGTAAGAACAGCATCGCCATCGCCGACGGCACCTTTGCCATCACCTCCGACAAGGATGGCATCCATGCAGAAAACAGCGATGATTCCTCTCTGGGCTGGCTCTATATCAAGGATGGCAGTTTCACCATCATCTCTCAGGGGGACGCCATCAGCGCCATGGGTGCCCTTCAGATCGATGACGGTACATTTGACCTGTATACCGGAAAAGGCAGTGCCAGTGTGGAGATGACCAGCGGCGACGACTTCGGCCCCATGGGTGGCGGCCAGAGAGGCGGTTGGACGGATCAGACAGCGACTACCGATACCCAAACGGAGGAGAACTCCGTCAGCCAGAAGGGTATCAAGGGCGAGAATACCTATGCCATCAACGGCGGCACTTTCAACATCGACAGCGCAGATGACTGCCTCCATGCCGGCGGAGAAATGATCATTGCCGCCGGAGAGTTTACCCTGAGCAGCGGGGACGATGCCGTCCACTGTGACGACGCCCTTATCATTGAGAGAGGCACCTTCACCATCCCTTACTGCTATGAAGGCATTGAGGGGCTGTCTATCACCATCGAGGATGGTGTCTTTGATATCACCTCCAATGACGACGGTCTCAACGCTGCCGGCGGCGCCGACAGCTCCGGCCTCGGCGGCTTTGGCGGACGGCCCCATGATACCTTTGCCGCCAACTCTGACAGCTTTATCCTCATTAACGGCGGAACCTTCACCATCATATCCACCGGTGACTGTGTGGACTCCAACGGCAGCCTCACCATCAACGGCGGCACATTGGATCTCACCTGCAACGGCAGCGGTAATACTGCTCTGGACTGCGACGGTACCTACACCAACAACGGCGGCGATGTGACCACCAACGACGGCTCGGAGAGCAACCCCGCCCAGATGGGCGGAGGCAGCCGCGGCAGGATGGGTGATCAAGCCGGTCCGGATGGCCACGGTAGTGTTCGTGGCCAAGATGGTACGGCAATTTTGGGAGAACAGGGGCAAATGCCTGAAACATAATCCTGCAAAGATCCTGTCTGGCAAGGAGGCTAGGCGAAATATTTGTTCTTTCCCGAAGAGATGCTTTCAAGTCATATGCTCATTTTGTCTGGTGGAAAAGCCACTCCATAACGGCATCACAATAATATGCGTAGTCAAAAGAAACCATGTGGAAAGAGGAACTATCTGTGCCTCCGGACGTGCTGCCGCTCATAGTAGCAAGACACCATACCGCAATCCAGATGAAAAGCCGCTACTTTGTGAAAATCGTTTTGAGGTGAGCCCCAATTAGGGTATGTGATGTTCCACATGCCCTAATTTCCCCCATACACGGCGTTAAGCCCCATAGGTTCACATTGTGTACCTATGGGGCTTAACCCTGAATTTTGTCTCTTTGGAACATTGAGATAAACATAGCCACAAGCTATTTTCATGACTTGCGGCTATGTTCCCTATTTTACTTTTGAGGGTGACACCCAAGGGCCTCTCTCAATCGGTCATTCTTGGGTTAATCTCAAGATGCCCTTATGAGGAGTAGCCCTTATGTTCTCCCGTTTTTAGTTTTCTGCAACGATTATAAACTGCGTTGCCATTTCTCCCATCAGTATCACTGTACCATCATCATATATAAGCGGAGAACCAAACGGGTTTGTTTGTATCGCGGGTCGTCCGGCTCGTACTGGCATGTATATCCCCACGGTACTTCACGAACAACTGTATTTTGAATGTCGAAAATCAGGAAGGAGGTTTTATTACCTCTACCGGCCTTTTCGGATTTCCATCCAGCATTAGTTCGCGGGCAAAATATTCCTGTGAGCCAGTTCAATTGATTGGTACATCATAACACATAAGATACCCTTCTAGCATTCCTGTTATGTGGGGACTAATATGGGAGCCGTAGTAAGATAACGCCATCACTCCATCTCCGGTATCATCTGTTCTTGGTCTGCGCTTTCTCCTGCTATCGCCTCCATTAAGTAGATCAGCAATAATTGCTTGGTGATCTGCTTCGTCGGTGTTAAACTCCAAAAACTTTTCAGAATGAGCGGGTGGATCTAACTCCAAAAGATCACATACAAGCGTACAGTTTCAGTTTCAGCCGAATGGGAGCGTTTTAACAGGTCTATATAGTCTGCATTGTTTTCTAATTAAGATCACCTCGTTTAGGTTATAAAAAAAGCACAGTGCTTTTCGTATGGCACTAGAAATTTTCAATATCAATTGTTTATTTCTTTTATGGAAACGATTTCATTTTCAAATAGCTCAGTATCTCCTATTGAGATGCTTGCGGGATCCGGCTCGTTGTCAAGTGCAGAGGTATAGTCATACGCTTTTCCTTCAAATATTTGTCCATCATCGGTTGTTATGCGAACTCTTTTTCCGACTGCTTCGTAAAGTTTCACTCTTTTATCTCCTTTTTTACAATAAATAGAAAAATACGGTATTTTAACCGATTCTTCTGTTTCCTCATTCATGTACACATCAATATAATTCGGGGCTGTTACGAACTCCTTTTGTACCCAACTGCCTTTTTTGTCAAACTTAGGCGTTCCACTTCTACTGTATTGATCGACAAGGTGCTGAGCTGTATTCTCATCACCGTACAGATAGCTTCTCCCATCAATATAGTCCGATTAAATAAGCTTTTGGGTGTCCCGTATTTATTTTCAGGTTTAGTTCTCTAGGCGATAGTTTTTCCTTAACTATATCATAATTTCTGGTAGCTGCAACATAGGAAGATTTCCAAGTGTAATTACTTTTTATCCCCCAATGTTTTATGCCGTTAAAATGTTTCAAAGGTCTTAGAGACTTTATCCCCCAGCGTCATTCTGTATTTTTCCCATTGGCGATAGTCTGCAAACCATTGGGCTCGCGCTTTTTCTTTGCGGTGGTAAGCTTCGATTCCTTTTTGGCTGCGTGGATCATTTGTAAACGGATTTTTACGCGGATCTGAAAAATCCTCCATTTTCTGGATCTCCTCCGGCATTTTTCTTCGCGCGACCACAGTGCAATAGAATACAAGCAGTTTGGATGAATGTTCAGCTATGTATTCGTCAAATCGTCTGAGCCGTTTACATCGATTTTCCCAAATGCAGAGGCTAGGGGAGGAAATACCGGATCTTTCCCACTTTTAGAATACGCTCGCCCCTCATACAGCGCGCAGATTTTACATGTTGTACTGTGGCTAGACACACGGTATAAATCGTGTTTTGGAGCTTTTGCTAAGACTGCTAGAACTTACGCCTGCCGGGACGTTGTGCGCGTTACCATACTGCAATAAGTATGCAGGATTCAATGCCTGCTAGCTTTGTCAATAAACGCTGTTATGCCTTCACGTCTTAATTGCTCTACGAATCCGGGCACCGTGCGAAACGGACCTTATCCTCACATTTCCATTGCCGCCACCTTATGCCGGTATACGTCCGATTCTATGCGACCTACAAGAGCAGTTTGTAGGGTAGAAATAACCGTCATTTCGGCATCGGTGATTTCTCCCATCAGGTTTTCTACAAAGATTCTGACGATCTCTGTTTCTTCTGCCGTGAGAGAGGATTCGTTGAGGTAACCAGCAATATGTTTCGTTGCTTCTTCACAGATTTTTCGCACTTCCGGATGATTGACATAAAACTGTTCCTCGATCATCTGCGGCATATATTCCTAGTATTCATTTTCCATCTTGCGCAAAATTTCTTGTACACACCGTAAAGCCGCAACCACATGATAGTCAACGTTTCCCATGGATCTGAGCCGTCCGATCTCGTTGATGATGTCTGTCTCGGCCTTTAGAAAGACGGAAATAAGCTTTTCAAGCTTATACTCGTTGGGGGCACGGTTCAGCTTCAGCATTTACTCGTCCTCGTCGTCTTCCAGAAGTTCTTCTTGGGTTACACCGTACAAACCCGGCTTTTCAAGCTTCAAAAAATCCAAAAAGGAGGCTTCTGGGTGAGCTGTTCCGTAGTCAATAATGTCTTGCTCTATTCCTTGGATACAAGCACTGTGAATCAACATATCTACATCTTCCTCCAATACTTTGTCTTTTTTCAAGACACCTTGGCCGATGTGTTTTTGTAAAAATGCTCTCAGTTTTTCTTCCATAAATTAAACATCTCCAGTCTATTTTATCTTTTTGATCGACAACGTTTTGAATCCACCGTATCCATCAGCCTCTACAGTGTACTCTCTTTTGGAATCTCGTATTTTGCGCACTTCCCCGGCTTGTAACCCCGGAAAACGAGTGTTTAGCGTCCCAGTTAGTCTGGCATATTTTTGGGCGCTCAACTTGATACCGCTTTTATTTCTATGAGGTGACAGCGCATACTTTATTTTCTTATTTTAGCACTTCCTGCTCTTTGTGTTCATCTTCCATTCTTGTCTCTTGGTTGGTTGCGAGAGTAATCCTGTACAGCCTCGTCCTGCTCTGTTCCCTCAAAAGAGGCGGAGTTATCTCCCTTGTTTTCCTCTTCGAGCATTTTTTCTAAACCGTACCCCATAAGCGGATCGCGCAAAGCCGTTACATCCTGATAGCTTCTTCCTTTGTTTATTTTAATATCTTCATCGCGATATACTGCCAAACATTCCCGTTTCTTCGGCAAGTGCCTTGCGTTCTTTTTGCACGGTTGATACATCGTACAAACCTGCCTGAAATTCCCCGATAATCGCCTCACTTTTTGTTTTGGCAATTTCCTTTGCTGTGGGCGTCCAGAGTAGTAGAAATGAATTGTAAGGCCCTCCGGGAATAGTGCGCCACGCTGATATACACATAACTAGGAGAATCTGCTCAAGTGTTGGACGTAGCTTAGATTGGTATTGACTGTTCTATATAGTCATACAACAGCGAAAGAAAGATGAAGCAAGCGCTAGCATTCATAAAATTAAGAATATCATTGGAAAACAACGTTTTAATTATAATTATTTATCGAACAAATTTTCTATTTTAATTCTTATAAAAAACCAAAAATAAGAACATATGTTTTATAATTATAATTGTTACTAGCAGTACTACGCACGAACAAGGAAGGAAAACAACATCGACAGATAAGAAAATTATATTTTGCAAGAACCTTGATTATCTGCGTGGGCTAAAAAGAAAGTTTTACACAACAGATTTTGAAGCTTATGCATAGTGTTCACCAATGTGTATGGAACTATGGGGGAGGGAAACTGCTTGACATCCAAAGAGTTTTTACAACAGTATTATCAAATTAACTGTGAAATTGACGCGCTGCTTGAAGATGTATCTAATTTACGGCATATGACGGACAAAACAATACAAACTCTCACATGCGAAAAAATGCAAGTACCATCAGAAAGTGTAATAGAAAGTATTCTTACAAAAATTATGAATATGGAAAAAGAGGCAGATGAAAAAATAGACAAGCTAAAGCAGATTAAAGATGAGATTGTAAAAGTAATTACACAGATTCCAGATACAACTTGCCAAAATGTGTTGTTCCGGCGGTATATATGCGGACACACATGGGAAAAAATTGCCGTTGATATGCATTATAATTATCGATGGGTGCTGCGTTTGCACGAACGTGCACTATCTATGATAAGCCAAGAGGCCATAAAAAGCCACATTCAAAATATGCTATAATAATACGTAGAAAAGAGCCGAAAAGATCATCCCCCTGATTTGATCGGTTCCTATATTTTGGCATAAAATGTTCCTAGATTTCTATAATAGGATGCAGAAATGTCAAAAGGAAAACGGCCACCTTGCTGCACCAAGGTGGCCATTTTTAATCAATAGATAATGATTTATTAAAATAGAAAAAGCACAAATATTTTTATTATCATTCACGGCTGCCTTTTTGGAACGAATGCGAAGAAGTAGATTTAAAATATTGAAAAACCTGACATTTCAGCATTCCGTTATACAGTTTGCGTCGTTTATCAGCAGGCCTTCCAAAAAATTCCTCAAAAGATTCATCTGGACTAATAATAGTATAATTCCACCCATGCACAGGGAGAAACAGTTTTCCCATTTCGGTATAGATTTCTCGTGCTTCGCGCGTATCAAGCAGACGCTCGCCATAAGGAGGATTACAGACCACTACGCCGTAAGGAGCGTCGGGACGGAATTCGGAAAGCGGACGCTTTTGTGCGTGAATATGGGCGATAACGCCTGCCTTTTTCGCATTCTCAAGTGCAAGAGATACAGCGGCGCCGTCTATATCATAGCCAAAACCTTCAAATTTAGAATCACTGCGTATCAAAGCGTGCGCACGTTCCCGTTCCTGTTTCCAAACAGAGGAGGGGACATGATTCCAGCCTTCTGCAGAAAAATGTCTTTGAAGACCGGGGGCAATATTCATAGCGTAAGTAGCGGCCTCGATCAATATGGTTCCAGAGCCGCAAAACGGATCGATAAAGTGCGCATCCGGCCGTACACGCGAGAGGTTGACCATTGCCGCGGCAAGCGTTTCTTTGATAGGTGCCGTTACAGAATTGGCGCGGTAACCGCGTTTGTGCAGACCGGCACCGGAGGTATCGATCATGACGCTTACCTGATCCTTCATCAAAAGAAACTGTACTTGATACACAGCGCCGGTTTCTTCAAACCAAGGCACATGGTAATGGAGTTTTAATCTTTCAACAATCGCTTTTTTTATAATGGATTGACAATCGGGAACGCTGAAAAGTTTAGAGTTCAGCGAAGATCCTTTTACAGGGAATTTATCTTTTTTCCCGATCCAATTTTCCCAAGGGAGTTTTTTTACGCCTTGAAAAAGTTCCTCAAAAGAGGTGGCCCGAAAAGATCCCATCAAAACGAGCACACGCTCGCTGTAACGGGAACAGAGATTTGCGCGCGCTAAAATGGAAGCATCCCCCTCAAAAAGGACGCGTCCGTTCTGTGGCTCAACGCACTCGGCTCCCATCTCCCTTAGCTCGTTTCCCACAAGCCCCTCCACGCCTAAAAGGCAGGGGCATACCATCTTAAATGTATTCATTCTGACTCTCCCACCACCAAAAACAGGGGGCGGAAGCCCACCCCCTGCTTTATCGTTATTATTTTTTATTCCTCTTCCGGCTCCAAAAGACCATACGTGCCATCCTTGCGGCGGTATACCACATGAATTTCACCCGAAGCTTGGTCGCGGAACATATAGAACTGATGATCCAACAGGTTCATTTGCAAGATTGCCTCTTCTACGCTCAGCGGCTTAACGAAGAACTTTTTAATACGGACGATCTGGTATTCGTTATCCTCCTCAAGATCCGGCGTATTCAAATATTCCTGTACATACTGATCCAGCGCCTGCGAGTGGATTTCCTTCTCCAGCTTCGTCTTATTTTTACGGATCTGTCTGCTGAGCTTGCTCATGACCTGATCCAAAGCGTCATTCATTTCGAAGTCGGTTGCCTCGGCGCGGTAAAGACGACCGCGCTGATTAATGGTAATTTCAACGGTTTGACGGTTCCTTTCCACCGTCACAGTAACATTTGCGTCGGCATCTTCATCAAAAATTCTGTCAAAGCGCGCTAGCTTTTTTCGGGCCAGTTCTTTAAAATTGTCCCTCAGATTCACTTTTCTTCCTACGATTGTTATTTTCATGCCAACATCTCCTTTTTGCGGCCGGGGAAGATCCTGCGGCCTTCCTACTGTCCGGATGTTCAAAGGAATTCCGGTTACACTTCTATTATAACACAACCGCTAAAAAAATAAAGAGATTTTAAGGATAAATTGTTATGTTTTTGTAAACCTTCTAACCGCGCTTATCTTTACCGTGGCCTTACACAACACGCACACCGCCGGCAAATACCATTTCCGGCTTAGAAGACATAGCCAGCGGATCCCCGCGATAGACGGTAAAGTCGGCGTCTTTTCCGACTTCCAGTGAACCGACACGGTTGTCGATCCCACAGATTTTAGCGGGATTGATGGTAATAGCCTTCAGAGCTTCCTGATAATCCATTCCTTCACGCACAGCAAGGCCGGCAAGTGCAGGCAGATACTGTTCCGGTGTAACGGGATGGTCGGTGATAATGGCAACAGGCAGACCGGCACGAGAAAGGATACCCGGGCAGGCGGGCGTCAGATTGCGCAGTTCCGGCTTGCTGCGGTCAGAAAGGAAAGGACCTGAGAAAAGGCGCACGCCTTCTTCTTTAAGCTCGTCAGCGATCAAATGGCCCTCAGTGGCATGAACGATCACGTAGTCGAGATCGAATTCCTTTCCGATTCGAATGGCCGTAAAAATGTCGTCGGCACGATGGCAGTGGATATGCACCTGAATTTCGCGGCGCAAGGCGGGAATAAGGGCCTCGCATTTAAAATCGAACTCCGGTGCAGCTTTATCTCCTGTTTGAGCGCGTTCCAGTTTCTGCATATAATTTTTCGCTTTATATAATTGTTCGCGGATTAAAGCGGCCGTAGCCATACGCGTCACGGGTGTTCTGTTTTTGCCGGAATACACCCGCTTAGGATTCTCCCCAAGAGCCATTTTAATAGCCAGTGGTGCCTTTACTATCATTTTATCAATGCGTTTTCCATATGTTTTCACAGCAGCCATTTGACCGCCGATGGGGTTAGCGCTGCCGGGTCCCGTTACAACGGTAGTTACGCCGCCGGCGCAGGCTTCCGAAAAACAGCGATCCATGGGATTAAGAGCGTCGATTCCACGTAGCTGCGGGGTTAAAGGATCCGTCTCTTCGTTACCATCGTCGCCCTCAAAGGTCAGGCCATCCTCCCACATTCCCAAGTGAGAATGTGCGTCGATAAATCCCGGATATACGCTGGCGCCGCCGACGTCAATAATTTCCTCCTCGCTGTATGGCTGTGCAGGCATAGCGCCCATCGCCGTAATCACGCCGTTTTCCGCACGCAGAAAACCGTCGGAGATTGGTTCTCCAGCCATTGTATGAATGACACCATGAATCAATAACATAGAAAATCTCCTTTTCGATCCATTCGGATCATTTTAAAATTTAATAAATATTAGGAAGACACAAAATATTTTCTGCTGCCCAGAGAGGATGAACAGCGTAGCATAATTTGCATCCGAACTTGATCAGAAAATAAAAAGGGGACGGCGTGGTTACCGTCCCCTTGCGTTTGTTTTTGAATCAATAATCATCCCTGGCGGGATTGACCTCCGCGCCGCGAAAAACCGCCGCGTTTAGAATCCATACACTTCTTGAGATCGGACATCTTTTCATCGCTCGATTTTTTGAAGCTGGACATCATATCCTCAAAACTAGAGGGCTCTTTTTTGGTAGCCTGCCATTCAAAGTTTCCGGGACGAGCCGGTCGCTTTTGTGCCTGAGCGGCGGCGGGCTCCACTGCTTTTTTCATAGAAAGACTGATCTTTCCATCCTCGCTGATATTCAGCACTTTTACTTTTACGGTCTGGTTTTCGGTGACATAGTCGCGAATTTCCTTTACAAACGTGGGAGCGACCTCCGAGATATGTACCATGCCGGTTCGATTTCCCGGAAGCGCTACAAACGCGCCGAATTTGGTAATTCCGGTGACTTTTCCTTCCAGAACTGCCCCTACCTCAAGCTGCATACGGTAAAAATTTCCTCCTTAAAATTCTCTTTCAGGCATTGCCCATTCCCACAAGTCTGTCAGTTTCCTGCAATATTTACGAAGACACGTTCTCCGGCCTTAGCGTAATCAAGAGATTCGCGTGCAACCCGTTCTATGTACTCGCTGTCTTCGCCGTCCTCCTCCAAAACATGCTGCAAATCTTCATTTTTAATTTCTTGCAGCCGAATCTGTTGTTGGAGATCTTCGAGCTGGCGTCGTTTCTCTACGATTTGAACTTGTTGGCTGAGCAGGGATCCCGCAACAAAAGCGGCAAACGCAAAAACAGCAATACGCAACAAAAAACTGCCGCGCTGTTTTTTCTTTTTTATCACCTTCAAAGCTTCCGCCTCCTAACCGGATTACGCGCCATATTGTCCTTGCCGATAAACCGGGGTATAATTTATCACTATTATACACTACTCGCCAATTTCATTCAAGGGATTTTTTCTTTTTGCCAAAAAAATTTTTAAAAAATTTCCCGACTCTGTGGCCTGCGTGATATATACTGTGGAAAATGGGAAGTACAATTTTGGTTTGAAAAAACCAGAAAATCCCCCCCACCACACGGCAAATCAAACGTGCGATCCGAATAGTAACCTCACCAACTGTCAAAAACCAGATACAAACACCAATGGCCTCTCCTGCCAGAAGAAAAAAACGAATATTTCCTGCGTTGACTGTCAGCATCACAAGAAAAGTGATAAATCCGGCGAACGAAAGGCTTAATAGATCCTGAAAAAAGACGGCTGTACGTCCGCAGCCTGATAGCACCCGAAATACGCGGAAAAAGTCAAAAAATGCTCCTAAAACAAAGCCGGCTGCGCAAGCAAATACGAATCCCCGAAATTGGAACGCCAGTGTAACTTCCAAAGCGGTTCCCTCCAGCTACCGGAAAATCCGGGAAAGCAGTCCACCTGAAGGGCGAGTATCGGCGTTGTACGTCATGGAAGAAATTTCACCCGTCAAAGTAAGCTCGCCCGTCTCGATACTTAGACTATTGATATTCAAATTGCTGCCCTTGATGACGAGTTCACCCAGATCGGTATAGGCGACTACCATCTGCTCATCGAAGCTGTCCACATTTGAGACGCCTGTAGCGGTGAGAGATTTCCGGTTTTCCAGAATCAAACTGTGAGGTGTTTGGGTAGTTTTTTTATCTTCAACTGCCATTTAGACCCCCTCCTTATTTCTCATCATATGTGTGGACGGCTCTCATTATGCAGAAAGGACAGCAGGGTAGGCAGAATAAAAGAAAAGGCGCGCCTATAAGGCGCGCCCGAAATGATAAAAGGCGATAAAACTTTTCCAAAAACATTAAAAAGCGAAATAAATATAGCAGCCGTTTT
>CALWIX010000162.1 GCA_944380825.1 uncultured Clostridia bacterium | reverse complement strand
CTCCATTGCCGTGACCGGCGAGGGGGGCGGCAAGCTTCTTTCGCTTTGTAATATCACGATACGGCTTCCCAGCCGCGCCACCACCGAAATTCAGGAAATGACACTTCCCCTCTATCATGTGCTGTGTGAAATGCTGGAACTTGAATTTTTCGGCAAGGAGGAATAGTCGATGGGGCTTCTTATTGGAATCGACATCGGCGGAACAAAATGCGCATTGATCTATGCCCGCAGCGCTGCGCAGGATGGACCGCCAGAGATTCTCTTTCGTGATGCCTTCCCCACCCCGAAAACGTGGCAGGAATCGTTTGATGTTTTTCGGAAGCGGATTTCGATGTGGCTCAAAGCGCATCCCGAAGAAACTCCTTTGGCTGTGGGAATCTCCTGCGGAGGTCCGTTGGATGGAAAAACGGGGATGATCCTATCCCCGCCCAATCTTCCCGGTTGGGATCGTGTCGATTGCTTCGAACAGCTGCGTCCTCTGGGACTGCCTGTGGCAATTCAAAACGACGCGGACGCCTGCGCTCTGGCCGAATGGCGCTGGGGCGCAGGCAGGGGTACAGACCATATGGTCTTTTTAACGTTTGGCACCGGCATGGGAGCCGGTTTCATTTTAAACGGCCGTCTGTATACAGGTACCCGAAATCTCGCCGGAGAAGTTGGACATATCCGTTTGGCTGAGGATGGACCCTATGGGTACGGCAAAAACGGCTCCTTTGAAGGCTTTTGCAGCGGCGGCGGCATTGCCCGAATGGGAAAAACTGCCGCTATCCATGCACTGCGGACAGGAAATCCACCCCTATTTTGTCCCGATGAAACGGCGCTTGACTCGATCTCGGCCCAAAGCATCGGAGAAGCCGCCCGTCAAGGTGATGCCCTCGCGCTGGAAATTTATCGCCGCTGCGGCCACTATTTGGGAAAGGGCGTTTCTGTGCTGATCGATTTGCTCAACCCGGAACGAATTGTGATAGGCAGTATCTTCGGCCGTCAGGAAGATCTTCTCCGGCCGCCTATGGAACAAGCAATGCAGGAAGAATGTCTCTCTCTTTCTCTTTCCTACTGCGCTGTGACGGCTGCCGGTCTGGGTGAACAGGTGGGAGATTTTGCCTCGCTCTCTGTAGCAGGGAACCATCTTTCTTATCCGTAATTTTTAACGGAACGCTTTTTAAAAGAAAGCGTTCCGTTCTATTTTTATTAACAAAAAATTACGGATTTGTTCCTTTACAATCTCTTCAAAAAAAGGTTACAATTAAAAAGAAATATATTTTTATTTTATTTAGTTATAAAAGGAGGAAGAAAATGAGAAAAATAAAAAAATGGGTATGTTCTATGCTTTCCGTCGTTATTGCATTTACTTTCACGACCGTTCCAGTATTGGCAAATGAAAACACTTCTTCCTCTGAGATAATAGAATACAGCTGGGAAAACAATCGTTTTGAATTTTCTAATATTATGCTGACAGAAGAAATGGCTAGTGCTCGTGACGCTCTTGCTAACGCAATGCTTGCCGCTGAACCTTCTGTCGATGTGAGTCAATACCATCTAACAGTTTCGCAGTTAAAGACATTGTTCAATGTCGTGATTCCATGCGATTATCCGCAGGCGATGGAAACGGATACTTTTAATTATGGTGTGGATCGTACAACTGGGATTGTGCAATACGTACGTTTTACGTATGAAGGCACACAAGAGGAAATTCTTGCGCACGGCCGTATGGTCAACAATATTGTCAACGCGCTTATTGCACGTATCGATCCGAAAATGTCCGATCTGGAAAAGGTAAAGCTTGTGCATGACTATTTGGTTTCTACGGTGGCTTACGATCAAGAAGGTGTAGAAACGGGTACCATACCGCGTGTAAGTTTTTCTCCTTACGGCGCGCTGGTGGAGAAAAAGGCTGTCTGTCAAGGGTACGCTTTGGCGTTCCAGCTTTTTATGAACCGGCTAAATATCAACAGTATTTTCGTCTCCAGCGAGGCGATGAACCATGCGTGGAATATGGTGCAGATTGATGGTCAGTGGTATCATGTGGACGCTACATGGGATGATCCCGTACCGGATACACCGGGGAGTATCTACTACAACGCTTTCCTTGTAAGCGACACGCGCATCCGCGATGGCGTTAACCGCCATTACCGCTGGGATATGTCTGCGCCGCCAGCTTCAGACCAGCAGTACGACTATTTTGACTGGTCTATGATTCAACCTGAATTTAAAGACGATGTTTCCCAGCTTAAACTTGACACATATAGTTACTCTGGCACTGTTGGTTCCCAATATCAGTTTATTGCTTCGATGAATAGTAACAGCGTTGTGCAAAACGTTGTTTCATCGAATCCGCAGGTTGCTTGTGTAAAATTGACTAATGCGGACGATCCCAGAGGCTGGCTCTATACGATAGAACTTATTTCATCTGGCGAGGCAGATATTCTCGTTACAACGCCGCAGGGCGGTCTTCAAACTCTTTCTATACAGGTACAACAGGCCAGCTCCATCGCAAATGCTGCGTAATATGCTGCTATTTGGAAAAACGCAAAGAAAAAGGCCTTCCCCAACAGAACGAGGAAGGCTTTCGTTTTGGCATTACGAGATATAAAAACACTATTGACTTTTTATATCGATATCTGTATACTCAAATTGTACTAATTGAAATAATACATTTATTACAGAATTTCAAAAATTTACTCGATCTGGAAAACTTTCTTCACCCAATTTCCGTCTAAAAGATGGAGGGGTATTGTGGGATGTGGCTCTTTTTCGGGAAAACAGACAGCCAAATCTTTTTCCAGTGCAATTACATCGTGCCACTGTCCCAGCTTAAATCCTGTATTACGATAAACGCCGATCTCACGAAATCCGCACGCTTTATGGAAAGCTATGCTTGCATCATTCGGCACGGTTACGCGGGAATACAGATGAAAAAAACCTTGTTTTTCAAGTAACATACAAATCATATGTTCCAGATGGGAAGCAATTTTTTGGCGGTGATATTCTGGCTTAAGATAAACCGAAAGCTCGGCGTCCCATTGATAGGCAGCCCGAGAAAATGCGAAACAGGCATAGGCATACCCCACAGGAACGCCCGCATCCTCGCAGACAATCCAAGGAAAATACTCCGTTACCTTTCGTATGCGATGCTCAAATTCGGCCACAGTGGGTGTTTCATATTCAAAAGTGATAGACGTATTTTCCACATAGGGTGCATAAATTTTTACAAGAGCGGCGGCATCTTCGGGACACGCAAGACGGAAGGTACGATTCATAACCGGACATCCTTTCTTTCAGCAATTTTTTTTAGTTTACACCTTTAAAAAAAAAGAAACAAGGTAGTACGACTAAGTTTATCTATAAATACCATATGTTTTTTCATTATCCGACTCTATAATAGAAAATAGTGTTTTATCTATCTTTATAGCTAATTTAAAAATTTTATTGTTTGACGAAACTCTGTTCCATATTTTTGCGCGTAAAGAGGCGGGGGAATTTTTCCAAACAACCATGCCATATGTATAGAAAGCTTTTCTATACAATAAAACACTTTCAAAAATCCTTTTTGGTTACTTCTGAAAAGGCGGCAGAGTTGAACCCCCTGTACCATTGGAAGTAATGTCAGCCATCGACAAAATGAGGCGGCTGTGTAAGGGTGGCTCAGCATAGGTACAAGATATGTAGTTTTGCCGAAGGGCATTGGGGTGTCAATCCTACAACAATTTGGGGCGGCACTCCAAAACACAAAAGGAAGGGGAGATGGGATGAGCCTAGTCGAAGTAAAAAACGTGCGGAAAATTTATCGCGTGGGAAAGGAAAAAATCGTAGCACTCAACCATGTAACGCTCAATATTGAGCAGGGAGAAATCTGTTGTATTTTGGGAACCTCAGGATCGGGAAAATCGACACTGCTCAATGTAATGGCTGGGCTGGAACGTCCCACAAAAGGGGATATTTTCATTGGCGGAATCAATATTGCGAAGCTTTCTGAAAAGCAACTCGCGCTGTTCCGTCAAAAAAACGTGGGATTTGTGTTCCAATCTTACAATCTTATGCCCACACAGACCGCGATAGAAAATGTAGCTATGCCGCTGATGTTCCGCGGCATATCCAAAAAAATCCGCACAAAAGAAGCCGTCAAAATGCTCAAGGCGGTGCAGCTTCAAAAACGGATGCACCACAAACCGACACAGATGTCGGGCGGACAGCAGCAGCGTGTGGGAATTGCCCGCGCATTTGTAGCAAAACCCAAAATCGTCTTTGCCGACGAGCCTACCGGTAATCTAGACACGCATACCACCAAAGACGTGATGGAAATTATGGTAAAAATGGCGCGTCAGTACCATGAAACGCTCATCATCGTCACACATGATCCGGAGATCGCTGAATATGCGGATAGGATCGTTACCTTAATCGACGGCGATGTGCGCAGCGATCAAAAAAATGTTTCTCTCATTCCAAAAGATGAGGAAGAAATACCGCAGTCGCCGCCACAGCCCAGCGAAATGCCAACGCCAGAAGCAGGAGGGAATGAACATGAGTAAGAGAGGGAACCGTAAATTTTTTAAATTATTGCCGCTTTTCGTCACAATCGCGATGCTGTTTAGTATGATTCCATCGTTTCCAGCGGGAGCTGTAACAGTTTCTAACACTCCTATTGTAAAAGAGTATAGCGTGTCGCCGTCAACCGTCGAGAAAAATATGAATTTTTCGATGGATATTACATTTGAGCATTATATTAAAACAGATCTAAAAGAATTTGATGTAATGGTTACGGCTTTAAAAAAAAGTAATAGTAACAGTAATACGCAAAATATTACTGTAGATGGTGTTAATGTTTTTAAAGCTTATGCAACAACAGATTCTACAGATGAAGGAACATATAAACGATTTGAGTATAGTATACATATTCCGGAAGACGTTTTAAAATATTCGGGTTCCGGAACAGCAAGGCTTTCTTTTGAGATTACATATACTGGTGTGGGAGAATATTCTGATAAAATGTATGTCACAAAAACAATCCCCGAATGCGTAAAAAAGGAGAGCACCAGCAGCGATAACGACGACAGCGGGGACGAGCCTATCGAGCCTATCGGCAATGTCTTTGTTGTACCGCAAGATGCTCAGATGCCCCAGATTCAGGCGGGTACCACGGGCGAGATAAAAATCCCCATCAAGTGCAGTTTGCAGTTCGGCGGAGTGGGCTCCACACAAATCACCGTTGGTACGCTGCCGGACGGGCTTTCTTTCGCATCTCCTGGAGCTACTTATCAGATGATTTTCAACAACAGCGAACCTCAGCTTCTCTCCCTGAATATAACGGCTGACAAAGATATGAAAGGCGGCGTCTATGCTGTACCGCTGAAGGTCAGCTATAAATACGACAATACAGTGAATGTCTCTGTCAAAACAGAGGACATCACCGCCTATATTCGCGTATTAGAGGCCGACGGCTCGCAGGAAGGCGCAGGCAAGCTTTTGATCGATTCTTATAAGCTCAACCGTTCGCCCGTAAAAGAAGGACAAAGTTTCCAGCTTGCTGTTACGTTGGCAAATCGCAGCGACTCTGCCTGCAATAATGTCACCGTCTCTCTTGATGGCCTAGCCACTGAGGGCATTACTACCGATGGTATGCTCAATACCCAAACGATCCCTACTATTAAGGCTGGCGAGAGCCAGACTGTTACTTTTAAGCTGCGTGCCCACGAAAAAATGTCTACGGGTTCTTATGAAATTAGTATCAATGTTGCCGCTGACGGAGATGACGCCGCTTCGTCAGGTGCTTCCGCTTCTTCACAGAGCACCAGCGCTAAAATCTTTATCCCCATCGAAGGCAGTAAGGCTAAGGAGGGAGATACCTCTACCGCCAGCAAGCCTCAGATCATCATTGAAAGTTACGACTACGGCGGAATGTCTGTTGTGGGCGGACAGGAATTTACTCTGAAGATGACGTTCCGCAACACCAGCCGTGACACAGCCATTGAGAATATGAAAATGACTGTGGGCAATCCCGCCTCCGAGAGTGACACGGATGTGGCTGCGTTTACTCCAGCCAAATCTTCTAATACCTTCTTTATTGAACGCATCGGCCCCGGCGAAACCTTTAGCCGCGAGATCGCTTTATATCCCAAAGCGGACGCCTCCCCTAAATCCTATGGCGTACGGATCAGCTATAAGTATGAGGCGGTTCTCAACAACACTCGGCAGGAACTCAGCGATGAGGAGACTATCTCTATCCCTTTGACACAGCCGGATCGTTTTGAGGTTTCTGATGTAGTGCTTTACGGGCCTATCTATATGGGAGATTCCGCTTCTTTGAGTATTTCTTATGTCAACATGGGCAAGAGCTCTGTGTACAACCTCTCCGTAAAACTGGAGGGTGAGAACTTTACAAGTTCTGATATGGATACTTATATCGGCAACGTAGAATCCGGCAGCAGCGATTCTTTCGATACAAGCCTCACCCCCGACGCTCCGGGAACCATTACAGGCAAAGCACTCTTTTCTTATGAAGGTCCCGACGGAAGCACCAAAACCGTCGAGAAGGAATTTTCCTGCGAGGTAATGGAGATGCCCGTTTACGACGATCCTGGTATGGATACGCCTATCGAACCTATACCCGAGGAAACAGGCGGCCTGCCCGGCTGGGCCAAATGGGCCATAGGCGGCGGCTGTGTCGTGCTTGTGATCGCGGCTATTATTGTAATCCGCAAAATCCGCGCCAAGCGCCAAGCTGCTCTCGATTTGGAGGACAACGAGGAGGAGTAATCCATGAAGCTGATAGATATGATCCTCATGAGCCTCAGTAACCTTTGGAAACGCAAGGTACGCACCATGCTTACTGTCATAGGAGTTATTATCGGCACTTGTGCCATTGTAGTGATGGTCTCGCTGGGTCTTGGCATTAAACAGAGCATGGATGATATGCTCGCTGGCATAGGCGATTTAACCGTTATCAATGTAAATAACTACGGCACCAATCAGGGGACGGATTCTGACCCCTTAGACGACGCAATGTTGGAAAAATTTGCACAGTTGGAACACGTTGTTGCTGTAACGCCTATCCAGTATTCCTACGGAAATTTCAAAATTACCAGCGGTAAGTATCAATACAACGGACAGATAACCGGCGTTAACTTCTCTACGTTAGAGGCTTTGGGATATCAGGTAACAGAGGGGGCACTTCCTTCTGGAACGGACACCGCGTCGTATTCTCTTTTATTCGGTTCCACAGCCGCTTACGATTTTTATAATCCTAAAAAACGCAACGGCTATATCAGCATGATACCTGATGCCAATGGCAACTTGCCCGACCCTTACGTTAATCCTATGAAGGATAAGTTAGAGATTGAAATATCCATTCCTGAAGACAGTAATAAAAAAGTAAAACCTATAAAGGCAACCTGTCTTGGTATTTTGGCAGAGGACTGGAGCAAAAATCCTTCGGCCTATGGCGTGTTTATGGATATAAAAGACTTAAAGGCTCTGCAAAAGGAATATAACAAGGCAAACAATATTAAAGATGACCCCACCAAAAAGGAATCGTATGAACAAGTCGTTGTGAAAACCGACGATATGACCGCGGTGGCCGCGGTGGAGGAAGCAATTCAATCCTATGGTTTCAACACTAACAGCATGGAATCGGTACGCAAACCCTTGGAAGAACAGTCGCGTACGATGCAGATTTTTCTGGGCGGCATCGGAGGTGTATCGCTTTTAGTTGCGGCCTTCGGTATCATTAACACGATGACGATGTCGATTTATGAACGTACAAAAGAGATCGGCGTAATGAAGGTCATCGGTTGCCGGATTGGAAATATTCGCACCATGTTTTTGATGGAGGCTGCCGCTATTGGTTTTATGGGCGGCGTCATTGGAGTTCTTCTCAGCGAAGGTGTTTCGTATGCAGCCAACACACTTTCAGCGGGCGGCGGAGGAGGCCTTGGCAGCATATTCGGTATGGGAATGGGTGCTGGTGGACAGCTTTCCATCATTCCCCCATGGCTTATTCTTGGAGCGATCCTCTTCGCGACGCTCATCGGACTTATTGCCGGAATTTATCCTGCCAACCGTGCCGTACGTATCAGCGCCCTTTCCGCTATTCATCAGGAATAACTCCCGATATGCTCCCCTTTACTTTCTGTCAGCCCCATCCTTTATGGATGGGGCTTTTTTTACAAATTTTTTGCATAATTTTTCTAATAAATTTTTATATACAGTGGATTTTTCCGTCAACATGTGATATGATTAAAAAGACAGAACGCGGATTCCAATTTAGGGGATCTTACGTCAGAGGCGCCGCTGTCCGGCGGAGGGACGCCCCCGTTTTTCAAATACGACATATCGCCGGAAGAAAGGGAGATCTATGGAAAAGGCAGAGAAGAAGAATCTCAAAATCAAAGCTTGCAAAATCAGGATGGGCGTTATCGAGGGTACTTACAACGCAAAATCTGGTCATCCCGGCGGTTCGCTTTCCGCCTCGGATTTATTTTCTTATCTCTATTTTAAGGAAATGAACATCGATCCGAAAGATCCTAAAAAATCTGACCGCGACCGTTTTGTCCTTTCAAAAGGTCATTGCTGCCCCGGTCTATATTCCGCTCTTGCAGAACGAGGCTATTTCTCCCATGAAGAACTCAAAAGCCTGCGCCACTTGGGCGCTATGCTGCAGGGTCACCCGGATATGAAAACGATTCCTGGTATTGATATGAGCTCCGGCTCTCTCGGACAGGGTGTTTCGGCTGCTTGCGGTATTGCTCTCGCCGGAAAACTCGATCAAAAGGATTACCGTGTTTATGCAATCCTTGGCGACGGCGAGCTGGAAGAGGGACAGGTTTGGGAAGCTGCTATGTTCGCCGGCCATCAAAAACTCGACAACCTGTGTCTGATTGTCGACAGCAATGGTCTGCAGATCGACGGTTCTGTCGAAGATGTAGGCGGTCCGGAACCTATCGACGAGAAGTTTCGCGCATTCCGTTTTGATGTACAGACGATCGACGGCCACGACTTCGACGCGATAGATGCCGCATTCCAGCACGCGAAAACCGTAAAGGGCATGCCCAGCGTGATTATCGCGAAAACCGTAAAGGGCAAGGGCGTTTCTTTTATGGAGAATCAGGTGGGCTGGCATGGCACCGCTCCGAATGCGGAGCAGTATCAGGCTGCAATGGCGGAACTCAATAAGCGTTTGGAAGAATTGGAGGCAGAATAATGGCAGAAATGGTGAAAAAAGCGACAAGAGAGAGCTTTGGCGAAGCAATTAAAGAGCTTGCGGAAGAATATCCCCAGATGGTTGTGCTTGATGCTGACCTCGCAGCTGCTACCAAAACGGGCATCTTTAAGAAAGCCCATCCGGAACGCTTTATTGACTGCGGTATCGCGGAATCCAATATGATGGGTGTGGCTGCCGGCCTTGCGGCCAGCGGCAAGATTCCTTTCGCGGCGTCGTTTGCGATGTTCTCGGCGGGACGCGCCTTTGAGCAGGTTCGCAATTCTATTGCTTATCCGCATTTGAATGTAAAGATCGTCGGCACCCATGCCGGTGTTTCCGTTGGTGAAGACGGCGCTACCCATCAGGGTAACGAGGATATTGCGCTGATGCGTTCTATTCCCGGTATGGTTATCCTTAATCCAGCCGACCACTACGAAACGAAAGCTGCTGTGCGGGCTGCGCTTGAATATGAGGGGCCTGTGTATCTCCGTCTTGGCAGTCTCGCATTTGAAAGCTTTAACAATAACGACGATTATAAATTTGAACTGGGTAAGGGTATTACTCTTCACGAGGGCAACGACATCACTGTCGTCGCGACCGGTTTGATGGTTAGTGAGGCGCTCAAAGCTGTTAAGTCTTTGGAAGAACAGGGAATTCATGCCCGCCTTATCAACATCCATACGATTAAGCCGCTCGACAAGGAGCTAATCGTTAAAGCAGCCCGTGAAACCGGCAAGATCATCACCGTTGAAGAGCATAACATCATCGGCGGCCTTGGTGAAGCTGTATGCAGCGCCCTGTGCGAGGAATACCCGGCTCCGGTAATCCGCATGGGTATGAACGACGAATTCGGCCATTCCGGCCCGGCTGTCGAACTTCTTAAGCACTATGGCCTGTGCGCCGCCAATATCGAGGCTGTTGTCAAAAAAGCCCTCGCTTAATTGTTATTTATATGGGCTTTCTTCTTGTTTTCTCTTGTGCATTAAAGAGTTGAGCCAGCCATAGAGTATACATCTCTGTACACTGCCTTTTCTGCAGGTGCCGAAGGAGAAAAATCGTAAAAAGAAGCAGTCTGTACATAACATCCGGATAACTATAGGGCTCTGCCCCCCAAACCCTCTGTGTTTTGGAAAACGCGTTTTTGGGTTTGATGGGAGCAGAGCCCTTTTTATATTCATCTGTTTATCGGCATTAGCGTGGACACATAGCGGCGCGATATGGCCATAATTCATGGAAAACTAGATTTTTAAAAAGTATTTACATGGAAAAAATATACGCTAAAAATCGTTATCTTCAACAGGCGTCTCCGTTTAGAAAGAACTATACGCTACGCAAATCTTTTAGAATTTTCTTCGTCCATTCATCGGAAGGCTTATCCTGCAGGTTCCAACTTAAATCAATGTTCCAAGGGATGGAATAGGGGCCGTTTTCCTGCGCACGCAGATGGTCCAGAATCCGGTACCGCTTCGAAATGAGCTCCTCTGCTTGCTGGACAGAGACAGATGTATGAATCCAGCGCGCATAGCCCTCCATGTAATTATCTGTCAGCGCCTGCCAAGACGGGAAATTTCGCTGGATCACAATGGCTACGCGGCTGTATTCCTCATCCATCGTTTCCCGATCGATCATCCGGCACTTGAACATCATACCCAGAAGCTGGGTAGCGCGGCACAAATCCCAGCCGGCGTCCGGATCGGAAGCGTCGCGGATATGGTAGCTCGTGAGACTGCGCACTGTTTGCAGCCCGCTTTCGGCCGAGGTAATCTCCCACTGCTGCGCAAGGGAGTTCCGGCTTATCCGCATCTTTTTACGCGCCCTGTGAGACCCGCCCATCAACGGCCACCCCTCCAGCGACGGAAACGAGTACGACCAGATAGCATACGTGCCAGCACACCACATCTCCAAATCATTTTTCGGCAGCATGGGATCCCGCATGGGGAAAAAGCACGGAGCAAATATCCCGCTGCGTACATTAACAATACGTATCAGGGGCACAAAAAGAATCATCAGCACAGCCCACAGGATCTCTTCCACCCGCGATTTAAAAGCCTCGGGCGTATACAAAGTGGCAAAATCGCCGATCATATCGACATAATATTCCGGATCAGCGACAATAGCCAACTGGCCGCCGCTATTATTTTTTTCAAATTCCAGTTTCCGCAGCGTTCCCACTGGCAAAATCCGCACATAAGGATCTTCATAGGTAAGGATATTGTTGGTGTTCAGCCTTACGGCCACATTTTCTCCGCTTTGGAGTGGGACGATATAATAAATTTTGTCGTCAAGGTAAAAGCCGTCGTTCTGCCATTTCCAGTCTTCGTCGTCGATCTGGATGGTGAACCGATCAAGCTGCTGCATTTGTGCAAAAGAATGCGCGAACGGCAGCGTATCATACGCCATGCTGCCAACACTGCCCGGCTGGACATCTTTGGTGGATACATAAAAGGAATACAGCGGCGTATGTAAGATAATCGACAGAGCGATACTCCAGATAAATGCAAGAAAAATTCCCAAATAAGCTCTCGTTAAAAACTTATGCCGGAATCCCATTCGGTTAAACGGTGAATAAGTCGCAGCCATAGAACGTAAATTTTCCTTTCCTTTATCGACAAACTTCTGAATGATTATACAAGATTTTAGAATATTTGGCAACTTTTTTCCCAAAATACAGCAAAGAATCGCGCTTGAATTTGGCAGCCGGGTTTGTTATAATAAATTTTATGTGACAGTGTGCATTCATCTTGTTTGAAAAAATTTCGTTGGGAGGCCCCGCTTATGCCCATTCGTGTCCCTGATACACTCCCGGCCATTAAGGTTCTGGAATCGGAAAATATCTTTGTTATGACAACAAAACGCGCTATGACGCAGGATATCCGCCCGCTGAAAATCGTCATTTTAAATCTGATGCCGACGAAAATTGAGACGGAAACCCAGCTTCTCCGCTTGCTGGGGAATACGCCGCTTCAAGTGGATGTCGAACTTTTGCAAATGGCAACGCACGTTTCCAAAAATACTTCCGTTACACATTTGCAGACGTTTTATAAGACGTTTTCTGACATCCGCAATGAAAAATTTGACGGCATGATCATTACCGGAGCTCCTGTGGAACGGATGGATTACACGCAGGTGGATTATTGGCCGGAGTTGTGCGAAATTATGGCATGGACGCGCAAAAATGTTTACTCCACCTTACATATTTGCTGGGGGGCGCAGGCAGCACTATATTATCACTTTGGAATTCCGAAATATCCGCTGCCGCAAAAGCTTTCTGGTGTATTTATGCACAAGGTGCTCGATCCACTCCACCCTTTGGTGCGCGGCTTTGACGATAAATATTACGCCCCACATTCTCGTTATACAGAGGTGCGCCGCGCCGATATTGAGGCTCATCCCGAACTGGCCGTACTAACATATTCCTCTAAGGCAGGAGTACATATCGCCGTAAATAAAAATGGCCGCCAAATTTTTGTGATGGGCCACGCTGAATACGACAGAGAAACGCTTGCTAACGAATATTTCCGCGATCTGAAAAAGGGAATCCATCCCCAGATCCCCGAAAACTATTTTCCTGATAATGATATCTACGCAAAACCTCCGTTTATGTGGCGCAGCCATGCAAGTTTGCTGTTTTCTAATTGGCTGAATTATTATGTTTATCAGCAGACGCCTTTCAATATTCAGGATATTGCAGAATCCGATTTTTGAAAATAGATTTTAAAATTCAAAAACAGGTAGGATGTAAAATTCCTACCTGTTTTCATTTTTGCAGCTATAACCCAAAAATACACTCGTCTATCCTGAAAGTTTTTGCCGCATATTTTGCAGGATCGTTTTTTCCCGCCGAGAAACCTGTACTTGTGTCATCCCCAATGCCTGTGCTGTCTGCACTTGGGTGCGGCTTTGAAAATAACGGAAAATAATGAGGCTGCGATCCTGTGGGGCAAGCTCACCGATTGCTTGCCGCAGCGAGAGCAGCTCTGTAATTTTAGCATCGGGCGATTCTACAGGAATATCGATTTGGCCTCCACCTTCTTCATCTGCGTCCGTTAAAGAGAGAGGGGCCATTGCCGCGCCAAGAGCCTGTGCCGCCTCTTCCGGATCTACACCTAAGCGCTGCGCAAGCTCGCTGACAGTGGGAGTCTTTCCATACTTCGCCGTAAATGCGGCTGTCTCTTTTGCGGCTCTTATCGAAAGCTCTTTAAGCGTCCGACCAACTTTTACGCTTCCTCCGTCGCGGAACAAGCGCTTTATTTCCCCCAAGATAACGGGTACGGCATAGGTGGAAAATTGGAGACCGCGTTCCTCGTCAAATCGATCGGCCGCTTTGATGAGCCCTTCGCATCCAGCTTGAAAAATATCGTCGTATTCCATGCCGCGGCCGTTAAAACGCTTCGCACACGCATGAACCAGACCAATATTTTCCCGAACGCGTTTATCCCTGTCAATCATTTCCTACAGGACGGCTCTCCAAAGTACGATAAAGGGTAACGACCGTCCCTTTTCCCACATGGGATAATACCCTAACGCGATCCATAAAATTCTGCATGACGGTGAACCCTAATCCGGAGCGCTCCTCCCCACCGGTTGTGAACATCGGCTCCATCGCCTGCTCAACATTCTCGATACCGCAGCCTTTATCACGCACACGGATGACCAGACGGCCGTCTTCATAAATTTGTGCTTTTATGTAAATAATTCCGATTGTATCGCGGTAAGCATGGACAATACAGTTTGTAACCGCTTCGGAAACCGCCGTTTTAATTTCAGAAAGCTCATCGACGGTGGGATCAAGCTGAGCTGCAAACGCTGCTACTGCCGCGCGTGCAAAACCCTCGTTGGACGACCGGCTAAAAAAGGATACGTTCATTTCATTGATTGGTTTCATGATCCCAGTTCCTTTCTATTCTTGCCAAACGATCCAGTCCGGCAAGCGCGACGATTTTTTCAATTTTTTCAGGAAGATTTGCCAAAATGACAATTCCTCCTATAGACTGCATGAGCTTATACCGCCCCATAATTAGTCCTACACCAGAACTGTCCATAAATTGTACCCGCGAAAAGTCCAGCACCAACCGGCGCGGTTTTGTCTGCCCGGCGGCCTTGTCCACTTCTTCCCGAATTCCTTTTGCACAATGATGATCAATTTCTCCGCTGAGCAGCGCTGTGAGCGTGCCTTCTCTCAGCGTCAGTCTTACTCCCATCTTTTGTTCTCCCCTTTTCTTTTGAGGCAGGCTGTGCCTGCGCCGTCCTGACAGCTTTGAAGCCATCACGCTAAATCAAGCCCGTCCGCAGTGACATTGGGTGCATAGGAAGGAATATGCTGCCCTCTAACTATCCAGATAGCCTATCTGGATATATTTATTTAAAAATAGACCGTATTCTTGTGCTGCGAATGAGCTGCGTGCCTACCGATGTTTCCGCTGCCGAAAACAGGCACGGCACGAATTGCATCAAGGCACAAAATTTTGATTGCGTCGTTAATAAAATCATAATGGATGGGAAGAAAATATTTGCACGAATTTTGCGGAGAATTTTATTTTTTATCGAGAGCTTCCAAATAGGGACGCATCTCTCCGGCAAGATAGAAAGAACCGCATACGATAACGGCTCCCTCCGGACCAGCAAGCGTTTGGGCTGTTTGCAAAGCGAGGGCCCTGTCTTCCATGGGACGGCTGTCAGGACAAAATTCTCGGGCTCTGGCCGCCAGCTCCTGCGCCGGAAGCGAACGCGGATTTTCCGGCATAAGCGTTAGGATGGAAGAAAATAACGGCGCAAGAATCGAGAGAGCCGTATGGCTGTCTTTATCCGACATAAAACCCATTACACCGACAAGCTTTTTTCCCTCGAAATGCTTCTTGAGCACATCCGCCAAAGCCATTGCGCAGCCCGGATTGTGGCCGCCGTCGAGCAGAACAATAGGCTCTTTTCCGAATATCTCCATACGCGCCGGAAGCTTTGCCGCCGCAAAGCCTTCGCGGATGGCTTCGTCGGAAATGCTCATCCCTTCGCTGCGCAAAATAGAAAGCGCCGCTAAAGCCGTCAAAGCATTCTTTTCCTGATGTGCTCCTAGAAACGGCAAATGCAGCGGGAGGCCGCGATACATAAGATCCGTTCCCGACAGATCCGCCGACGTTTCGGTAATTTCAGCAAGAGAGGGAATGGTAAGCTCACAGCCGCGTTGTGAAGCAATTTTTTTCACCACCTCAAACACACCGGGCTTCTGCTCGGGGTACAATACCGCATGGCCGCCGGGCTTGAGAATGCCGCATTTTTCAAATGCGATCTTTTCTACTGTATCGCCTAAAATCGCCGTATGATCCAGCGAAATCGATGCGATGACGGCTACCAGAGGCGTTTTAATAATATTGGTAGCATCGAAACGTCCTCCGAGTCCTACCTCTAACACCACTATATCGCAATTTTTATCGGCAAACCACTGAAACGCTATCGCCGTAATCAGTTCAAATTCTGTGATGACGATTCCTTCCTCCGCCAGCTTATCGACAAGCGGCGTTACTCGATCAAACGCTTGGGCAAGTTCGTCGGGCGGGATCATTTCTCCATTGATTTGAAATCTCTCCCGAAAGTCCGTCACATAGGGCGAAGTATACATCCCAGTGCGGTATCCTGCCCTTTTCAGCACTGATGAAATTAAGGCGCAGGTTGTCCCCTTTCCGTTTGTTCCAGCTACATGGACAAACTTCAGCTTATCCTGTGGATTTCCAAGCTCTTGCATCAATCTGCCGATATGCTCCAGCCCCGGCTTAATTCCAAACTTCAGGCGAGCGTTTATTTTTGCTACCGCTTCCTCATAAGTCATGATTCTGCCTCCTAAAAAGAGGAACCCCGCCCGCCGGCGAAAGACGGAGGACGGGGAATCCCTGTTCTTAATTATGCGTTTAGAGACGCGATGCTCGATTCGATTAGGTTGATTTTATCCTTTAGAGCCGCCGCATTCTGCCGCGCTCCTTCAATGATATTGGCCGGAGCCTTGCTCGTAAACTTTTCGTTGGACAGCCGTGCTTCTACACCTGCAAGCTGCTTCCTGCACGACTCCAGTTCTTTATTCAGACGGGCCAGTTCCGCCTTTTTATCCACCAACTCATCCATGGGGATTTTCATTTTTGCGTCAGCGGTAACAACCGTAACGGCTCCGGGCAGATCAAACTCCTTGCCGATGGTTACATCGCTGGCATACGCCAACTTGAGGATGATCGATTTACCCGCCTCGAATGTATCGCCGACGGCTGTTTCGATATAAACGTGCGCGCGGCGCGACGGGGGCACGTTCATCTCGGAACGGCGGTTGCGGATCGCGCGGATCGCCTCCATAATGCGGCGCATCTCCGTTTCGGACTGCGAGAAATCGAGTTCCTCCCGATACTCCGGCCATTTCGACGCCATCAGCGCTTCGCCTTCATGCGGAAGACTTTGCCAAATCTCCTCCGTAATAAACGGCATGAACGGATGCAGCAGCGCCAGCGTATGGGTCATCACCCAAACGAGTACTTGACGGGCGCTCTGGGCCGCTTCTTCGTCGCCCGACTGCATACGAATCTTCGCAATCTCAATATACCAGTCGCAGAAATCGTCCCAGAGGAAATCGTACAGCTTCTGTACCGCGATCCCCAGTTCAAACTTCTCCAGATTCTCCGTAACCTCTTTTGTCACGCGGTTAAACGCGCTGACGATCCACTGATCCTCCAGAGCTAGCTTTTCGGGCAGCTCGTTCTTAACATCGTGCCCTTCCAGATTCATACGGATAAAGCGGGCAGCGTTCCAACTCTTATTAGCAAAATTGCGGCTGGCGGGCACTTTTTCATCCGAGAAACGCAGATCGTTTCCGGGGCTGTTGCCCGTTACGAGGGTAAAGCGGAGGGCATCAGCGCCGTACTGCGCAATGACATCGAGAGGATCGATACCGTTGCCCAAAGACTTGCTCATCTTGCGGCCTTGGGCGTCGCGGACGAGTCCGTGGAAAAATACGGTGCGGAACGGGACGGCTTTCATGTGCTCCAATCCGGAGAAAATCATACGAGCCACCCAGAAGAATATAATATCGTACCCCGTAACGAGCGTGGATGTGGGATAGAAATACTCGAGCTCCGGCGTTTTGTCAGGCCAGCCCAGCGTGGAGAACGGCCACAGCGCTGAGGAGAACCATGTATCGAGCGTATCCTCATCCTGATGCAGATGCGTGCTGCCGCATTTAGGGCAGGTTTTTGGCTCTTCGCGAGAGACAACCGTCTCGCCGCAGTCGGCGCAGTACCACGCCGGAATGCGATGGCCCCACCACAGCTGACGCGAAATGCACCAATCTTTGATGTTTTCCATCCAGTTATAATAAATCTTCTCCATGCGATCCGGAATAAATTGAATCTCGCCATCGCGCACACAATCGATGGCGGGCTTTGCCAGTGGTCCCATCTTGACAAACCACTGTTTCGAGACGCGGGGCTCTACAGCGCTACCGCAGCGGTAGCAGGTTCCCACATTGTGCTTAATGGGTTCCACCTTCAAGAGGAATCCACCCTTCTCCAGATCTTCTACGATCTTCTTGCGTGCTTCCAGCCCGGGCAGTCCCGCATAAACGCCGCCGTTTTCATTGATAGCGCCCGATTCATCCATCACATTTATTACGGGGAGGTTGTGGCGCAGACCTACTTCAAAGTCGTTGGGATCATGGGCGGGCGTAATCTTTACCACGCCGGTTCCAAAATCCATTTCAACATATTCATCGGCAATGATCGGGATTTCGCGGCCTACCAGCGGCAGCGTGACCGTTTTGCCAACAAAATCTTTATACCGCTCGTCATCCGGATGCACCGCTACCGCCGTATCGCCCAGCATCGTTTCCGGACGGGTAGTCGCCAGTTCGATCCATCCGCTGCCGTCCGTCAGAGGATAGCGCAGGTGCCAGAAGGAACCATCCTTCTCCTTAAACTCCACTTCGGCGTCCGAGATAGACGTTTTGCAGTGCGGACACCAGTTAATGATACGCTCCCCGCGGTAGATAAGTCCCTTTTCATACAGGGTGACAAATACCTCTCGCACCGCACGGGAACATCCCTCATCCAATGTAAAGCGCTCGCGCTCCCAATCACAGGAGGAACCAAGCTTTTTAAGCTGCTGGATGATCCTCCCACCGTACTTTTCTTTCCAATCCCATGCACGCTTCAGAAACGCTTCGCGGCCGATTTGCTCTTTCGTCAGCCCTTCTTCGCGCATGGCGGCAACGATCTTTGCCTCTGTCGCAATGGACGCATGGTCCGTTCCCGGCAGCCACAGGGCCGAATAGCCCTGCATCCTTCTCCAGCGAATTAAAATATCCTGAAGTGTTTCATCCAACGCATGACCCATGTGAAGCTGACCTGTGATATTGGGCGGCGGAATGACAATCGTATACGGTTTCTTCTTGGGATCTGGCTCGGCGTGAAAATAGCCGCCTTTCATCCAGAAGTCGTAGATTCTGTCTTCAACCTCTTGTGGTTCATACGCTTTTGCAAGCTCTCTGTCCATAAACAGCCTCCTTTTTCAGGCGGCGCCTGCCGCCTATTCCCTTTCCAGCGATCACCGCCATTAGTTTGCGATAAAAAAACCGTCCTATGCGACTGCATAGGACGGACAAAAATCCGCGGTACCACCTAATTTCAGGAAATACTCCTGCACTTTACCGTCTTAAAACGGCTCCCCCATAACGGTGGGACTTCCGCTGTCCCTTACTCTCTTTCGGGGACAGAGCTCTCAGGCGACTTCCCTGTCCGCTTCTCGAGGATTTTCACCAGCCATCCTCTCTCTTTGCTTTGGCAAGACAGATACTGCTCCTGTTCTACGCTTTTTTCTATATTTCTGCTTTATCGTACCATACCTCAGCTAAAAAGTCAATCACTTTCCCGCGCTGTATCGGAAGAATTCCCCTCTTTCACCGCTTGTTTGGGGAGGGCAGCAATAATCGCTTTGATGGCGATCCCCTGAGAAGAAAAGAGAATCTCATGTTCTGTGGGAATATCCACAGCGTCGGGTTCCGCTTTGAGATCCTTCGTCATCCAAAGAATTTCAAAACCGGATTCCCGCAGATACCGCTGTGTAGCCAAAAAAAGCTCGTCATTATCCGTCTTAAAATGGATCTCACCGCCGGGATCCAGAAACTTTTTATATTTATCTAGCTGCAGCGTATGCGTAAGCCTCTTTTTATGGTGCTTTGCTTTAGGCCACGGATTGCAGAAATTGATATAAATCCGATCCACTACATCCTGCTCCGACAAAATATCGCCGATCCATTCAATATGGTAGGCCGTCAGCGCGATGTTGTCGGGGGTACGGCCGCCTTGGGCGAAAACCGACTCGATATTCCGCCGGGCCACACCCAGCACATCGTCGCTCAAATCGATTCCCAAATAGTTAATTTCGGGATTTGCAACCGCGATCTCTGCGGTAAACACACCTTTCCCGCATCCAAGTTCGAGATGCAGCGGCTGCTTTCTTGTAAACCATTCGTTCCAACTGCCTCGTAGCTTTTTGGGATCCTGAATATAATACGGACACTGCGCAAGTTCCGGTCTTGCCCATGCCTTTTTCCTCATTCTCATTCTGTCACCTAATTTTCGTAAAAATACAGCAGGGAACCTCCCCTTCCGTGTTTTTTCATTATACCAGCCGTAGGCTCCGGAAACAAGGGG
>CALWIX010000161.1 GCA_944380825.1 uncultured Clostridia bacterium | reverse complement strand
GGCAGAAGCCGCTCGGGTGATGGAACAATATAATGTGGGGTCGCTTCCCGTGGTATCGGGCGGTGTGCTGCGCGGGATTCTAACGGATCGCGATATTGTTTTGCGCTGTGTCGCCGCCGGCAGCGATCCCCAGCGAACCCGCACCGCCGATATTATGACACGGGAAGTTATGTTCCTTACGCCCTCGCAGACCGTCAATGATGCCATCGAGATGATGGAAATCGAACAGGTGCGCCATTTACCGGTAGTAGACAACGGGATCGTGCAGGGCGTTGTCAGCGCCGCCGACATGGTCCGCTGGTTCGGCCCTGAAGCAGCCACCCTGCTTGACCGTATCAGCGGCGACACTTCCCGATAGTTGTTATATAAGCAGGCCGCCTGCATCAAAAACAAAAAGAACTTGTTCCAGAAATCAAAAGGGCGCTTGCGGGGACAAATCCCGCAAGCGCCTTTTTCCTCTTTCTAAGCCATCGCAGTACACAATGGCATGGCTGACCTTTTTACAGCCTATCGATTGAAAAATCATCTACCCGCTACATCTGACGTTTGTTTGACAAAAACTTAATCGTCTATTTTATTGAGCACAAGGCCGGTAATAAGTTTGGGATAAAAATAGGTGGATTTCTGCGGCATCTTTTCTCCGGCAGCCGCCACATCACGGATCTCTGTCACGCGCGTAGGATTGAGCAGGAACGCGCACTGGCTTTCTCCCTTTTGCACAGAAGAAATCGCTTCCTCAAAGGAACGGGTGTACGTCAAATTCTTCTGATTGGCCATGTTCTCCTTATCGATGCCGAAGGCTCTCTCAAGCACGAGCGTATGCAGAACCGTCACATCCAGTCCCTGAGACGCCGGGCTCTTGTCGGGAAGAAGAGACGCCATAACCGAAAGATCCTTGAGGATGAGTAAATGCCAGCCTTTGCCGCCGCTGTAGAGAGCAAACGCTTTCTTGCCCTGACGGTAAAGCGCCTCTAAATTCGACGGAATCTCGGCGTAATCCTGCATAGGATACACTTCAAAATCCTTGCGGCAAGCGTCGAGCACGGCCGATTCCTCATAGTTTTCCAGCCCGCGCACGAGACGGTGGGTCGGAAATACGACCAGCCCGTCGGACTGCATATCTACCAGCATCATCATTACATAATCAGTCCCCTGGGACGCATCGCCCTGCTCGCGGCGCCAGTTGCGATAATTTAACGCCGTTTCGTAGCGATGGTGTCCGTCGGCGATATACAGCTTGCGATCGGCAAAATCGTCACAAATAGCCGCAATCGCTACAGGATCGTTGACAATCCACAAACGGTGGATCACTTCGCCGTCGCTGAATTCATACCGCGGCGCACCGGAAGAAAGTGCGTCGATCCGCGCGGCAGTCTCGCGTTTTTCATCCATATACAGAGAATAGATCTGGCTGAAATTGCAGGCGGTGGCCTGCATCAAATGAAAGCGATCCTCTTTTGCCTTGCTGAGCGTCTCCTCATGCGGCAGAACGATGCCTTTCGAGAACTCTTCGAGTTTTACGCGGCAGATAATGCCTTTGATTTTAGAAGTCTTGCCGTAGGCGGTGAATTCTTCCTCGTAAATATAAATGGCCGGATCGCGATCACATTTTAAAACGCCGTTTTCGAGCCAATCCTCCAGCGTTTTTCCGGCCTGTGCATAAGGATCTTGTCCTTCTCTGGGAAGTTCAAGGCGTATAATATTATACGAATTCTCCTCTAAGTATTTTTTTCTTTGTTCTTCGCTGATGATATCGTAGGGCGGACAAGTGAGGGAAGCAATATTTCCCGCCTTCTCCGTGAAGCGCATTCCGCAAAATGGTTTAATTTCTGCCATAAGGGCAACCCCTCCTTCATTTTTTATCATTTTAACGTGAAAAAGCGTTTTCGTCAAGCCAAAGGCGCGGCAATTGCACACGATTGATTTCTAAAAATGATTATGCTACAATATTTTTGATTTTTATACCGAATGTAAAATAATCCAGACGGAGCAAGCGTACGACAGAAAAAGTGCTCATCGACGATCTGGAATTCTCGGATATAGACTTCTTTCTGGACGTCACTTATTACGGTGTTCCATTTACCGGCTTGGCGTTGGATAAATCGGACGGCTACACCCAATACCACTATCTCAATGGCAAAGGCCATGGCCGCTGTTTCTCGCGCTGTTCGAACGGACAGCCAGAAGATGAATTTTCCTCGACGTCAGGCAGGCGCGGCTGCTGCTTGTGCAGTGTCTGGCGTGCCATAAAGGTAGTACCTGCCCCCGTCTATTATCCCGATGGAGGCGTCAGCTACTCGCTCACTATCGCCCAGCGTGCCTCATGGGTACTAAAAAATCTGCCCCCTGTGTAAATTCCCGGATATTCCGGACAACCCTAAAATTCTATTATAAGGAGGTCAATCCCTATGAAAAACGGAAAAATCGGCATTCAGATGAGCACCATTAAGAGTACCATCGCAAAGCTCGGCGTATACGATACCATGGCCGCATGCGCTCAGCTGGGGTACCACTGCATGGAGGTCAGTCAGCTTCCTATGACAGCCGAAAATGTAGACGCTCTGCGCCGCGCCAGCGAAGATTTCAAAATTCAGATTGCGGCGTGTTCCGCAGCGCTCGAGCCTGCAAAAGCACCCGCTGGGGAGACGCTCGCCACCGATTTTGATAAGATCGTCAACGACTGCAAAACGCTTGGCTGCTCGATGCTGCGCATCGGTATGCTGCCGATACACTGCATGGGCAGCTTTGAAAAATCGATCGATTTCGCCAAACGCGCCGACGAGATGGCCGAAAAGCTTGCCGAACAGGGAATCGATCTGTACTACCACAACCATCATATCGAATTTGTAAAATATGAGGGAAAATACCTTCTCGATATCATCCGCGAAAATACCAGCCGCCTCGGCTTTGAGCTGGATACCCACTGGATTCACCGCGGCGGTGAAGATCCCGTTCCCTTTATTAAAAAATTTGCGGGCCGTATCCGCCTTTTGCACCTGAAAGACTACCGCATCGGCGAGTTCCAGATGCCGGAAGGGCCGTTCGATCCGAAGACGTTCCAAACGGCGTTTGCAGGCGTGGTGCAGTTTGCCGAGCTTGGGCAGGGCAGCCTGAAGCTTAAGGACTGCATCGAGGCCGGGTTGGAAGGCGGCAGCGAATATTTCCTTATCGAGCAGGACGACACCTACGGCCTCGATCCGCTCGAGAGCCTGAAAATCAGCCGCGATTACCTCTACGAAATCGGCTACAAAGACTGGTTCTAATCCATCCCCGCACTATCCCTGTGCCCGCGCCGGGATTATGCCGCGCCCCTTTTTAATCTCTAAAACCGCAATAAGCGGGAACATCTTGTCGCGGCGATGTGGCAAAATCAGGCAAATTTACAAATTACTTTAAAAATCGGCTCCGTTTTCCCATCCTCTGCGCGTTTTTAAAAGCGGGCAGGAAGATTTGTGGAAGCGGAGCCTTTCGTCTTTACAAAAATAACAATGGGTCCGGGTTTTCGGCCCGGCGGCTGTCCAGCGCGCCGGCGCGCTGGCGGAGGGGATGAGGGGCAGCGCCCCCATGCAACAGCGCATATCCCCCTTAAAGTTTATGTTGCTGCACAAGAGCGGCGATTTTTAAAATGACGAGCTGGGTTTTTCCGTCGGAAATTTCGTTGTTGAGCACCATCTGCACTGCTTTCTCGAGCGGGATGCGCTCTACCTCAAGGAATTCGTCGTCGTCCGGATCCATCTGGCCGAAATCTTCCACACGGCAAGCGTACAGGCGGATGATCTCTGTGCAGTAGCCGGGAGTGGGATACATATTGCCGAGAAACTGAAAATCGCGGCCGGTAGCTCCCGTCTCCTCGCGCAGTTCCCGTTTTCCGGCCTCGAACGCATCCTCGCCGGGCTCGAGTTTTCCGGCGGGCGTTTCCAGCAAAACCTTCTGATACGGATACCTAAACTGCCGCACAAACAGCAGTTCATCCTGATCGGTAAGCGCGCCGATCGTCACGCCGCCGGGATGCTCTACCACCTCGCGCTTGGCTATGCGGCCGTTCTCGAGCTCAGCTTCATCGACACGCAGGTTGATGATTTTTCCGCGATATTTATATTCTTGGCTTACCGTTTTCTCTGTCAGTTTCAAAAGAATCTTCCTCCCTTGGGCCCATGGCCGCATTTGTATCCACTTTTATTATACGGCAAGGAGGATGTGTTTTCAAGAATATTTGCCTGCTGCGGCGCATATCTGTTTTGGGGGAGGTGACTGTTTTGAATCATCCTTATAAATTTTCTGCGCCGGGCGCTTTGGATTATGACACACTTTTGCAAAGCATCGAAAGTCTTTGCGATGCTTTCCCGTTTGTGCGCAAAGATCGCGTGGGACGCAGCCTTTTGGGAAAAGAGATTCCGGCGCTTTTTGTCGGCGAAACACGGACGGCTATGCTTATTGCGGCCGCTTTTCACGGGATGGAATGGATCACCGGATGGATCGCACTCGAATTTCTGCGCTATTTATGTGTAAAAGCGCAAGAGGGAAACCCGCAGGCATCCGATTTTTTCCTACACCAAGGACTCTGTATTGTTCCCTGTGTCAATCCGGACGGCGTAGAGATCCAAATTCACGGCGCCGGTGCTGCCAAACAATTTGAAAAACTGGTCGAGCGCGTGAGCGGCGGCGATACACAGCATTGGCAGGCTAACGCAAGGGGAGTGGATCTAAATCATAATTTCGACGCTGGGTGGCGCCGCCTGCGGCATATGGAACAAAAATCCGGAATCACTGGACCGGCCGCCACCCGTTTTGGCGGAAGGTTCCCGGAAAGCGAACCGGAAACCGCCGCGCTGGCCTCTTTTTGCCGCCGCAAACGGTTTTCCCGCGCTATCGCTTTGCACACGCAGGGCTGGGAAATCTATTACCGGTATGGCCGCCATACGCCAGAAGAATCGTACGAAATCGCACGCCGTATGGCCGAAGCAGGGGATTGTCTTCTTGCCGATGCGCAAGGGCTTGCCTCTTTGGGCGGATTTAAAGACTGGTTTATTGATTATTTTCATAAACCCGCATTTACCGCCGAACTCGGCTATGGGAAAAACCCTCTTCCCCTATACGACGCTCCCGGTATATTCCGCCGCTGTCTGCCGCTTCTTTTAGAATTTTTGGCCTGATAAATCCAAACCAAAAAAGGGCTCTGTCCTCCCACTCTGGCGCGCTTTTCCAAACACGCCAAAGTGGGAGAACAAAGCCTTTTTCAAAAACTATGAACCTTCCTTTCCGGCAAAAGCCGGAAAGACAACGGGTCTGCGCCCTCGGTCCTGCGGCCGTCCAGCGCGCCGGTGCGCTGGCGGGGGGATAGGGGTGCCTTCAACATACTCATCAGCGCCAGCAGGGGCGCGAAGACAGCATACCCTCTTTATTCTTCAGTCTGCTGTGTCTCTTCTGTTTCTGCAGGCTCCTGCGTCTCTTCAGACTCCTCGGTTTCTTCTTCGTGGGGAGCGCGGGCGAGGGTGACAACTTTGTTCTCCACGCCGTCTACGCGCATAACCAGAACACCCTTGCTGGGACGGGCACACTCCCGAATAGTATCGGCTTTGATGCGGATAATCACGCCATTGGTAGAAATCAAAATAACATCGTCGTCAAGATCCACTACCTTAATAGCCGCCACATCGCCGTATTTGTCCACATGGTAATTCATAAGACCTTTTCCGCCGCGGCTCTGGATGCGGTAATCCGAAATGGGAGAAAGCCGTCCGTAGCCCGTCTCACTGACTGTGAGGACGCGGCCGCCGTCACGCAGGATCGACATACCGACGACGGCATCCCCTTCCTGCAGCGAAATGGCTTTGACGCCGCGGGCCGTACGGCCCATGGGACGCACATCCGTCTCAGAAAAGCGAATCGCCATACCCTTTTTCGTAGCCACCAAAAGCTCGTTGTACCCATCAGTCAGGCGAACCCAGACAAGCTCGTCGCCTTCATCAAGATCCAGCGCGATGACGCCGCCCTTTCTCACCGAACGGAATGCCTCTAAGCTTGTACGCTTAATCACACCGCCGCGCGTTACCATAACGAGATATTTATCCTCTTCCAACTGGGGAACACGAATCATCGAGGTGACGCGTTCTTCCTGCGCGATGGGCAGGAGGTTGGCGATATTCATGCCCTTGCTTGTACGCGAGCCTTCCGGCACCTCGTAGCACTTGAGCCGGTAAACGCGGCCAAGGTTTGTAAAGAACATGACGTAATCGTGCGTGCGGGTGACGAACATATCGGTAGCCACATCCTCCTCCCGGCGTGTCATGCCGGAAACACCGCGGCCGCCGCGCTTTTGAATATGGTAAGCGTCCATCTTCTGGCGCTTGACATAGCCGAAATTCGTCATGGTCAGCACGCATTCTTCATCGGGGATGAGATCCTCAATATCCACCTCGCCGCTGATCGAGGCGATCTCGGTGCGGCGTTCGTCGGTGAATTTTCCTTTTACGGCTACAGCCTCCTGCTTGACGATAGCAAGCACGCGGCTTTCATTGGCGAGAATATCCTCATAATCTTCAATTTTAATCTTCAAAGCTGCCAGTTCTTCTTCCAGCTTCTGGCGCTCCAAACCGCTCAAGCGGCCCAGCGGCATTTGGACAATGGCTTGGGTCTGTACATCATCCAGACCAAACCGCTCGCCTAAACGCGTGCGGGCGGTGGGGGTATCTTTCGAGGATCGAATAATCGAAATGACTTCATCTATAAAGTCGAGCGCTATTTTAAGTCCCTCCAAGATATGAGCGCGCTCCTGCGCTTTGCGCAGATCAAACTGCGTGCGGCGGCGCACGACGCTCTCTTGGAACGAAATATATTCTTTGAGTACCTGCTGCAGGGTGAGAATTTTCGGCTCGCCGTCTACAATCGCGAGCATATTTACGCCGAAAGTGGTCTGCATCTGCGTAAACGAATACAAATGGTTGAGCACAATCTGCGGCGAAGCGTCGCGCTTGACGTCGATCACAATATGCATGCCGTTGCGGTCGGAATGATCCTCAATATTCGTAATCCCGTCAATGCGCTTTTCCTTGACAAGATCGGCAATATTTTCAATGAGCTTCGCTTTATTGACCTGATACGGAAGCTCGGAAACGACAATTTTAAACCGCCCGTTCTTTTCTTCTTCGATCTCAGCCCTTGCCCGCACCACAATGCGGCCGCGGCCGGTGGCGTAGGCGGCGCGGATGCC
>CALWIX010000160.1 GCA_944380825.1 uncultured Clostridia bacterium | reverse complement strand
TGTGGTTATTCTCAGCATTTGCCATAGCGGATTTCAGCAGCTTCTGGAGATCCTTGCAGGCGGCCTTGGGGGTATGCTTGAGGATAGCCATCGCCAAATCCACCGGCTTGTTGCGGATGAGGTCCAGCACGATGGATACTTTTCTGGGGGAAATACGGGCGTATTTCAGTTGTGCCCTTGCTTCCATGCTATACACTCCTTTCAGCCTTATTTACCGGTGGTCTTGGAGCCTGCGTGGCCCTTGAAGGTTCTTGTGGGGGCAAACTCACCGAGCTTATGTCCCACCATGTCCTCCGTGATATACACCGGGACGTGCTTACGTCCGTCATGGACAGCGATTGTATGGCCGACAAAATCCGGGAAAATGACGGAAGCTCTGCTCCACGTCTTGAGGATCTTCTTGTCGCCGGCCGCGTTCATTTCTTGAACCCTTTTCAGCAGCGCGGGCTGGACATAAGGGCCCTTCTTAATGCTTCTGCTCATTTTTCAGTTGCTCCTTTCCGTCCGCCTTACTTGTCGTTTCTACGCTTCACGATGAACTTATCGGAGCGGTTGTGGTGCTTGCGGGTCTTGTAACCGAGAGCCGGCTTGCCCCACGGAGTCAGCGGGCCGGGATGGCCAATCGGGGATTTGCCTTCACCACCGCCGTGCGGGTGGTCATTCGGGTTCATAACAGAACCGCGTACTGTCGGTCTCCAGCCCATGTGGCGCTTGCGGCCGGCCTTACCGATCTTCATGTTCTCGTGGTCGATATTGCTGACCTGACCAATCGTGGCCATGCAGTCGAGCGATACCTGACGCAGCTCGCCGGACGGCAGGCGCAGCAGAGCCATGTTATTCTCTTTCGCCATAAGCTGAGCCATGATGCCGGCTGCACGGGCAAGCTGAGCACCCTTGCCGGGATAAAGCTCAATGTTATGGATGAACGTACCGGTCGGGATGCTGCCGAGCGGGAGGGCGTTGCCCACCTTGATGTCGGCATCCGCGCCAGCGACGATCTTGTCGCCAGCCTTCAGGCCGTTCGGGGCGATGATATACTTCTTCTCGCCGTCTTCATACTGCACCAGCGCGATAAACGCGGAGCGGTTCGGATCGTATTCAATCGTCAGTACGGTGGCCTCGCCAGCCTTCTGACGCTTAAAATCGATAATGCGGTATTTTCTGCGGTTTCCGCCGCCGCGATGGCGAACGGTGATTCTGCCGTAGCTGTTGCGGCCGGCCTTCTTGCTCAGCGGAGCGAGCAGGCTCTTCTCAGGGGCCACTTTAGAGAGAGAGGAATAATCCATCGTGGACATATTCCTTCTGCCAGCCGTATTCGGCTTATAATTAATGATAGGCATTTCGGTTTCACACTCCTCGTGATGGCTTTGCGGGGAATTGCCTGATTCCCCATACACTGCCCCTGTCCATTTGGACAGGTAAGACTTACATCATCCCTTCAAAGAACTCAATCGCCTTGCTGCCCTCTTTCAGGGTGACGACGGCCTTTTTCCAGGAAGAGGTGTAACCCTCATAGCGTCCCTGACGGCGCATATGGCCTCTGACATGCAGGGTGTTCACCTTCGCAACTTCCACTTTAAAAAGCTCTTCTACGGCTCTGGCAATGTCAATTTTCGTGGCGCTCTTCGCTACCTCGAAAGTATATCTTTTTGCCGCGATGCCGGCCATGCTTTTTTCGGTGATAATGGGGCGGATGATAATATCCTGTGCTACCATTATGCGTACACCTCCTCAATCTTGGCTACAGCATCCTTAAGCACGATGAACTTATCAGCGTTGAGGATGTCGTAGACGTTCAAGGTGTTGACGGTCGCGGTTTTTACGCCCGGAATATTTCTGGCAGAAGCGACAACCTTCGCATCTACTTCCGGAAGAACGATGAGGGCTTTTTTCTCGGAGCCGAGAGCCTTGAGCATCGCCGCAACGGTCTTTGTCTTATATTCGTCCATAGAAAGCCCGGAGACGACGATCATCTCGTTATCCAGAACCTTGCTGGAAAATGCGGACTTCATTGCAAGACGTCTTACCTTTTTGTTAACGGTATATCTGTAAGAACGCGGCTTCGGGGCAAACACAATGCCGCCGTGCGTCCACTGGGGAGCGCGGGTCGAACCCTGTCTTGCATGGCCCGTGCCCTTCTGTCTCCACGGCTTTTTGCCGCCGCCGGAAACCTCGGTGCGGGTCAGGGCAGACTGAGTACCCTGGCGCTGATTGGCTAGATAATTCTTCACCATGTGGAGCATCACCGCTTTATTCGGTTCAATTCCGAATACGGACTCGGACAGTTCGATTTTTTCAATCTCTTTGCCGGCCACATCGAATACTGCTACTGTAGGCATTCTGATTCCTCCTTCCCTTACGCCTTCACGCTGTCATGGATCACCACGATGCCGCCGTTCGGGCCGGGGATAGCGCCTTTGATCGCGATCAGGTTGTTTTCCGTATCGACCTTAACGACGGTGAGGTTCTGCACGGTAACCTTCTCCGCACCCATGTGGCCCGGCAGCTTCTTGCCCGGGAAAACTCTGGACGGATCAGAGATAGGACCGTTCGAACCGGCGTGACGGGCGACCGGGCCGGTACCGTGGCTCTCACGCAGACGATGGTTGTTCCAACGCTTTACAGCGCCGGCATAGCCTTTACCTTTGCTGGTACCAGCGACATCTACTCTGTCGCCCTCTGCAAAGACGTCCGCTTTGATGAGATCGCCCACGTTATAGGCGCTGATGTCGTCCAGACGGAACTCGCGCAGCGTTCTTTTCGGAGCAACGTCTCCCTTAGCGAAATGGCCCTTCATAGGCTTGTTCACCTTATGAGCCTTCAGATCGCCAAAGCCCACCTGAATGGCGGCGTAGCCGTCGTTTTCTACCGTTTTCTTCTGCGATACCACGCAGGGACCGGCTTCCACGACAGTGACAGGAACAACGTTCCCCTTCTCATCGAAAATCTGCGTCATGCCGATTTTCTTGCCGATGATTGCCTTTTGCATGAATATTACCTCCTATGCAGGTTATTGGTTGGCTTTCGCCAACATGACCCCGGCTGCTGGTAGGTCGAAATTACAGTTTGATTTCAATCTCGACGCCGGCAGGGAGCTCCAGACCCATCAAAGCCTCAACGGTTTTGTTGGAGGGTCTGAGAATGTCGATAAGTCTCTTATGGGTTCTCATCTCAAACTGCTCACGGCTATCCTTATATTTATGGACAGCACGCAGAATCGTGATGATCTGCTTTTCAGTCGGCAGCGGCACAGGACCGGAAACTCTGGCGCCGGTGCGCTTGGCCGTCTGAACGATCTTCTCAGCGGATTGATCCACCAACTGATGATCGTAACCCTTAATTCTTATCCTGATTTTTTCTTTGACTGCCACGAAAAATCGCCTCCTTATTGTAGTTGGCGGGCGGCGCAATTCAAACGTCCGTCCCGCATGGAACACCCTTGCTTATTTTTTCAAACACTGCGCCGGGTGTTTCCTCGCCGGACATTGAAAAACCGGATTTCCTTTTTATAAAAGTCAATCCGGATCCGAACGCTGAAGAGCGTCTGAGCAGAATGGGAGCCTGTATCTGAGTAACTGGGATACAGCCCTCATACAGCCCATAAATATTCTGTCGCCCGGTTTAAAATCGGACATACTCCACGGAAAAACCGACCTAATTGGCCGCAACCTCCCGCTTCAACGCATATCTGTCGCAGTCTTGCCTGATTATGATACCATATTGCCCTAAAAAACGCAAGTGGGAAATTTCTGTTTTTTGCAAGAATTTTCGCCTACTATTTTGTGCATTTTTTACCCACACTTTTTGCAATGACAAATTTCATTTTTTCCAAAAATTCCATATATATTCCTAATTGAAACTTTTTGCCACTGACAATTTTAGATTACACGCAGGCGTGGCACACTTTAAACAGAATTTTGTGCCTAACTGTTGCATTTTGCCTACAACAAATTTTAAAATATCTTTTTACAATCCTATAAAAATGTTCAGCTGAGTGTTCACTGGCACACAGTCCGTGAGCACTCAGCTTTCTTTTGTACTTATAGAAAACTACGAAGCAAGCACTACAATATCATTTTCGTGCAGCACCACGGCCCCATCGGGAATAATTGTCCTCTTGCCGCGCAGGATCATGACAACGAAACTGTTTTCCCAATCAATTTCCGAGATCCTTTTGTCACAGCGGGCATCACCACGTTCGATTTTCTCCTCATATAGAGGAATCATAGCATTATCATCTGGGTTAGCCAATGCGCTTACCGCCAGCCGGTCGCCCTCCTCAATAACCGTTTTTCCATAAGGAAGGATTTTTTCATCGCCGCGCATCACCATTGCCAACCGCACTTTAGGCGGCAGATAGAGTTCTGAAATTTTTTTCCCAATCCACGGATGGCCATACCGCATCTCGAGCCACATAACCTGAAGCGGCGACTTTTCAATATAGTCATTAAACGTTTTCAGCACGTTCTCACCGTTGTCGATCATGTGTAGCCTGCGTGAAACAAACGGCAACAGCGTACCCTGAATTCCTATCGATAAGAGCACGATACACAACGAAATATGAAATACGTCATGGGGTGTTTGCGCGCTGCTTACGGTCGCCATGATGGCAAACACAACCGAAGTTGCCCCACGCAGCCCTGCCCAAGATACCAACGCCTGCTGCGCAATCTTTGCACGGAACGGAAGCAGACACGCCGCCACGGCAATCGGACGGCAGATAAACGTGAGCACAAGTGCAATTCCTACCGATGGCAGCAGCACGGCCGGTATGCTCGAGGGGAACGACAAAAGACCCAACAAAAAAAATACCATTATCTGCACAAGCCCCGTAATACCGTCAAAGAAATGTACCATCACACTTTTATTTTCAAGTTCTTGATTTCCCAAGATAATTCCCGCAAGATATGCGCTCAGATATCCATTGCCGCCCACAAACGACGGCAGAGCGTACGATAGAATTGCTACCGCTACCATAAAAATCTCAGGCCAGCCCGAGCCTTCAAACTTCATATGCCGCAGGGTAATGGCCGCTAAAGCCGCAATTCCTATACCAAAGAGCAAACCAAAGAATATTTGTCCTGCAGCCAAAAGTAAAATATCTGCAGCCGATGAACCTTGCCCCTTCATAATGCCCAATGTAATTACCGTCAGCATATATGCCCACGGATCGTTGCTCCCGCTTTCAAGTTCCAGCATAGAGGCAGTGCCATACTTCAAATTTAGTCGCTTGGAACGCAGCACCGAAAACACGGAGGCCGCATCGGTTGAACTGACAATCGATCCCAGAAGCACTGCTTCCAGCCACCCGAAATTGAGAACTGTATAACAAAAAACCGCTACCAAAAACGCCGTAATTACTACGCCCGCAGAAGACAAAACGAGCGACGGCACCGCCACCTTTTTGGCAATTTTCCAGTTTGTTCCGAACCCACCGTAAAAAATAATAAAAATAAGACCAATAGAGCAAATCTGCTCTGCAAATTGGAAATCTGAAAAAGGAATCCGAAAAATCCCATCAGAGCCAAACATCATTCCAAGCACCAAAAACGCCAGCAGAACCGGTACGCCAATTTTGTTTGACAACTTAGAAAAGACGGCGCAAAGCAAAATCACTAACGCTGCTAAAATCAAAGGTATTATCATAAACCATCTCTCTTTCAAATCCAACGTATTTTGTATCGGCTTTAATAGTCTAAGGAGGGCACAGCAGCACCTCTCTTATAGATTAGCGATAAAACTGCGTCCATATTCCGCGAAACGTAGAGCAGGGAAGAGAAGGATGCTTTTCTCCTTCCAATTTTCCTTCACGCAGGGCAAGAGCATCCTGAAGATTCTTCATAATATATCCAGAATCAATGGGACACTCGTGATGACACGGGAGAATGGTGTCGATCTTATCTGCTATAGGCAAAAGCTTTCGAAGACTTTCTATATATAGATCTAAATTACGGTGCGGCCCAAACATATAAATAGGGCCTTCTTTCTGTACAGAATCTCCCGGCAGCAGCAAGCGATTTTCCCAATCGACAAAAGCGACGCTACCATAAGTGTGGCCGGGAATAGAAACCACTTCTAACCGATAGCCGCCGCAAGAAAAGCAGTCGCCTTCGCACAAATCACGCAGGCGGATCGGGATGCTGACTAGTCCCCAATCCTTTTCATTCAAATAAACTTCCTCGAAATCCGAGAGACCGCCTATATGGTCTCTGTCTGCATGTGTGAGCAGCACCTTTACCGGCGTATCTGTCACTGACTTAACGGCATCCGCCACATGGCTGTCAGCAAACCCTGTATCGATGAGGATCGACTCTTCCTTCCCTGTAATGAGAAACTGGCGTACACGCTCATCCTCAATACAATAAAAATTCTCTCGCACCAGCCTTGTTTGAACCATCTTTGCACCCCCGCTTTCCATCTAAATCGCCTGTATGAGCATCCATATTTTGTATATTATTATATCATGGAATCAACTACCATGCAAATAACACGAAAACCCTGAAAAACGACGTTTGGTTTTGGACGTCTTGCAAATATCATCGGAAATTTACGGCTTGTCAATTTTATAAAAATACGATATAATGGAAAAGGTTTAAAAGAGATTTTATACAAAGCTTTGTAGCGTTTGTTTGTGAATATTTTTGGGAAGAAAGAAAGGAAATGCCATGAACGACAATGACTTGCATAATCTCAACCGCCAACTGCAAGACTTGGGAAAGGAACTGAACCAAACCACGAAAAACATTTTCCATTCCAACAATTCTTTCTACACTCGCCAAACCCTTACCCGTACAGTTTGTAATGTGGTCAGTACTGTGAAAAAAAACGTGGTGCAGATTTCTCAACAGTCTTCCGGCCCCGTTAATCCCCCTCCCCAACCTTCTTACAGCTATCAATCGGCCTACCAGCCCCCTCAACCGAATGCCGGAATGCGGCTGCCGGTACCGAGTCTCGCCGTGCCGATAATTCTTTTACTGTTCGGATGTGTTCTCCTCTTTTTGAGCCTTTTCTCTTTGCTGATAGCCGCTGTTCTTTCAGCTGGGGCAGGCGTACTGGTTGGCTGTCTCGTTCCGACTATCGCCGGAGCGGCGTTAGTCGTTTCCAGCATCCGGAAGATCATGAGACGCTCCCGAATTAAAAAGTATAATAAAGCGATCAGCACTTTAAGTTTTATTTCGATTAAACAGCTCGCTCTAGCCTGTAATACGCCGCAGAACTTTGTCCTTAAAGATTGCCGCTACTTGTGCCGCCAGTTTTCAAGTTTACATCTCGACCAGGAGGAAACCTGCTTGATCCTCGACAGAGAGACGTACCAGTTTTATTTGGAAGCGCAGGATTCCCAGCGGCGGCGCGAGGAGGAAGAAGAAAAGCGGCGGCGTGAAGCCGAAATGGATCCAAAGCGCGCACAGCTGTATGAAACGCTGAAAGAAGGAAACACATACCTTAAAAAAATTCGCGAAGTCAACAACGCGCTCCCTGGGGAAGAAATCAGCCGGAAACTTACACGTTTGGAGCTTGTGACGGAGAAAATTTTTCAGCAGGTGGAAAAAAAGCCGGAGTGCTTACCGGATATTCGCCGTTTTATGAACTATTATCTCCCCACAACACTCAAACTTGTTGTCACGTATCAAAAATTTGAACAGGAATCTGTACAGGGTCCGAATATTGTTTCGGCAAAACAAGAAATTCTGGAAGCGCTTGATACGGCTGGAACCGCTTTTGAAAATCTGCTCAATAAGCTGTTTCAGGACGACGTTATGGATGTCTCAACCGATATTTCAGCTATGGAGACGATCCTTTCGCAAGAGGGGCTTCTGGATCCTTGAGCCATCAATAATTACTGCCGGGCATTTAACTTTTGTCCGCGCGCAGCCAATGTTTTGGGAGGAACATCATGTTAGATGAAGATTTGAAAGTAACGCCAACTTTAACCTTTGAACCTTTTGCCAGTGAGAAAAAGGACGATCTTTCGATTGCCGAAAAAAAAGTGGATGTGTCTTCTTCCGTTGCCGTTTTTGATGACAGCACCCTTTCGGAAGAAGAAAAGAAAATGGTCAATGACTTTTCCTCTAAAATTGATTTAGCCGACACAAATCTTGTGCTGCAATACGGTTCCGGTGCGCAGAAAAAAATGGCGAATTTCTCCGAAACCGCTCTTGAAAATGTACGCAGCAAGGATTTGGGCGAAGTGGGCGAGATGCTCAGCAGCGTTGTATTGGAGCTGAAAAACTTCGATATAGATGAAGAAGAAAAAGGCGGTATTTTCGGCTTTTTTAAACGTGCAAGCAACCGCATTAACAGCCTGAAGGTTAAATATAACAAGGTTGAAACCAATATCGAGCGCATCTGCGACGTTTTGGAGGGACATCAGGTACAGCTCTTAAAAGATGTTGCTATGCTCGATAAAATGTACGACCTTAATAAGGTGTATTTTAAAGAGCTGTCTATGTATATTCTTGCCGGTCAAAAGAAGCTCGCTGAGGTGCGTGCCACAGAGCTGCCCGCTTTGATGGAAAAAGCAAAACAGACCGGCCTTCCCGAGGACGCTCAGGCCGCCAACGATTTTTCCAACCTTTGCAATCGGTTTGAGAAAAAGATCCACGATCTGGAGCTGACGCGGATCATTTCCATCCAAATGGCTCCGCAAATCCGTCTCGTGCAGGGCAACGACACCCTCATGACTGAAAAAATCCAGACCACCATTGTCAACACCATCCCGCTCTGGAAATCCCAGATGGTGCTGGCCTTGGGCCTCACCCACTCCCAG
>CALWIX010000159.1 GCA_944380825.1 uncultured Clostridia bacterium | reverse complement strand
CATAGGATCCTTTCCTATGAGATCCTTTTCAAATTCCTGCACGGCCGCACGCACGGCGTCGGCCCGGCCTTCGATTATGGGCTCTCCCCAACCGGCAATTCCTTCGTCCGTATCGATTTTTAAAAACAGCCACCGCGGCGGTACTTTATAGGTGGTAAATTTTGTAATTTTCATTCTCTCTCTCCTCCCTCATTTAAAGCAGAAAGATAACTGCGGGCCAGATCGGTAATGGCGTCAAACTCTCCCGCGGCAATCTGTTTTTTACTGACAATATTCGAACCGATCCCTACGCCCACTGCGCCAGCCGCCAAAAAGTCGCGGATGTTCTCCCGGTTGACGCCGCCAACCGCAAGGATCGGGATATGGCGAAGAGGAGCGAGAACGGCTTTAATATAGGAGGGACCAAGATTATCCGACGGAAAGAGCTTGACGATCGACGCACCACAGCGGTAAGCGTATTCGATCTCCGTAGGAGTCATGGCTCCGGGAACGGCGGCAAGACCGCAATCGACCGCCGCGCGGATTACTTCAGCGTTCGTGTTCGGCGCAAGAATGTAGGAGGCTCCCGCATCTGCCGCCGCCTTTACCTCCTGCACCGTCAAAACCGTGCCCGCGCCTACCAACAAATCCGGCCCTGCGCAGCAGCGCGCTGTGCGGATCGCTTCTGCCGTATCGAGCAGTTTTGTGGGGGAACTTTGATCAAACGTAATCTCCAGCATCCGTATCCCGCCGTCGTACAGTGCGCGGACGGTTCGCTCCATTGTATTGTTTTCCACACCGCGTAAAATCGCGATAATTCTGTTCTTTCTAACGGCTTCTATCATAGACTCTTTCATTCTTTCTCCTCCTTACCACAGCGTTATTTCTGCGAGCCGCAAAAATTATAAAATTCCTAAGAAAAAAGGGCCGCCTTGCGGCCCTGATCATAAAAAACTAAGGGAAAAGATATAAAATAACTTAGGAAACAAGGAAAGCACTAATACACAAGCTTTGTTTCCTATCTGAATCTCTTCTTTATATATGGGGGCTTTTCGCCCCCATATTCCATCACAAGCTTTTACAAAAACCTAAGAAAAAACCTTTTCTGTTTTTTTACTTAAGGGTCTCCACCATGGCGCGTTCCGCAGAAAGGCCACTGCGGTATCTTTCCAAGAACGTTTCAAAACCCTTGACATCCTGCGGATCGGGGCTGACGCTCTCCCCTTTACTGCCGGCAAAGACCTTATTTTCTAGATAATCCTCCAGCGTTTCACCCTCCTGCTTGCGTACAAGATACGCCGCTAGAAGCGCGATGCCCCAAGGTCCGCCCTCACCGGCCGTCTCCATAACGGACACCGGCGTGCCCATCGCCGCCGCCATGAGCTTCTGCCCTACCCCTTTGGCCTTAAAGAAACCGCCGTGGCCCAAAAGCATATCAAGCTGTACCTTTTCTTTGCCAAAGAGAATATTCATGCCGATTTTCAAGGTGGCCATTGCAGCGTACAGATGGACGCGGGCAAAATTCGCAAAACTCATACGCGCATCCGGCAGGCGGGCAAACAACGGGCGGCCTTCCTCCAGACCGGTAATCGGCTCTCCGGAAAAATAGTTGTACGCCAGTAATCCGCCGCAGTCGGCGTCGCCCTCAAGGGCTTTATAAAACATGGCGTCAAGCACCTGCGGCAGCGAATACTTTACCCCCATGGCCGCCGCAAATTCTTGGAACAAACCGGCCCACGCATCGATGTCGGAGGTACAGTTATTGCAGTGCACCATCGCTACAGGTTTTCCCGTGGGGGTAGTTACCATATCGATCTCCGTATAAACGGCGGACAGCGGCTTTTCTAAAACAGCCATGGCAAAAATAGAGGTACCGGCAGAAATATTTCCACGCCGCTGGGCAACGCTGTTGGTGGCGGTCATTCCCGTTCCGGCGTCGCCTTCCGGCGGACACAGCGGTATTCCCGCAGGAAGTCTCCCGCTGGGATCGAGAAGACGGGCTCCCTCCGGCGTGAGCGTTCCGGCCGCTTCTCCGGCTATTAAAACTTTCGGGAGGATTTCTTTGAGCTTCCACGGGTACGCTTTTTCCGCCACAAGTGTATCGAACTGCTCTACCATCGACGCATCGTAATCGTTCGTGCTGCTGTCGATGGGGAACATGCCGGAAGCGTCCCCTACGCCGATAACCTTCTGCCCCGTGAGCTTCCAGTGGACATACCCGGCAAGCGTGGTCAGGAACGCCACATCCTTTACATGCTCCTCTCCGCCGAGGATCGCTTGGTACAGATGTGCGATGCTCCAGCGCTGCGGTATATTGAAACGGAACAGCTTCGTCAGCGCGGACGCAGCCTGCTCGGTCGTGGTATTGCGCCATGTACGGAACTCGGCAAGCTGGCGATCCTGCGCATCAAACGCGAGATAACCGTGCATCATGGCGGAGATGCCAATGGCCTGCACAGCCCCTAGTTTCACGCCGTAGCTCTGCTCCACTTTATCCGCCAGCTTTGCATAGCAGTCTTGCAGCCCTTTCCAGACGTCGTCGAGATGATACGTCCACAAACCGTTTTCAAAACGGTTCTCCCAATCGTGGCTGCCCGACGCCACCGGCTTGTGATCCGGCCCAATGAGCACAGCCTTAATGCGTGTGGATCCCATCTCGATACCCAGCGCTACTGCACCTTGTTCAATCGCTCTTTTTGTCTCTTCCATTCTTTTGGCTCCTTTCCCCATCGTTGGCAGGAATCTTCCTCCATCTGGAAGATCCTATCCTTATGCTGCTATTATCATACTGCATTTTTATCCCCCTGCGCAAGCCCTGCGGCCGGAAAAAAACATAAAATTATTTGGGCACAGGGAAAACCTTGATTCTCGATCTGAAACAAAACGGTTCAAAAATAAGTACTTTTATCAAAGAGAACTTTCTAACGCAGCCTTTCCGAGGAAGACGCGGCCTGTCCGTTTCCTTCGCGAAAATGACTTGCATATTCGCTGGGAGTACAGCCGCAGGATTCCTTGAAATATTTCGTAAAATGCGGCAGGCTGTGAAATCCTGAGAGTGCCGCTGCCTGCTGCACCTGCATCGCTTCATTTGTCAGCAAATCTTTGGCTCTGTCTAAACGCGCTGAGAGCAGCTCTGCTTTCGGGGTATTATTGAAAAACAGCTTGTAATACGAAAAGAACTGGCTCTTTCCTAAATTGACAAGCCTGCACATTCTTTCCACGCTCCACTCTTCCTCACAGTGAGAAAGAATTTGCAGGCGTGCCTGCTGAAAATGGAGCAGAAGCGGCAGATCCTCTCCCCTGTGCTGCGACGCTTGGTTGAGATGGCGAGAGACCGCAATAAGCAGCAGATGAACCAGAGCGTCAATTTTCCGCTCGCAATAAAGCTCCTTCGCCAAATATTCCGTATAGATCTGGCGCAGTAGAAAATTGAGCTCCTCTTGATTTCCGGGATAAAAGACGACGTCTTCCGGAATAGCATAGGCGGAGAGCTCCGGGGCGGCCGCGGAAAAATGCACAAAGCTGTTGCGAAACTCGCGCACAGCACGGTAGTGCTGACAGGTTCCCGGCGAATAGAGAATACAGGCGCCCGGATCCACCTTACCTCCCGCTCGCGGCTGGAGGATCTCCATGGGTGATTGGAACAACAAAAACAGGTAGTCACCGCTCCCGCCCGGACGGTAGATCACGTCCCTATCGGGATTGGAAATATTGTAGCCGCAATAGTTTACTTTTAGCACGGGCCGTTCTCTCCTTCCAGCAGTAAAATCGGAAGATCCGACAAATCTTCCGGAACAAAAAGAATATGATTTCCAAACAAATGTGATATGATTAAACATAAAGAAATCTTTTTGGGGAAAGGCTGTGTTGTTTTGAAAAAGGCAGAAGTTATCATCGATAAAAATTTTCAAATCGGCAAAACTGATAAGCGTATTTTCGGTTCGTTTATTGAGCATTTAGGCCGGGCTGTGTACGAAGGAATCTACCAGCCGGGAAATCCCTTTGCGGATGAAAACGGGTTTCGCAAGGATACACTGCAGCTTGTCAAAGAACTTAACGTCCCGGTGATCCGGTATCCCGGCGGAAACTTCGTCTCTGGCTACCACTGGGAGGATGGCGTTGGACCGAAGGATCAGCGTCCACAGAAGGTCGACTTGGCGTGGAGCGTTGTGGAATCGAACCAGTTCGGTCTGAACGAATTTGTCGATTGGTGCAAAAAAGCACAAAGCGAAGTTATGATGGCCATCAACTTAGGCACCCGCGGCGCTGAGGACGCTAAAAATATTCTCGAATATTGCAACCTGCCGGCCGGCTCGTATTACAGCGATATGAGAGTCCGTCACGGCTACCGCGACCCGCACAACGTGAAGCTGTGGTGCCTTGGCAACGAGATGGACGGCCCTTGGCAGATAGGTCATAAGGAAGCTGACGATTACGGCAAGCTCGCCGCTGAAACTGCTCGCGTGATGCGCAAGATCGATCCTACCGTCGAATTGGTGGCGTGCGGCAGTTCCAGCGCCGTTATGCCTACTTTCGGAACATGGGAATATACGGTACTCGATAAGTGCTACGACGAGGTGGATTACCTGTCGATGCACCAGTACTACAATAACTATGCCGACAATACACCTGATTTTCTCGCCAACAACTTGACTATGGATCGCTTCATCGACGACGTTATCGCCGTGTGTGATGCTGTGCGCACTAAAAAGCGTTCTTCCAAATACATCAACTTGTCGTTCGATGAGTGGAACGTGTGGTACCATTCCAGAGAAGCCGACAAAAAGCTTCCAAAGTGGGTGCATGCACCGCATCAGCTGGAGGATATTTATAACTTTGAAGACGCCCTTCTGGTGGGAAGCCTGCTCATTACTCTGCTGCGCCATGCAGACCGCGTAAAGATTGCCTGCCTTGCACAGCTGGTGAACGTTATCGCTCCCATCATGACCTCTGATACGGGCGCATGGCGGCAGACTATCTATTATCCGTTCCTGTACACAAGCATTTGGGGCCGCGGCACCGTGCTGCAGACGATTGTGAACACTTCTTCTTACGAGAGCTGCTACGGCGATGCGCCGTATCTGGACTCCGTGCTTGTGATGGACGAAGAAAACGATACCTTGACGCTGTTCGCCGTAAACAAGAGCCTTGAGGAAGAAATGGAAGTCAGCTGCGATTTGCGCCAGTTTGAAGGTTACCGCGCCTTAGAACAGGTTGTCTTAACACATGACGACGTGAAGGCCGTGAACACCGAGGATAACCCCGACAATGTCGCGCCGAAGAACGTCACCCCCGATCAGCCGGAAGGTGGTATGTTCCGCACGGTTCTCCCCAGCAAGAGTTGGACGGCCATTCGTTTTGGCAAATAAAATTTCATCCTTCTTCAAAAGAGGCGTGCCCAGCGGCACGCCTCTTTCTTTTCTATCGGCCTTTTGGTGGTCTGGGTGACAAACCAAGTTTTTACTCGTTCTGTATATAGAATTATTTGCTCTATTTTCTCAAACGATCGGATAAACCTCCCGAAACCTCTCCCCTCTTTGAGGCGACAGCCAAAAGGACAGTGGATTGGAAAATCGCTTTCGACGCAGAGACAGAGAAGCCGCGGCCCTCTTACCGTCAAGGCGCAGGCAAGGAGGAGTGTCAATCAGAGAGGATGCGGTACATGGAGGAGGCGCTGTCTTTGGTGGCATACTCGGTGACGGTAAGCACCTGCGCCTTGATACTGCGACTACCCAGCTGCAGCTCCATAATGTCGCCTTCTTTCACGTCGTACGAGGCCCGGGCGGGCTTTCCGTTAATCAAAACGCGGCCCGCATCACAAGCCTCGTTGGCTACGGTGCGGCGTTTAATCAGCCGCGATACTTTCAAATATTTATCAAGCCTCATGCTTTTTTTCCTTTCTTTTTACCTCGTCCCACAGACGATCCAATTCTTCTAGGGAAGATTCCTTCATATTGATCCCGCGCTCATTTGCCAGCTTTTCGACACCGGCGAACCTATCAATAAATTTACTGCACGCAAGGCTAAGCGCCTGTTCCGGTTCTACCTTCAAGAAACGCGACACATTCACTACGGCAAAAAGCAGATCTCCCAGTTCTTCCCGGCAGGCTTCGCTGTTTTGGGACTGCGCCGCTTCGCGCACCTCTGCCAGTTCTTCGCCTACCTTATCGAGTGCTCCGGAGACATCCGGCCAGTCAAAACCTACCTTCGCGGCTTTCTGCTGCACTTTCGCGCTGCGCATGAGCGCAGGCAGCGCCGGCGACACGCTGCGCAAAACCTCTGTCTGCGTCTTTTGTGCTTTTGTCTTTTTCTTGATTTCATCCCAATTTTTCAGCACATCGTCCGAATCTTTCACCGTTGCGCTGCCAAATACATGGGGATGGCGTACGATCATCTTTTTACAGATTCCGTCCGCTACGTCGTCAAAGTTAAAGCGTCCCGCTTCTTCTTCTATGTTTGCATGGAACACTACCTGCAAAAGCACGTCGCCCAATTCTTCTTTTAAAAGTTCGGTATTGTCTGTATCAATCGCCTCTATCGCTTCGTATGTCTCCTCGATAAAGCCCGATCGGAGAGAATGGTGATCCTGCTCCCTGTCCCAAGGACAGCCGTTCGGCGAGCGCAGAATTTTCATAATCTCCAATAAATCATTTATATTATATTTCTCTTTTCTTTGAAATTCCACTTTATTTCCTCCTTCCCATGGAAAATCCATCTTTTTTCATATTACCTGATCCAGCGCCTTTTTTCAAGCATCTTTACAATTTTTTGGCCTTTCGGAAGCATGAGAAGATCGTCACGGCAGACAACCTTAAACACAAGAAGAGACACGATATAGACTATGGATCCCCCAAAAACAGAGATAAGGACGGCCGGGCGTGAATCTATTTTTGCACTGAGCAGGACATTGAGCGCAAATGCCGCCGCCACACAGACCGCCGCCGCGGCTGCCGGACGGAAAAATGCCGAGCCCAGATTTACTCGAATCCCCGTCTCACGACAGAGCAGTACAAGAGCAGCAACCGTTAAAAACAGGTAACAAGCCAGTGTACCGGCACCCGCTCCTAACACATTAATCTCTGGAATTCCTACCAAAAAGTAATTGAGCGCAACCTTGATTATCAGACCTACTACTAAAATTTTTACCGGCAGATCTACGCGTCCCACCGCCTGCAGCATACTATTAAGCGGCGCGCTGAGCGACGCAAAAACGGCCGCCGCTCCCAACACGCTTAAAATATGCGCCGTAATCGGCAGCGAAGACCGCGCCCCGTACACAAGCTCTACGGCCGGCCCCGCCATGGCGCACAGCCCCATCCCCACCGGGAATCCAAACAGGGCCGTAATGCGCAGCACCGTTTCGATGCTCCGTTTCAGATCAGCCTTTCCTCCCTTTGTCCACGCCGCCGTCACGTTGGGAAGGGCGCTCACCCCGAAGGCCTGCGTCACGGAAGGCACCACCATAAACAGCGTCAGGGCCATGGAAAAGCATCCAAAAAGAAAATTCGGAATGGTGCCGTTTTCCTGATTGATTTCGGGGATCATCCCCTCATACATCCCCAGCACCGTTTCCGGCGCGCGGATGATCACATCTTTTACACGCGATTGTAAAAACGCGGCGTCTACTAGCCCGGCCACGTTCACAGCCAGAGCGCCTGCTCCCACTGGCAAAGCCGTTTTTACAAGACGCGCCAAAATGGTGCGGGCAGGCAGGGGATCCGGCGCGCTCTCCAGTTCCTTGGCGGTTAATCCATCACCCTTGTGCCTGTGACGCAGCACCATATATCCCCACGCCAAAAGCGATCCCGCTGTCACACCCAATATCGCTCCTGCCGCGGCAAAAGGCAGCGCGGCGCTGCGGGCGTGCTCCCCAGAGGATACGGCTACCGAAAACACTGTGCCAAATCGTTCGTATTCGCGCGCCGCCGCCGACAGGATCAGCTGCGACGCTCCTAACCCTATCGTAAGTTTCCCCACCGCTTCCAAAATTTCGGACACGGCTGTGGGATACATATTGCGCATTCCTTCGTAATATCCGCGATAGACGGAGATAAGACAGCTGAGCAGTACTGCCGGTGAGAGCGCATACAGCGACAAAAGCGCCTGCTCGTTTCCAATCCACCGCGCAAAGGCCGGACTGCCGGCTGCCATGAGCAGCCATCCGGCTGTACCGGCCACCAGAAAAACCGGAACCGACACTCGATAGATCCGGCGCACGTCGCGATACCGCCGGACCGTCATATTCTCTGACACCAATCTTGAAATAGCAATAGGGAATCCCGCAGCAGCCAGACTGTGGATGGGGGCGTAAAAATTATACGCTGTATTAAAATACCCCAGCCCGTCCTCTGTAATCATCCAACTCAGCGGAACTTTGAACAACGCGCCGATCAGTTTTACCAGCACCATCCCCGCCGTGAGGATCAGCGCTCCGTGCAGAAAGCTTTGTCGTTTCATTCTTCCGGCCCATCCCTTCTATGGCGCGCTCTTTTCTAAAAATAAAAAGCGTCCTGCAAGAGTATATGGCGCCCATGGCGTCAATATGAACATGGCAGCTTTCTGCGGCTTTTTAAAAATTTTGTTTTATTTTTCGACAATCGCTTGCAAATGCGCAAAAGTAGGTATATAATAAGGCAGAAACAAGGGGAGTCCATAAAATGGGCTGAGAGGAAGCTGAAAGCTTCGACCCATAACCTGATTTGGATCATGCCAACGTAGGGAATTGCACCAAAATTGAGTGGACGCGTCCTGCGCGTCCACTTTTTATTTGGGGTTCATTCAACAAGGAGGGGAACCGTATGGTTTTATCCAATGCAGCCAATATTAAAAAACTGGCTCTTGCCGGAATGCTGATTGCCGTGGGAGTTGTATGTTCGCCATTGAGTTTTCCGGTGGGGATGTCTCGCTGCTTCCCAGTACAGCATATGGTCAACGTGCTCGCTGCGGTGCTTCTTGGCCCGTGGTACGGCGTGGCGATGGCGTTTGTAACCAGCCTTATCCGTGTATTTCTCGGCACGGGCACGCTTCTGGCCTTTCCGGGTAGTATGTGCGGCGCGCTTCTGTGCGGCATTATTTTTCATTTTACCAAAAAATATCTTCTTACATATGTCGCGGAGGTATTTGGTACGAGTGTACTCGGCGGATTGGCGGCGTACCCTATGGCTACGCTGATTCTCAACCAGCAGGCCGCTATATACGGGTATATTCTGCCGTTTTTTGTCAGCACATTGGGCGGAACTATCATTGCGGCCGTGCTTATTACAGTGCTGCGGCGTACGAAAGCCATGGATCATTTCGCAGCCAGTCTCTAATTCGAGACAGCCGTAACAGATAGGAGAAATTGTCTATGAATGAAACAAAATCATCCAGTATAAGTCTTTCTATGATTTGGTTCGGAGCAGCCATAAGCATTTCGGAGATCGCTACCGGCGTA
>CALWIX010000158.1 GCA_944380825.1 uncultured Clostridia bacterium | reverse complement strand
CATAAGCCCGCGCCAGCAATAGGAACCGGCGGGCCGCCGGCGGACAGGCGCAAAAATGAAAATGCGGATAGCCTGCATACAACGTCTCGGAAACAAAGCCGCACCGCCAGCTTCTTCCCGTGGGCTTGACCGATAAAAAGCCGTCGCCCGTTTCGGTGCTGTCCCAATAATGGAACTCATGGGCCGGAAAACTTTCGCCCGCTTGGCACAAAAGATTGTCGCGCTGTGCCGTGAGGCGGGTGTATCCAAACCGCACCAGATGCGGCGTGCGCCGGGCTTGGGACGCAATTACGCCCGCCATGGGATACATCTGGCCGTCTGCGCCCTGCAGCGTTTGGCCCAGATACTGAAACCCGCCGCACTCGGCTACGCACGGCATTCCCCCGCGTATTTTACGGGCAATCTCTTCGCGCATGGGGGCATTTTCGGAAAGCTCTTTCGCATACAGTTCCGGATACCCTCCGCCGAGGAGCAGCCCGTTTATTCCATCGGGCAGGGCGCTGTCTGCAAGCGGGCTGAAGGGCACAAGCTCAGCCCCCAGCGCCCGCAGCAGATCGAGGGCGTCTTCATAATAAAACGAAAACGCCGCGTCGCGTGCGATGCCGATGCGCACGGGGCTGGTAAATAAAGGAGCGGGAGGGGGCGCAGCCGGCTCCAGCGGCGGGGCGCTGGATGCGGCTTTATAAATCCAGTCGAGATCGATCGTGCGCTGCGCCTGCGACGCAAGAGCGTCGAGCTTTTCGCGCAGCCCGTCTACCTCTCCCGCCGTGACAAGGCCCAGATGGCGGCTTTCGAGCGAACACTCCGGCATGGGCGGCAGATACCCTGCCACCTTCAGCCCCGTTTCGCGCTCTAAAAGTTCTTTATAAAACGGATACATCGAGGGCTTGAGACGATTGAGCAGCAGCCCGCAGATCCGGTTTTTTCGAAAAGTAAGAAATCCCTTTGCCACCGCCGCGGCCGACAGGCCCATCCCTTCGCAGTCCATGACAAGCAGCACGGGGGCTTCCAGCTGCTCGGAAAGATCGAAGGCGCTCGCGCGCTCGGTGGCGCAAACGCCGTCGTAAAACCCCATGGCGCCTTCTATGATCGAAATATCGCGCCCCGCGGCATTTTTGGCAAACAAAGTCCGAGCCGTGGCACGCGAAAAGAAAAAAAGATCCAGCGTGCGCGACGGAATCCCCAGCGCGCTTTCGTGGAACATGGGGTCGATGTAATCCGGGCCGCACTTAAACGCCGCCGGGCGCAGCCCCATTTTTTGAAATGCCCGCAGGATCGCGCAGGCAGCGGTCGTTTTTCCCGCGCCGCTGCCTGCCGCCCCGATGACTACGCGCGGGAAAGAACCCTGCGCGGGTGTCGGATTATTTACAGAAATTTTCAATGTAATTATCGATTGCCTCCGAAATAACTGCCACCGCCGCTTGCGGTCCGCTGACCTCGTTGACGACGGTCTCTTTATGCTCGAGCGATTTATACACCGTAAAGAAGTGGGACATCTCGTCGAAAATATGCTTGGGAAGCTGGGAGATGTCGGTGTACTGATTATAGGTGGGGTCGTTAAACGGAATCGCGATGATCTTCTCATCGCGACGGCCGCCGTCGAGCATGGAGATCATGCCGATGGGATAGCAGCGCACCAGCGTGAGGGGATCGATCGGTTCCGAACACAAGACCAGCACGTCGAGCGGGTCGAGATCGTCGCCGTAGGTGCGCGGAATCAGGCCATAGTTGGCGGGATAGTGGGTGGAGGTGTGGAGGATGCGATCGAGGATGAGAAGCCCCGTCTCCTTATCAAGCTCAAATTTCTTTTTGCTTCCCTTGGGAATCTCCACCACAGCGATAAAATCGGTGGGGGCGATCCGCTTGGGGTTAATATCGTGCCAAATATTCATACGCCGCGCTCCTTTCCAACAACCGATTTATTCCGGCTTATATTCCTGCTCGCAGTAAATGCAGCGATAGCGGTGGGTCTTTTCGTCGCAGAGCTTAAAGATTTGATCCACGCCCTCTTCGATTGTCGTGATGCAGCGCGGATTTTTGCATTTGATAACATTCTTCACCGTCTGCGGCAACACAAGACGTTTCTTCTCCACAATCCGGCCGTCGTCAATGATATCGATAGTGATGTTGTGGTCGATAAAGCCGAGGATCTCTAAATCCAGTTTTACATCGCCTTCAATTTTAATAATGTCTTTGCGGCCGTACTTTGTGCTGCGGGCGTTTTTGATGACGGCTACGCAGCAATCCATTTCTTCTAACCCCAGCAGGTTGTAAATGCGCATGCTTGTCCCCGCTTGGATATGGTCGATTACGATGCCTTTCTGCAGGCTGTCGATATTCAGCATACTTTCACCCCCAAAAGACGGATCATCAGAGCCATTCGCACATACACGCCGTTTTGTACCTGTTCAAAATAGGCGGCGCGCGGGTCGTTGTCTACGTCGAGAGAAATTTCATTGACGCGCGGCAGCGGATGGAGCACGGCCATGTCCGGCTTGGCGCTGCGCAGCTTCGGCATGGTGAGGATGTAGCTGTCTTTGAGACGGACATAGTCGGCCTCGTTGAAAAAGCGCTCCCGCTGGACACGCGTCATGTAGAGGATGTCGAGCTCGGGCATCACTTGCTCCAGATCGACCACCTCTTTGTAAGGGATCCCCTTACGGTCGAGCGTCTCTTCTAAAATATAATCGGGAACGCGCAGCTCTTCCGGAGAGATAAGCACAAAGCGGATATTCTCATAACGGGAGAGCGACTTGATAAGCGAGTGGACGGTGCGCCCAAATTTCAGATCGCCGCACAGCCCGATGGTTAAATCGTGCAGACGGCCCTTGCGGCGGCGGATCGTCATTAGGTCGGTGAGCGTTTGGGTGGGATGTTGGTGGCCGCCGTCGCCCGCATTGATCACCGGAATGCCGGAATAGCGCGCGGCGCGCAGGGGTGCACCCTCTTTCGGATGGCGCATGGCACAGATGTCGGCGTAGCAGGAAATAACGCGGATCGTATCGGCTACGCTTTCGCCTTTCGACGCGGAGCTGCTATCTGCAGAGGCAAATCCCAGCACGCTGCCGCCCATATTGAGCATAGCTGCCTCAAAACTCAGGCGCGGGCGGGTGCTCGGCTCAGAAAAGAGGGTAGCGAGCTTTTTTCCGTCGCAAACATGCGCGTACTTCTGGCGGTCGGCCGCGATGTCGTCAGCTAAATTCAGAAGGTCGTCGATTTCTTCTACGGAAAAATCAAGGGGATCAATCAAATGCTTCATGGCTACCTCCGTATTCTACACGTTGGGGCTAGGGCCCTCCCGCTGATTCTAACAGATTAGTATACACGATTTGGCCGTGTTTGTCCAGAACTTTGCACCGTTCTTTTCAAGCTTGGCACAATGACGAAAAATGTTCCTATTTGTTGAAAATTTACTGTTCTTATTCGTCAGCATCCGTCTTGATGGAGAAGTGGAGGAAGAATAAGAAAATGC
>CALWIX010000157.1 GCA_944380825.1 uncultured Clostridia bacterium | reverse complement strand
AAACTATACCTTTCTATACGAACGATAAAAGCTCATAAGATCCATGAAAAAAGGCTTTTTAGTTCGTACAAGGAATCAAAAAGCCTGTATAAAAAGGTATACAAATTTTCCAGTGTAAAAAAATTTATTATTTAGTATAATTGTTTCTTTTAAAAATAATGTAACTATTTTTATTTTAAAAATTTCTTTTGTTATTTGAATTAAAGTCTATATGTTTTTATAAAATATGCTAAATTATAACTCTTATTTAAAAAAGAATCCAAAAAATTTATCTATATTTTTATTCTCTTTTGAAAACGGCCCTTCGTAACAAAAATTTATAATAATGATACAACGAATGTATCCCTAACATTGCATACTTCTGCATATGGTATTATACAATCACAATTCATTCTTAATTTTTAAGTTAAATACATAATCATTAGAAACACGGAAGATTAAGAAAGAAAATATGCCTCGTTAAACAGAACTGCCGGATCATTAGGACGAAGCTTCAATGCTCGCAGATTATATTCGTGGGCGGCTGCGCGATCTCCAAGGCGGTCGTAACAGACGCAAAGCTGAAGAAACGGAATGTACCCGTAACAATCGCTCTGTACGAATCCGCCACGAGAAATATCCGGCTTTTGAGAAGCCGCCGTTTCATACCAAAAAATAGCCGCCTTATAATTTTGCTTTTTCATTAGTAGCCTGCCAACATCACAACAAATTTCAGCACGGGGAACATCATAAAAAAAGCTATAAAACAACGACTGTAACGCTTTTTCCTCTTTTCCCATGCGTTCATACACAGCCGAAAGCACGCGGCAGGCTTCTATCTTATTTTCTAGCCAGCCATCTGTATCATGCAGAAAATTTTCCAGAATATCAGCTGCTTCTTCATCCCGTCCACAATAATACAACTCTCTTGCGTAATAAAAAAGATCCCGCGGACTAAATGGCTTTCCCTTCTCCTTTTGTTTTTCATATATTCTTAAATTACGACCAGAATCCGGCTGTTTAAGTTTGCTGTGTGTTATGGCAATATTTTCATACCGAATTATTCCCGAAAACTCCACTGCTTCGTGAACTGCTCCTTTCCACTCAAATCCGCAATCACGCCGCAGCAGCCGTTCCCGATAATAAGAAAAAACGGGGTTTCCTTGTGGATCAAACCCCGTATTGTAATTCATCAACACCACATCTGTATCGCAGGGAAGCGTCTGCTTAAGCTGCAGAAACTTCTCCCGATCCGGTTCCAAAATCACATCGTCGGCATCAAGCCAAAGCAAATACTCCTGTGTTCCTTTGGAGAAAGCAAAATTGCGCGCCTGAGAGAAATCGTCCGTCCACACAAAATCGTACACTTTCTCTGTAAACTGCCGAGCGATTTCTTTCGTCCTATCAGAAGAACCAGTATCCACCACTACAATCTCGTCGGCAATCCCACGCACACTCTCCAAGCAGCGCGCCAAAACGGCTTCTTCGTCACGCACAATCATACACAAGCTAATCGTAATCAAAATTTATCCACCCCCAAAAAGAAAGCGCCTATCACTCTATTGTATGTCAAAAGAGCTGATATGCGCCATGAGGGAGATTTTTTTTCTTTAGGCAAACCCAAATCCATAAATCACGCCGCCGACCACGCCCGTGCCAATCATCACATAAATAGGATTGGGCTTCCATTTTCTGAGGATCACCAGAGCGACGCCAAACAGAATGACCGCCATAAAATCAATATCCGAAAAATTCGGCGTAACGACGCCGTCCTTCCAAAAAGCCGTGAGAAGGATGGACAATCCAGCCGAAGCAATCAACGCTACAACTGCGGGACGCAATCCGCTCAGCACACCCTGCATTATTGTCATCTGGCGGTACTTGTAGTATAACCACGCCAAAAACAGCACAATGATGCACGAGGGCGTTACACACCCCACTGTCGCGATAATTGCCCCGGGGATCCCTCCCACCTGCGTGCCAACAAAGGTAGCTGCATTGATAGCGATAGGACCAGGGGTCATTTGAGAAATCGTCACAATATCGATAAAGGCCGTCATGTCCAGCCATTGGTGGGTCACTGTCACTTGTTCCCGGATCAGGGGCAGCGCCGCATAGCCGCCGCCAATGCTGAACAACCCAATTTGAAAAAAGCTCCAAAACAGTTCCAAATAGATCATGCTTCGGCCCCGCCCTTCTTTTTATGGCTATAAACGACGCGAAGCGCACCAATAACACCGCACACAATCACAATAATCGCAACGTTCACATTCAAGAACCACGACGCAAAAAATGCGCCCGCCATTACAAGAATCGAGATTACACTTTTCGTTTTTGCCACTTTTATCCCCATAGAAATCACCACGTCGGTAATAACAGCGGCAACCCCGGCCTGCATGCCCCGCATAACGGCACTGACAGCTGTACTGTCACGAAATATCTGATAAAACAGCGAAATCACTGAAATAATGATCAGCGGCGGCAGCACCGTACCGAGCATCGTCAGCAGCGCACCAAATACCCCCGCCAAACGGTAGCCTATCAAAATGGAGGCGTTGACCGCGATGGGGCCCGGGGCGGACTGGGCGATGGCTGTCAGATCCATGATCTCTTCTTCCTCAATCCAGTGATATTTTTCTACAAACTTTTGGCGCATCAGCGGTACAATCACATAGCCTCCGCCAAAGGTAAACGCGCTGAGCGTAAAAGTAGAACCAAACAGCTTGCCATAAAATTTTGCGTCTTTTTTCATTCTGTACCCCCCGACCTGCTTTTTCCGATAGGACGCAAGCATTCTATAAGTAAAACATAATGGAACTTTATCATATAAATAATAACCCACTCAAAGAAAGAGAGTCCTGCCTGCTTTTCCAGGCAGGAACCCTCTTAAATAAAATTTTTTCAATCTTGCGATCAGCGATCCATTTCACTCTGAATGCCGGTATCCTTGTGAGATTTGATAATACGCATAACCTCGTTAAAATCCGAAGCAGGCAGATCCCCGGCCACGGTGTTTTTCAGCGAACTAGTAGCGTTACCGATCTCCAGCGCTTTCTGTACATCGCCAAACTTGAGCAGGCCGAACAGCACGCCCGCTACATAAGCGTCACCGCTGCCGATACGGTCTACAACTTCAATATCGCGATAGGGTTCCTCTCGGTAGAAGCGATCCTCCTCAGCACTGTAAATAATGGAGGTAAACGTGTGCTTACGGGGGCTGATGATGGTGCGTTAGGTGGTAGCCACAAGAGAAATATTGTGATACTCTTTGCAGTAGCTGCGCATAATATCCGTCAGTTCACCCTTCTTTTGGAACATCCGGCGGGACGTTTCTTCCGAAATAAACAGCACATCCACATAGGGCAGAATCTCCTCGATAGTAGCGCGGGCTTCGGCCTCTCCCCAAAGATTTGCGCGGTAGTTGACGTCAAACGAAATGGCAGCTCCACCCTCCTTGAAGCGTTTGATTAGTTCGATTGTCACTTCTCGGGTCTGCTGGCTCAACGCAAGAGAAATGCCGCTGGTGTGGAACAGCCGCGCACTGGAAAAAGCTTCTTCTGGCACCTCAGACAGGGTGATGGAATTGATGGAGGAGTGTTTTCTATCATATACGACACAGGGCTTTCTGGGGTGGACGCCATGCTCATAATAATAAATTCCAAGGCGTGCGTCCGGACTGTCGTCATAAATTAAGTAGTCGTCGCTCACACCGCAAAAACGGATCTGGTTTTTAATAAACTTACCCAGCTCGTTTTGCGGAAGCTTCGAAATAACGCCGGTGCGCATCCCCAGTAGGGACATTCCGGACGCCACATTTAATTCCGCGCCGCCCGCGCGTTTTTCAAACAAATATCCTCCCGTGAGGCGTTCATTATTATTCGGGGACAAACGGAGCATAATTGCTCCAAACATCAAAGCGTCAAAGCTCTTGCCTTCCGCCGAAATATTCATAAATACACCGCCTTTCTTAAAATAAAAATCGCGCAGGAGCACCTTTGAGGATGCGCCTGCGCGGATACATACAAATGGGAACCTGAACAGGCCCTTTTATTCTTCTATTATCTCTGCACTCTGCCGGAGCCGTCGCCCTTTGCAAGCTTGGAAACCTCATCCACAGAGACATGGTTGAGATCACCCTCGATGGAGTGCTTCAGGCAGGAAGCCGCCACTGCAAACTCGATGGCATCCTGCGGAGCCATATTGTTGAGCAGGGCATAAATCAGGCCGCCGCCAAAGCTGTCGCCGCCGCCAACGCGATCGACGATATGGATAAGGTAATTCTTACTCAGATAGTAGTCGTTGCCGTCATAGAGCATACCAGCCCAGTTGTTGTCGTTGGCAGAAATGGAGCCGCGCAGCGTGATAGCAACCTTCTGGAAACCGAAACGATCTGCCAACTTCTTAGCAACCTCTTTATAGCCTTCCTTATTGATCTTGCCGCCGGTGATATCGGTATCGCTGGCCTTGATACCAAACACGTCGCTGGCATCCTCTTCATTGGAGATGCAAACATCTACATACTCCATGAGCTTTCCCATCACTTCGCCGGCCTTCTCACGGGTCCAAAGGTTCTTGCGGTAGTTAAGGTCGCAGCTGACGGTGACATTATGCTTCTTTGCAGCTTTGCAAGCTTCCAGGCAGATAGCGGCTACGCTGTCGCCCAGAGCCGGCGTGATACCGGTGAAATGGAACCAATCGGCACCCTCAAAAATCTCATCCCAGTTAAAATCGGAAGGAGATGCAAGCGCAATTGCGGAATTGGCGCGGTCGTAAATAACCTTAGAAGCACGCTGGCTGGCGCCCTTCTCCAAGAAGTAGATACCTACTCTGTCGCCGCCGCGGGTGATGTAAGAAGTATTTACGCCATACCGACGCAGCTCATTGACAGCTGCTTGTCCAATATCGTGCTTCGGCAGCTTCGTGACAAAGTAAGCGTCGACGCCGTAGTTTGCCAGAGAAAGCGCTACGTTCGCTTCACCGCCGCCATAGGTTGCACCGAAAGAATTAGCCTGAACAAAGCGATAATATCCTTCCGGAGCCAGACGCAGCATGATCTCGCCAAATGTAATTACCTTAGCCATGATGATTCAACCTCCAAAAATTCCCCGTCTGTATGACGAGGCTTTAGATTTTTAAAAAGCATGTATAGGGAAACCTGTAAGCCACAAGCTTCCCTCCTAACCATAAGAAAAACATCATTTCCCGATGGTCTTTCCTATACACGCGCTTTGGGAAACCTCCCAATTTTATAAAAATATTACTTCTTCTGAACAAGATGGAGAGCGAAGCCGCCCACCTCTTTTTTCATATAAATCGCAATGGTATTGCCCTTAGCATCCGTCTTTCTTGTGGACTCGTCAAACTCGATGCCCATCATCGCAAGGTAATTGATGGCACGATCAATGTAGTTGGTATGAATCGCAATATGGCCATTTTTGCCAAGAGCCGGCTTCTTCATGGCTTCTACCTGCGTACCGGCAAAGATAGAACTGTTGCCGTCTTTGCGGCCAAAACCAAACACACCAAACGCGTCGGCAACCTCGCCTGCTTCGGCCTCACTTGCACAGTTGACGCCCACATGTGCAATATCAAATCCCAACATCGTCTGCACAGCCTCGCGAGTCATGTCGCGGATCTTATCGAACTCTTTCGCATTGATCATATCACCGCTGACCATCCAGCTGCCGCCACAAGCATGAATCTTCGGGAAGGAGAGATAATCGTTAAGATTCTTTGCATTGATGCCTCCGGTGGGCATAAACTTCATATTGACATAAGGGGCTGCCATAGCTTTGATCATCTTAATGCCGCCGGCCTGCTCCGCCGGGAAGACCTTTACAACGTCAAGCCCCATCTCGATTGCCTGCTCCACATCGCTCGGATTTGCACATCCCGGTGTTACCGGAATATTCTTATCCACGCAGTATTTTACAACCTTCGGATTCAGACCCGGGCTGACAATAAATTTCGCGCCTGCATTCACCGCACGATCCACCTGCTCTGTTGTCAGAACAGTACCTGCGCCCACAAGCATCTCCGGAAATTCCTTGGAAATATTGCGGATAGCTTCCTCAGCCGCCGCTGTACGGAAGGTGATCTCCGCGCAAGGCAGTCCGCCCTCGCACAAAGCCTTGGCCAGCGGGACAGCGTCATTCGCGTCGTCGATTTTTACAACAGGGACAATGCCGATCGCACCGATTTTTTTCAATACTTCGTTCATTTTTAGCACCCCTTGCATAATATTAAGTTCCATATAACGGAACTTTGTTCCACTAAAGTGTTGCCATCCCTAATTATACTCCCACACCCGAATATGTCAATACCGTATTCAGGATTTTAGAAATATGGCACACTCTTTATCCTTATTATAAATAATTTTCAGGATTTCGTAAACGTATTTTTAGGAAAAAATATGAAAATTTTAAAAAATTTTTCTTTCTTTTTTTTAGAAAAAGGAAACTGCTGTCTTTCTTGTTGTTTTTCCTAATTTCATGTGGTACTATTATAAACGTTTTAGAATTGAAATACTTCGGCATAATTGGGGGGCGTTGGTATGTCAGAAAAAAATCCGGTACAGTCCGCCGAACGAATTTTTGAAATTTTGGAATACCTCGCGGCACATGGTGCCTGTGCTTTGACAGAGATTGGCTGTGCACTTTCTTTAAGCAAAAGTACCACCCACCGGCTGCTGCAATCCTTGTGTTTAATGGGATATGTCACAAAGGATTCTTTTACGGGGCGGTATACGCTTACCTTTAAAATTCTTGAGATCGCCGGACGAGTGCTTGATCGAATCGACGTGCTGGGTGTGGCGCACAAATACATCGATAGGCTCATGAAGCAGACGCGCGAAACGGTTCATTTTGTGCAGCGGGAAGGCAGTCACATTGTTTATGTGGATAAAGTGGAATCGGATGCCAGTTCTATCCGGATGGTTTCGCGTATCGGTCTACGCATGCCGATGTACTGCACCGGCGTTGGAAAGGCGATGCTCGCCCAAATGTCAGAACGCGAGGTCCGCGAGATCTGGAAGGCTTCGCCGATTGAAAAATTTACAGAGAATACCATTACCGATTGGGATGTGCTGCTGCGGGAACTTGCTGAAATTCGTCTGCGCGGCTATGCGGTAGACAACGAAGAAAACGAACTGGGGGTGCGGTGTATCGCTGCCTGTGTGCAGGATTATACAGGTCGTGCCGACGCGGCGTTCAGCATTTCTGCCCCTGCGGTTCGCATGTCTAGTGAGCGGTTGCGTGAGCTTGCCGTTTACGTTCTTCAAACCCGGCGCGACATTTCTCGAGAACTTGGTTTTCTGAAGGCGGACTGAGAAAGTCATCTATCTGTTTGATGGATGCAATCTCACTGTCTAAAAAGCGAGCCCTTTCCCGGAATCCTTCGGGAAAGGCGGCAAGGTTTTCCTCCTCCTTTTTAATCAGGAGGTTACACCTATAAATTTTTTGCTATAGTTTGGGGCAACACCCCTAGATGAAAAGGAGAGACTGTATGGACATGATTGAAATTTTAAAAGCGGCCCTCTTCGGGATTATTGAGGGCATTACGGAATGGCTGCCTATCAGCAGTACGGGTCATATGATTTTGGCCGACGAATTTCTACGCTTGAACGTATCTTCCGAATTTAGAGAGATGTTCCTTGTGGTGATCCAGTTAGGGGCTATCCTCGCTGTTGTGGTGATGTTTTGGAGGCGGCTGTGGCCTTTTACCACACCGGGCAAGGGATGGATTAAACAAGATACCTTTTTGATGTGGTTTAAAATTCTTGTTGCCTGCATTCCTGCGGCGGTGGTGGGGGTGCTCTTTGACGATAAAATCAACGAACTGTTCTACAATTATTGGACTGTGGCAGCCGCTTTGATTATTTTCGGTATCCTCTTTATCGTAATTGAAAATCGCAATAAAACGCTGCGCCCCAAAATCAATTCCATTTCCTCCATTACATGGAAAGCCGCGTTCCTTGTGGGAATTTTCCAGCTTATCGCCGCCGTTTTTCCGGGAACCTCCCGTTCTGGCGCCACGATTCTCGGCGGCATTGTGGTGGGAATGTCGCGTGTAACAGCCGCAGAATTTACATTTTTCCTCGCTGTTCCGGTTATGCTCGGCGCAAGCCTGCTTAAGCTTGTAAAATTTGGATTTGATTTTACCCCCAATGAGGCTGCGATCCTCTTGACGGGTATGGCGGTCGCCTTCGTCGTTTCGGTTTTAGTCATCAAATTCCTACTCAGCTACATTCGAAAGCACGACTTCAAAATTTTTGGCTGGTATCGAATTTTGCTGGGTGCTCTGGTTTTGGGATACTTCCTCATTGCTCATTAAAAAATACGCCGGAGACTTTAAAAGTCTTCCGGCGTATTTTCTTTTCAGATTGTATCTGTACTTTAAGAATCCTCTTCCACAGTAAAAACATCCTCAATGGACGCATGGAATACTTTCGCAATGTTCCATGCGAGCACAAGCGACGGGTTATACCTGCCCTTCTCTAGATTTCCGATCGTCTCTCTTCGTACGCCCACTCGATTGGCCAGCTCTTCTTGACTGAGCCCATCCCGCGCGCGGTATTCCCTTATTTTATTCCGGATCATCGGTAAGCCCCTGCCTTTCACGAAAACCATAGTATGCCGTCATAACGGCGTGCACTAGCACTGACGCCGCCCAGCCACAGGCAAATCCCGTCAGAAGAGCTCTGCTTGCATCGGTGCCAAACGCAAAGCTCACCAGAGCCGCCACAGCTACCACCGTCATTCCACAGTAAAAAGCCGCCGAAGCTGTGCGATTCATGTACTGCTCCAGCATTTCATCAGACTTAAGGAAAAAGTATTCAAAATCTACGGCAAAGGCGAAAAAGGCCAAGAATGCCCTCTCCTGTGTGAATACTCCCAAAAAGCCCAATAGAGACAAAAACCCCATCATTCCATACCAGCTGTGATTTCTGCTTTTCATAAAGATCTCCTCCTTTTATGCGATATATTTCGCTCTTTATGATATAAATATATCACATTTTAAAGATACTGTCAATAAGCAGAATAACCTTTTTGTAATATTTTGATCCTTTTCTATGGGCAAAGGAGGGATAAATGGGGCGTGCTTCTTCTCTCCTTTACCCTGAAAAGCCATTAAATGCTGGCCATTTCTCGTTTTAAACTGCGCAGAAACAGCGATGACAGCGCATCCTCCGCATTCCGGCCGTTATAGAGCACCTGTGAAATAGCACGGCAAATGGGCAGCTGTGCTCCATACAATTCCTCCAGCTTCAATAGCGCCTTGACCGTTTCGGCTCCTTCAGCCAGCTCGCCGTAAGCGCGTCCCGTTACGAAAGATTCGCCAAACGCTCTGTTATGGCTGTACTGCGAAAACACCGTAGCTTGATAATCTCCCAAATGCGCCAATCCGTAAGCGCTGCTCTCTTTGCCTCCCATAGCGCCGATCAGCCGCGCAATCTCTCGTGTTCCCCGGGACATCAGAGCGCCTTTCAGCGCCGTCTTTCCCAAGCCGTCTAACATTCCCGCCGCAATACCGATCACATTCTTGGAAGCTGCCCCGATCTCATTGCCCAGCAGATCTTCCCCATAATAAAAGCGAATGAGAGGACTGGAAAAGCTTTCTACAAGTTTGTTTTTGAGCTCTTCATCTTTGCTGTCGATCACCATACAATTCGGGATCCCTTTTACAAAATCCTGCACATGCCCTGGCCCTACCCAGACAGCCGTATGAACCTGTGGCGGCAAAAATTCTTCCGCAACCTGCGTCAAGCGCTTGCCGCTGCCCGCTTCCAACCCTTTCATGCACAGCACTAGGTTTTTTCCCCGAAGATCGCACAAAACAAGCTGCTGCATCAACTGCCGAAGCTGCTGACATGCAATCGAAATGACCAGAATTTCTGCTCGCGAAACTGCTTGCTCCAGATCTTCTGTAAGCTGTACCTTCTCTGGCAGCGAAAGCATTCCATTGGATCTGGTTTCACGCAGGCGGGCAAGATGTGCGGATCCCTTTCGTCCATACAGAGCCGTCTGGTGTCCCACCCGATCGAGATACCACGCAAGGAAGCTTCCCCAACGGCCGCAGCCGATTACCGATACTTTCAAATGGTTCTCCTCCCTTCGGTTTTAGGCAAAATTTCTTTGCGCTGGATATAACAAAAGCCCAGAACCGCAAAGTTCTGGGCTTTTTATGGAGCTGCTAACGCGAATCGAACGCGTGACCTCAT
>CALWIX010000156.1 GCA_944380825.1 uncultured Clostridia bacterium | reverse complement strand
GTAGCTTCTTTTCCTTTAGAGGCAATCTCGTTCATCTTCCGCTTCACGGCTTCACGGCCTTTTACCACTGTAGCTCCGTCAAAATCTTCACCACGCACCGTAAAATAGGCCGCATAATATTCCACCGGCTTATGCACCTTATACCACCCAAGACGCAGAGCAGAGATCATGTACGCAGCCGCATGCGCTTTAGGGAACATATATTTAATTTTTAAACATGATTCTATGTACCATTCGGGAACATTATGTTCACGCATCGCCTTTTTATGTTCATCCGTCAAAAGCTGGGGCGCTTTCCCTTTTCGGGTAATCTCCATGATCTTAAACGCCATCTTCGGCTCAAGTCCTTTGAGAAGGAGATACGTCATGATGCTGTCGCGCGTACCGATTACATCCGCGATGGTACAAGTACCGTTTTTAATGAGATCCTGCGCGTTGCCAAGCCAAACATCGGTGCCGTGGGACAGACCGGAAACCTGCAGCAGATCGGAAAAGGTTCGAGGCTGAGAATCGAGCAGCATTTGACGTACAAAAGGTGTGCCAAGTTCCGGTAAGGAGAAGGTGCCGGTTTGAGAATCGATATCTTCCGGCGTAACGCCAAGAGCTTCGGTAGAATGGAACAGCGACATCACGGCCGGATCGCTCATGGATACTTTCATGACCGGAATGCCTGTATATTCCTCTAGGTAACGGTAAATGGTGGGAACATCGTGGCCAAGCTCGTCGAGCTTGCAGATGGTATCGTGGATAGAATGGAAATCAAAATGCGTTGTAATATTATCGGAATTTTGATCGTCAGCCGGATGCTGTACGGGACAGAAATCGTAGACCTCCATTCCCTTAGGCACTACGACCATACCGCCCGGATGCTGGCCGGTGGTGCGTTTTACACCGGTACACCCCATCGCCAGACGCAGCTCCTCTGCACGATGCATGGTAAGCCCTTTTTCTTCCTCATATTTTTTCACAAAGCCAATGGCCGTTTTATCGGCGATGGTGCCGATGGTACCAGCTTTGAACACGTTGTTCTTTCCAAAAAGCGTTTCTGTATAGCGATGGGAGGAACTCTGATACTCGCCGGAAAAGTTCAGGTCGATATCGGGCGTTTTGTCGCCGTCAAACCCCAAAAACGTTTCAAACGGAATATTATGTCCGTCCCGAATGTAGTCGCTGCCGCACATGGGGCACTTTTTGGGCGGCAGGTCGAAACCGGAACCATAGCTGCCGTCTAGGATAAATTCACTGTTCTTACAATGAGGGCAGACATAGTGCGGTTCCAACGGGTTTACCTCCGAGATACCGGACATGCTGGCTACAAACGATGAGCCGACTGATCCACGCGATCCTACTAGATAGCCGTGCGCTTCCGAATCCGCTACAAGTTTCTGGGCTGTCATGTACAAAACGGAGAAACCGTGTTTATTAATAGAAGAAAGCTCGCGATCCAAGCGCTTGCGCACGATTTCCGGCAGCGGATCACCGTAAATTTCTTTTGCGCGTTTCCAGCAAATCGAGTTGAGCTGCTCCTCGGCCCCATCGATAAACGGTGGAAATACCCCCGGCGGGATAGGCCGCACATCGTCGATCATATCGGCGATCTTGTTGGTGTTTGTCACCACCACTTCGTAGGCTTTTTCCTCCCCTAGATACGCAAATTCCTTTAACATTTCAGGCGTTGTTTTCATATAGAGAGGGGCTTGCAATTCTGCGTCGGAAAAGCCTTGCCCTGCCATGAGAATTTTTCGGTATTCGGCATCTTTGGGATCGAGAAAATGCACGTCCCCTGTAGCTACCACTGGGATGCCGAGCTTATCGGCAATCTTCACGATGAGTTTATTATAGCTGCGAAGCGTCTCTTCGTCGGGAACCATGCCGCTGCGTACCATAAAGGCATTGTTGCCCAAAGGCTGAATCTCAAGATAATCATAAAAGCTGGCAATCTCCAAAAGCCTATCCCAGCTTTGACCGGCCGCTACGGCTCGGTACAGCTCTCCTGCCTCGCAGGCGCTTCCAATGAGCAGTCCTTCTCGATACTTCATCAGAACGCTCTTAGGGATACGCGGCCGCTTATAAAAATACTCTAAATGCGCTTGAGAAATCAGTTTATACAGGTTTTTCAGCCCCATACTGTTTTTCACAAGGATGATTTGGTGGTAGCTATTCAGTTTTTTCGGATCGCTGCCCGCAAGACAGGCGTTGATGTCCTGCACTGTTTTAGCGGGCGTATCTTCATGGAGACGTTCCAAAAGACGAAGAAAGATCTGTGCCAGCGCACCGGCATCATCGTCCGCACGATGATGATTAAACTCATCAATTTTCAAATATTTCGCTACCGTATCGAGTTTCGCATTTTTTAAATCTTTCAGCATACTGCGGCACATGGGTACCGTATCGATGTATGTATAGTCAAAAGCAAGACCACAGCGCTTTGCTGCTGCACGAATAAAAGAGGTATCGAAGTCGGCGTTGTGCGCAACAAGGACAGCGTCCTTTCCACAGAATTCATAAAACGCCCGGACAGCTTCTTCCTCTTTTGGAGCGCCCGCCACCATTTGATCGGTAATACCGGTGAGCTCTGTGATTTTTTCGGGAATCGGACGCTGGGGATCTACAAACGTTTGGAACGTTTTTCCCACAATCTTGCCGCCGCGAATACGAACGGCACCAATCTCGGTAATCCGGTCAGCAGCAGCACTCAGGCCGGTGGTTTCAATATCAAACGCTACAAATTCGTCCTGCAGAGTGCAGTTTTTATCCCCTGTAACGGCCATCACTAAATCGTTGACAAAATACGCCTCCACACCATAAATAATCTTCATCTCGCCGCCTTTTTTACGAATCGCGGCGGCAGCGTTCATGGCATCCGGAAACGCTTGGGCTACGCCGTGGTCGGTGATGGCGATGGCTTTTTGTCCCCACTCATGAGCGCGGTTTATGAGATCTGCGGCGGAATTCATACCATCCATACTGGACATCGCTGTATGCAGGTGCAACTCCACCCTCTTCTCCGGCGCATCGTCTACAACTTTTACCTTTTCTACAGAGGCAATGCTTCGCGGACGCAGGACGATCTCCCTGTCGTATTTATCGTAACTAATTTCGCCGCGCACAATGATCGACATTCCCTTTTTGAGCGTATCGAGCATACGACATTGCTGCATATCTTCGATAATCTTGAGACTCATGGAACCGGTGTAGTCGGTAATATTGATTGAGTAAATCTTCTTGCTTTTATCACGCGTCAACTTTTGTTCACAGAGAAAAATATCGCCCCAAATTGTTACATTACCGGAATCCGGTGTGACTTTACTGATGGGCATCGGCTTTGCCCGCGTGGACCGGCCGTAAATATCCCGCGCTGTTTCGGGAAGCACGCATGGATAGAGTGTATCGCCTGTACGCACGCTAATTTTGGCACTCGCCTTTTGCGCAAGCTTTTCGGCTGCACGATCCGCCTCACGCATGGTTTCGTCGTATCTTTCCACCTCGCGAATAACCGTCTCACGCTGCGTCTGTTCCTGCTGTTTCTCCTGTTTCTGAATATACTCCGGGCTAGAGGGATCGATGGTCAAACGGCCGTCAAACTCTACGGTAAAATGCAGACCAAATTCTTCCAAAATTAAACGAGAGAGCTCTTTATCTACATGGTGGCTGCACAGCATTTCGTGCGCGCCATGCGCCAGTGTGACAACAAGCTTTTCTCCTTCTATTCGAACCGTGGAATCTTTTAAGCTGCCGTTTAAAGTGGCATCCCGACGTTTAAGCTCTTGCACAAGCTCGGGATAGTACTCCAGCGAAAACGCTTCCTGCGGAAAACGAGGGGAAATTTCCGCTCTCATCAGGTTCAATTTAGACGCCGCCATATTCATCTCTAAGCCAAACAGCGTTTTGCGATCTACCAGCTTCGGAAACTGAGCCGTTACCAGCAGCGTACGGCGGTGCAGATCTACTTCGATAGACTGCAGCTGTGCCGATGTTATATGCTCCGGAAGCTTCTCCACATCTATGTAAGATCCAAAAAACTCTCCAAATTCTTTCAACTTCTATCTATCCTCCAGCCACTAAGACAATTCATACAGCCAACTGCCCACGCCACCTCTGCTTTCTACGCAGACAGTCCGCCCTCTACGCTTTTCTGCGCAGAAGGCGGATACCATTTACAACCGATCAATTTCTGTCATAAGTGCGTCGATCAAATCCATTTCGGGTACTTTGCGAAGAATCTGGCCTTTTCGGAAAATCAACCCTACCCCGTCACCGCCTGCGATGCCAATGTCGGCTTCCCTTGCCTCTCCGGGACCGTTAACGGCACATCCCATTACCGCCACTTTAATCGGTTTTTTACAGCCGGATTCACGCAGCCGACGTTCCACCTCGCCGGCTATCCGAATCAAATCGATTCGAGTACGGCCACAGGTAGGACAGGAAACAAGCTGCGGTCCCTCTGGGGCTAGGTTCAGTGCCCGCAGGATATCAAATCCAGCCGGCACTTCACGCACTGGATCTGCTGTGAGTGAAACACGGATCGTATCCCCGATGCCACGCTGCAGCAATGAGCCGATACCGATAGCAGATTTGATGATCCCCATACGCTCCGTACCTGCCTCGGTCACGCCCAGATGCAGCGGATAGGGACACTTCTGTGCTGTAAGCTCGTAGGCACGGATCATTGTATCGACATCAGAAGATTTAATAGAAATAACAATGTCATCAAAATCAAATTTTTCCAGCAGTGACGCGTGGTATAGTGCACTTTCGCACAGTGCTTCGGCGGTGGGGCCTCCATACTTTGCCAAAACTTCTTTTTCCACCGAACCGGAATTTACCCCAATGCGAATGGGAATTTTCTTTTCGCGGCAAACCCGCGCCACCTCGCGCACCCTGCTGTCGGAACCTATATTCCCGGGATTGATGCGGATTTTATCGATTCCCGCTGCAGCGGATTCCAACGCGAGCCGGTAATCAAAGTGAATATCTGCTACAAGCGGCACATTTACAGCCTTTTTGATCGCCGGGATCAGCCGTATGGCTTCTTTGTCGGGAATGGCCGCGCGGATAATATCACACCCCGCCTGCGCAAGCTGGACAGCCTGCCGGACGCTTCCTTCCACATCCGTCGCAGGCACGTTGAGCATCGATTGCACTGTGATGCGTGCCCCTCCGCCAATCGCCGTTTTCCCGGCAAACACTTGTTTTGACTTCCTTCTTTGCACGTCCTATCCTCCCAAACCTTTCCCTGTAATAAGACGCAGCACATCGCTGTATGTGATTACAATCATCAATCCAATGAGCGCTGCAAAGCCTACTGCGTGGATAATTCCTTCATATTTTGGATTTACAGGCTTACGGCGAATCGCCTCTAGGATCAAAAATACAAGGCGGCCACCGTCTAGGGCGGGCAACGGCAATAGATTTACGATTCCTAAGTTGACGGTGATAATCAGCATCATCAGCAAAATATTGTTGAGCGCTGAAACAAAGCCTTGCTGCAGTCCAATAGATGCCGCTTGCGAAATAGCGGAGGCAGTGCCTATCGGTCCGGCCATTTCGTTAAAGCTGAATTTTCCTGTAACAAGGCCTGCAAGGCTCGCCCAAACCATACGCACTACCGACACCGTATCTGCACAAGATTTTACAAGCACTGTCCCGACCGTTTTAGGAACACCATATACCGTAAAGTCGCGTACAAAAGACTCACTTCCATCCTCGTTTTCAGCAGTTTGGAAAGCTATATCTGAAAAAAGAATCACCTGACCATCTCTTGCTACTTCAATATCGGCGGACGATAGATCCGCCATAGACAAAGCAAACAGCAAATCCCGATCGGTATAGATCCGATAGCCATCAATCTTATAGAACGCGTCCCCTACTTCAAGGCCAGCGGCCTGCAGTGCAGAATTCTCTGAAAAACTTGCAATCTGGGTCGTAGCTAACAGATTCTGCTGACCCAAAAGGATCATCATCAGCACAATGCCTGCTAAAATGTTCATCACAGCGCCGGCGCTAACGACAATAATTCTTTTCCACACAGGTTTGTTGCCAAATGCGCCGTCGTCGTCGCTCTCCTCATTTTCCCCTTCCATGGCACAGTAGCCACCGATGGGAAACAGACGCAACGAATACTGTGTACCGTCTTGCTCTGTCTCAGAAGATACAGCTGCATGGGCATCTTCTTTTCTCCGCTTGTGTTTTCTGTGAAATTTGAAGATGGTCGGCCCCATACCGATGGCAAATTCATTCACACGAATGCCTGAGAGCTTTGCCGTGAAGAAATGTCCAAATTCATGCACAAAAATAATTAAACCGAACAACAAGACCGCTATAACAACCAGCGCTACATTCACTAAAATATCCAAGCAATCACCTTTTCTTTCCTACCTCGCAAAACACATATTCCCGTGCTTGGCGATCCGCCGCCAAAATATCGTCCACTGATGCAATGGTTTTCACATCCGGCTGGCGCATCATCGCCTGCCAAACGAGCTCGCCAATGTCTAAAAAAGAAATTTTTTCTTCTAAAAACAACTGCACCGCCGCCTCGTTGGCGCCATTTGCCGCTGCCGGAGCAAGCCCCCCGCGGCGTCCCGCCTCTTTACAGGCAGCAAGACACTGGAATGTCTCTTCATCGGGGCTTGCAAAAGTAAGCGTACCGTAATCGGTGAGACTTAGTTGTTTCACTGGTGAAGGGACACGCTGGGGCCATGTAATGGCATACTGAATCGGGATACGCATATCCGGCACGCCAAACTGTCCTATTACTGCGTGATCTACATATTCTATCAGCGAATGTACGATACTTTCGCGATGGATTACAACATCAATCTTCGAAACAGGCATATCGAAAAGCCATGATGCTTCTAGGATCTCGAGGCCTTTATTCATCATGGTCGAACTATCTATGGTAATTTTAGCGCCCATATTCCAATTCGGATGGTTGAGCGCTTGACGCGGAGTCACGGATGCAAGCTTCTCTCTTGTCTTTCCAAAAAAAGTGCCTCCTGACGCTGTGAGGATAATACGCGCCAGCATTTTTTTCTCCGGACAGCCTTGCAGACATTGAAAGATAGCGGAATGTTCACTATCTACCGGTAGGATTTTTACACCGTTGTTCTTTGCGGCCTCCATCACCAGCGCTCCGCCCGCTACAAGCGTTTCTTTGTTCGCCAGCGCCAGATCTTTTTTTGCATCAATCGCTACGAGCGTGGGCAAAAGCCCTATGCAGCCAACAACGGCATTCACCGTCATATCGGCCTGCGGGACCGCAGCCGCTTCGCACAGGCCATCCATTCCCGCTACTATGCGGGTGGATGTATCTGCCACCGCGATGCGCAGCTGTCTCGCCTTTTCTTCATCAAAAACTGCCGCTACTGCCGGATGGAACTCCCTAATTTGATCTTCCAGAAGCTTTATATTTCCGTAGGCCGCTAACGCTTCAATCCTGAGATCCAACCTGCGAGCCACATCCAGCGTTTGCGTCCCGATAGAGCCTGTCGATCCCAGAACAGAAAGCCTTTTCATCATAATAGTATTCACCATTCTCCCATTTTCATTCAGCTAAATACCTCTGACGAGTTTTGTATGCACAAAACCACTAGCTGATCAATAAAATAAATAATAGAAACTATTCATCCGATCAAAAGAGGTTTGGGGGAATCTCTTCCCCCAAACAGATGGACCAATGATCCAAAATGCACTTTGAAACTTACCCATTTTTCCAAAAAGATAAAAAAGACGTCAGGAAACAAGCGGAATAATTTGTACAAGAAAAAACACAAAGGGAACCGTAAAAATCACACTATCAAAGCGATCCAGTATGCCGCCGTGGCCAGGGATTACCTGACCAAAATCTTTGATGTGACAGCTTCTTTTAATAAGCGAGAAGCTTAAATCGCCTAACATAGAAAAAACTGTACAGCCAACGCCCATCAGCAGGAGTGTCAAATACGAAACCTGAACCGTTCCTTGGTAATATATATCCGAAAAGAGCCAACCAAATACCAGCATAGCAGCAATATTGAGCACAAAACCGCCTGCTGCACCTTCAATGGTCTTTTTGGGGCTGATCTCTGGGCAAAGCTTATGTTTTCCAAACAAACTGCCGGCAAAAAAAGCACCTGCATCGGCAATCCACGCAGAAAATACTGCCATCATCACATAAAACATTCCATGCGCGCCGCCAAGCTCCCGCAGGCCTAAAAGCGTCATGAGTGCAGTGGGAATCAAAAGCGTCATGCTGTAAATTACGCCTACTTCCCGGAAAGTGGTTTCTTTGTGGTAGAGGATCATCGACGCAAACAGCACCGAGGTATAGACAAAATACAAACCCTCTTGCCACAATTGGGAATCCACTAAGGGAAGTCCCGCTGCAAACAGAACGCTGGGAACCGCTAGGAAATATTTTTTCGTCATCCCTATGGCCGAAATGATTTCGGTAATGGAAAGCAGCGATACCAGTGCCAGCACAATATTCAACGCCAGCGGGAACGACTCATTGAACAGCACGATGGCCACCATCAACGCTACCAGTACTATTCCAGAAAGTACTCTGTTCTTCAATTATACCCCTCCAAACCGTCTGCTGCGCGACGCATAATCAAGCAGCGCGCGGTCAAGATCGCTGGTTTTGAAATCCGGCCATAAAATATCCATCACAATATATTCTGCATAAGCAGACTGCCAGAGCAAGAAATTCGATGTGCGATGCTCCCCGCTTGGACGAATAATCAAATCCGGATCCGGCTGTCCAGCCGTATACAGTCGGGAAGAAATTGCACTTTCATCCACCTTCTCCGGACTCATGCGGCCAGCTTTGACATCCTCGGCAAGAAGACGTGCAGCGCGCGTCAACTCTGCACGGCCTC
>CALWIX010000155.1 GCA_944380825.1 uncultured Clostridia bacterium | reverse complement strand
CAAAATTTAGAACTGCATTCTGTTCTGTTCCCACATTCGTAACGGATGCCATTGCACCAGGTTCACCTGTTGTTACACTCCCGACATTTACCGAAGCAGCACTGCCAGTATTGCCCGTTGCTCCAGTTGCACCTGTAGCGCCCATCGGACCTGTTGCACCCGTTGGGCCTGTGGCGCCTGTGGCGCCTGTCGAGCCTGTAGCTCCTGTAGTTCCTGCTACGCCCGTAGCTCCTGTGGCACCTTTCGGACCTGTCGCTCCTCGCGGAATCACAAAATTCAGAATTGCATTCTGTTCCGTTCCCACATTCGTAACAGACGCTGGTGCACCGGGCTCACCTGTTGTTACGCTCCCAACATTTACCGAAGCGGCACTACCAGTGCTTCCCGTCGCTCCTGTGGGACCGGTTGGACCTATAGAACCACTTGACGGTCCTGTGGCGCCTGTGGCACCCGTAGCACCTGTGGCTCCTGTGGCGCCTGTAGGGCCACGAAGTCCCATTGGGCCTGTTGGACCTCTCAATCCTGTTGGACCGGTCGGGCCTGTTGGACCAGTTGGACCGGTTGGACCTGGAATCGGACAACAACACATGGGTTTGCAACATTCGCAGCAATTTTTATCCTTGGGAAAATTTGAACCATGGTAGATATTCAAAGTCATTACCCCCTTTTCCAGAAACGGACAGCGACTGCCTGTGGGCTATCCCTGTCCGGAATGGGGACGTCTCTGGAAGAGATTCTACCCCGATGCCATATTATGAAAGCATTCAAGGGTACGTGACTGGATAACTTTTTTAGTCTTGTTTTTCACTTCCTTTGCTGCATAATACGGTAATATCTCGTTTTAAGCAGAACATCTAAATGATTTTCTCTCAAATAGGTACATTATTTACTAGATTTTCAATTCTAATTTGATCCGACACAAGCTTATGGGGAAATAACAGAATTAATTATTTTGCTTTGCTCTTTTTTACTCGCTGCGTTTCTGCTGTGTTGGAAATTTAAAGTCTGGCGTTTTTTTTAGCCAGATTAGTAGTTCTTCAGGACGTGCCCCAAATATAAATGATTCTTGCAAGCCAAGTATATCTCTAAACATCCGACACATCTGCTGTTCGACTCCATAAAGAAACGCGGCTAACTCTTCATCACTCATTTTCCGAAGTATTTGTCCATTTGTATCCATTTTTCACTCTCCTCTATAAGTTTTTTATGTTTTCATTCCCATTTTTTCACCATATCCAATTTTCTTAATAATTAAAAGGAATAAATTTCCACTTTATTTATTTTATAAAATTATAACTCCATTGTCAACGCTAAAAGCGTAATTTTTGGATTTATATTGATTTTTTTGCTTTTATAGCGTAAAATTTACTTATTAAATTTTTAAGAAAATTTATTATGCATCCTGAAAATAAAAAGGAAAGGAATTTCTTTATGACAAACCAAAAAAACAAAAATATTTTATCTTATAATCTTTCTTATTTAATGAAAAAATACGGAAAAAGTCGCAACGATATTTGTCGTGATTTAGGAATAAAATACTCTACCCTTTCGGAATGGATTTCGGGCGCGAAATACCCAAGAATCGATAAAATAGAATTACTTGCCGAATATTTCTCAGTACAGAAATCCGAACTCATTGAGGATCGCTTTTCACTTCCTAAAGAAGCTTACTCCCTTCCTCATATGCAAAAAATTCCGATTTTGGGACGTATTTCTGCCGGATCACCACTCTATGCGGAACAGCATATAGAGGGATATACATTTACAGATCTAAATAGCGGTGCCGATTATTTCGCTTTGCGCGTAAAAGGAGACAGTATGACGGCTGCACGTATTAACGACGGTGATGTGTTGATTGTACGGCGTCAGGACATAGTCGAAAATGGGGAAATTGCCGTAGTTATTGTGGATAGTGAAGAAGCCACTGTCAAACAATATAGCCGAAATAAAAATCTTGTTATCCTCACGCCTAAATCCTATAATACGGAACATCAGCCTCAGGTTTACGATGTAAAAAAAACTCGGATCCGCATTCTTGGTAAAGTTATCCGGAATCAAATCTCTTATGAATAATAGATTTTATGATTTTGGGTAGAGTATCTGCGCTACGGTCGACTGCTAAAACAGCAATCCATTTTGTAGCCAACAGCAAAAATCTCAAGCAGTAAATTTTATGTATTTAGTCAGTGCAATGTGGTCAAGAACTGTTGCTTATTTTTGTAACCATAAAACTCTTAACGAAAAAGGACGGGACATGTTTCATAGTAAAACGAAGTATTCAGTTTATCTTTCACTATGGAACAGAAGCAGCTTCTATGGATTACGCGAACATTTTTCTGGGAAGTCCATAAAATAGTGGTACAGAGAAATATGGGTTTTGCCCGTTAGGAGGAAATGATATGCCTGATTCTGTATATTCGTCCGATCAAGAACTTCGCGGCGCCGACTGCTTTAAAGAGGCTGTTTGCATTGACGCGATGAGGGTGTACGATTCGTGCAGTGATAAAGACTGCTTAGAAGATTTGCGCGTTTATTTTACACCCGCAAAACAATCTATTGTAGACAACGCTACCAATGTCCGTATGAAAAACGTTGAAGTCATCACCGTTTATCTCGATTTGGAAGCGATCCCTTTTAATAAGGGATTCTACTCCGTTGATATGACATTCTTCTTCGATGTCTGCCTAGATGTATATTGTACGCCTGCTGCCAGCCCCGTTACTGTTAACGGTATTTCCATATTTAATAAAAAGGTTATCCTTTACGGCAGTGAAGGCAATGTAAAAATGTTTAGCTCCGACTATAAACTCGATGAGTTAGACGAACAATCTGCTGTAAGCAAAGTTCTTCCCAAAGCTACGGTACAGGTCGCTGACCCCATCGGGCTTGCTGCCCGCATTTGTGAGTGTCCGTGCCATCCTGAGCCCTGCTGCCGCATTCCGGAATGTATCTGCCATCGATATGGGGACGATTTCGATACCAGCGGAAAATCCCGTGTTGTATATGTTACCATTGGCTTATTCACCATTGTTCAGATTGTTCGCAATGTGCAGATGTTGATCCCTGCTTACGATTTTTGCATTCCTGAAAAAGAATGTGTTACCACATCTGATAATCCCTGCGAACTGTTCCAGCGAATCGAATTTCCTACTGGAGAATTTTTCCCGCCTAAAGCCGCTGACTGTGGATGTGGATGCGGATGCGACGATCATAGAAGATGACCTAATAATCTTGCCTAAAACAGGGCCGTACGGAATATCTTTTCCGACGGCCCTGCCTTTTTTTATAATATTTTTCCCCTTTTTTTCATTAGGCAGGCAGCGTTCCTTCCGATGACTCTTCTGAAGAATCTTTGTGGCATTGCGATTTTCCTATTGTTTGGATCTTATCAATGAGAAATGAAGAAATGATTACCGTAATAAGAGAAAACAAAATTCTTGACAAAGGGATGTATGTTAGCGAAAGTGCCAGAACTGTCAAATCTGTAAACAGGTAAGCAAACGAAAGCCGCAAATGTGTCACATTTGAAATGGTAAGCGCAAGCGCATCATCGCCACCGCTCGATCCACCTTGACGGACAATGATTCCTACTCCTATGCCTATAAAACATCCTCCTGCCACTGCACACACAAGGGGATAATCAGAAAGATCTGGCAGCATGGGAGGGAATTGCTCCCACACTTTATAAAATAAAGCCATACCTGCAGTAGAAATAATAGAGGTACGAATAAATTTTCCACCCAAAAACTTAAATGCCAAAACATAGCATACAATATCCAACACAGGAGTGATATATGCAGGAGAAATACCTAGCCACTGCTGAAGAAGCAGCATCAGGCCCATCATTCCTCCTTCTGTGATTCCGGTACGTTGATGAATATTGTGAATTCCAAAAGTGCATACAGCTGCACCGATCATACTATACAATATCGAATGTAACCCCATACCGTCAAATATCCTGTGCAGCAACTCCTTTTGGGGATTTTTTTCCACTTGGAAAACCTCCTTGTAATCTATCTCTTTGAAGATTATAATAATCTATATAGTAACTATATTGTCAAGGAGGAATTGCTGTTGGATGATCTTTTTTCAATAGGAGAACTCTCTAAATATCAAAACATTTCAAAACAGACGCTTATTTTTTATGATAAAATAGGACTGTTTTGTCCTGCCTACGTCAATCCAACTAACGGATACCGCTACTATAGCGCAAAACAGATAGATTATCTTGACACTATTCTTATTATGAAAAAAATTGGATTTTCGCTTTCAGAAATTCGAGAGTATTTGCGAGAATGCAACACTAAAAGCAGCATGGCAGCACTTAAACGACAGCTTTCTTCCATTGATCGCCGTATTGATGAGCTGCGCTTGCTACGCAGCCGTGTAGCACATCGCTGTGCTCAAATGGAAACTGCTCTGGTTTGTTGCGGATCCTCCCCTATCCAGATAGAAAACATCGAGGAACAATATATTTTAACGCAATCTGTAAATCCCCCTTATACTTTAAAAGACATCAGCATTGCGACAAAGAAATGCTTTGCACAGGGATTTCAGCTGCAACTTCCTATTTTTTTTCAATGCGGTGTGATTGTACCGCTTTCTTGCATTCGAGATGGCCGTTTTACCGAAGCTTCAGATGCCTTCCTTCCAATTGAACAAACGGATAAAATTTCAAATATTGCCTGTATTCCCTCTGGAGAATACGTTTGTATTTATCATATAGGCGACTATTTATCTATAGGACATTCCTATGAAAGTATATTGAACTTCTGCGATATGCACGGCTTTCAGATTCTTTCCAATTCTTACGAATTTTGTATCAACGACTATATCACATCGACTGATGAAAACGAATATATAACCAAAATCATGTTACAGGTTTCGCATAAAAAAGGGTAAACTATTTACCCTTTTTACCCAATTTATTCCACTGTTATTTTTTACACAACAGCTGCTTTTCTCTTAAAGTATTGGAATATTGTCGGCTGTGGATAAAGAAATTCTACTGCGAAAATCAAGATATTAGCATTTTCTCTTTTTCAAAACAACAATATGTTCATTCGTCATAGTAGCCGACTTCTTTCCCGACTGATTCGTCGGGGAATTCTGCATAGGCATCACTTTGTTTACAATATTGCGATCGATCGTAGAAAGATAATCCATTCCGTATCTCTGTCCTACTTCAGCAATCACTCGATCTGTAAGCAAAGTCTCACCCTTAACCGTTCTATTTCCAACCACCCAGAAATGGTAACCATCTATTCTTGTCTTTCGAGAAATTGTCGAAATTGCTTTTTCTAAGTCTAAATAAAAACTATATACATCTCCTGCCCGCTCTAAATCGACGGATTGCAGCCGTTGTAAAGACTGTTGCAATGTTCGGCTGGGAATCGTCATTTTAAATCCGTTTTTGAATTTATTACCACCCATCAAAGACTTATCAATTCCCATAATTTCTTTTTCACTCAGATCTAAATCGAGCCATTGCAAAGACAGCCTGCTGTATTCGCCATAGGCGACAGTTGTCCGGCTATCACCATATGGTGGAGAAGTGATAACCAAATCCACGCAGCCATCTGGGATATCTTTGAGTATGGTTGCGTTGTTGCGAAATATTGAGACTTTTGTGGTGCAATCGATTTGGCAGCACCTTTCTGTAAAAGCGTTCATTTTTTCGATATTTCTATTTAGTATAGATATAAATTCGCGGATAACGTCTGGCTCAAAGGTCTTGACTTTTACTGCCGGCATACGAAACATTTTAAATTCTCCGTTGCGCCTGTTCGAGACAAAACGGATTGTTTCACTAAAGGCTATAAAGAAAAAATCTCGTATATCTTTGTCTTCCGTTTTCTGAATTTGACTTTTTATGAGAGATAACAGCAAAATTACACGCGGCTTAAACCAATATCCCAAATTTTTAAAATTGGGAATTTCTATTTCCATGTTATTTTGTTCTTGATACTTTTTTAAATATACTGGTGCATTTTCTCCCCAACCCTTTTTGGCTGTTAAATCCAATTCATATCTGTCATGCAGTATATTATCTACACCATTTATCTGCGTCCTATTTTTCTCACAGCTTTGATAGATCCTCTCCAGCAAACGCTGCGACTCACTTTGCAAGTTGGCGCTAGCAAGCCTAGTCGTTTTTACTTTGGAGAGAAATAACGCAAGAGGATTGATATCCGTACCATACACCTGTGGTATATTGGCCAACATTCCTTCTACAACGACTGTACCTGAACCCATAAAAGGATCAAGCAGTGTATTTACAGGTCGGATTTCTTGTACAATACGAAGAATATTTCGGCTGATGGGACATACCATCATTGCAGGATAATTGTGTATACCATGTGTGTATTCACGGACATCATCCGCCTTAAAATCCCAATAATTTGCAGGCAGAGCGTCTAATGCCTCTAATAATTTTTTATCATTTTGTGTTGTAATTTTGATATTATTTATAATATCCATCGCTTGTATCTGTCTTTAACCCTTTCTTCGTTTTCTAATCATAGCTTTAGGTATATAGTATGTATCAGCACAAAATCAGTTAATATTTTTATTTTTTAATATAGCATATTTTTGAAATGCTTTCAATCATCCTTTATTTGACCCATTTTTCTATCCCCATTCAAAAAGTTTCTGTAGTAAATAAAATATAAAATCGATTTTACTTTTTGAGGCTGTGTTTTTTCTACACGCAACAAAAACTCCTATCGACACTTTTAAAATTTATAAGATAATATAGTGCAAAAATTATATGTAGATTTATTTGAATTTTTATGGTATGCTTTTAGCTAATCATATTACATAATAACGTTTCTATATAAATATAAAAACAAAATCTTGATTTTTGTATTAAGAGCCATATTTATTATAATATTTTATTAAAAAGACATTTCATATATAGATGGATCATATCGCAAGACCAATTTTGAATAACTGTTTTATGATTTTTACTAAAAATTGGAAAGACTTCACGCGATTTCAACTTAAATAGATACTGTTGGAATAATAAAAGATGGAAGATTTATAAAGGAGGATATTATGTCTTTTCATTTGATAGATTTACAGACATGGGAACGCAAAGAGTTTTATGAACATTTTACTCAAGAAGTTATTTGTACTTATTCTACAACAGTTAATCTTGATATAACGAACTTAAAAAACACGAGACTTTATCCAACGATAATTTGGCTGTTAACTAAAACAGTGAACCAAATGCCAGAATTTCGTACGGCCCTTACAAACGAGGGAATTGGTATATATGACGAGATGCACCCTGCTTATACCATTTTTAATAAAGAAAATAAAAATTTTTCTGGAATATGGACTGAATTTAATGAGGACTACCATGTTTTTTTGCATTCCTATGAATTAGATACAGCACAATATTCATCCTCTGTAAATTTTGCACCTAAACCTAACAGACCTTTAAATACATTCGATATCTCCATGATTCCTTGGTTTACCTTTACATCCTTTAATATCAATGTATATGACAACGGGAAGTATCTTCTTCCAATTTTTACTTTAGGAAAATATTTTGATGATAATCAAAAAAGGTTACTTCCTATCTCGATCCAAGTGCATCACGCTGTCTGTGATGGATACCATATTGGAATATTTGTAGAAACTTTGCAAAAATTAATTGACCAGTTCCACTCTTAAATCTAAATCAAGATACAAAAAGCCTTTAGTTATGAGTTATTACTCACAGCTAAAGGCTTTCTAAATATAGACTTTTTGCTATGCAAACGCTCTGTCAATTATTCTATAACTCGTAACCTACTGGAGTGTTATTTGAAGCAACTCGTTTTTAGTATCAAAATAGCATCATAGAAACGAAGGAAAAGCAACCTTTTCACGCTCTATACAGCCTAGAAAAATTTCCTTCAAAATGAGGGGAATTTGGGTGGAAATCGGTTTTGATTTGAGACCGATTTCGACCACCAGCCCTCGCCCAAAATTGAAGGAGACGGACAAGCACCCTTGGTGGGCTTATCCGTCTTGATTACCGCAGAGTAAGACCAGACAGGGCGGCCAATGGCGGCACACAAAGTGCGCCGCTGATCTCGACCATTGAAAGCTGAGACAGGGATTGCTACCTGTAAAGTTATTGTTTTAAACGACTACAACAGTCCATTATCCACTCTGCTTTTCAGTTCAAAAATCTTTTGCTCAACACTGCGAATCACTTCTAAAAAGCAATCATCATCCTTACCGGTAGGGTCATCCAATCCCCAGTCCTCCCGGTATTGGCAGGGCAGCGATGGACAGGATACATTGCACCCCATGGTGATCACAATATCAACAGCGGGGAGTTCAGACAACAGCTTGCTGTGCTGCGTCTGCTCCATATCCACATTATAGAGCTGTTTCATCAGCCGCACTGCGTCCTTGTTGATTTTCGGCTTAGCTTTCGTCCCTGCAGAATAGCTGTCAAACACATCGGAGGCCAGCAGTTTGCCCAAGGCTTCTGCGATCTGACTGCGGCAGGAATTGTGGACACATACAAAGGCTACTTTTGGTTTTAGGAGCATGGTTTACCCCCGAACCTTCTGGAGCAGCGCCTTAGCCTCGTCTTTTTTCAAAACCTTGCCGTAGGACACGACTTTTCCGTCTACCACCAGCGCCGGGGTCGTCATTACCCCGTAAGCAGCAATCTGAGTGAAATCGGTCACATGATCAATAGTCGTTTCCATGCCCAGTTCTGCCAGTGCCTCACGGGTGGCCTGCTCCAGAGCGTTGCATTTGGCACAGCCAGAGCCAAGCACTTTGACGCCACCGGATGCTTTGCTTGCCTCCGCCTGGGCCATCGCCTCGGGCGTACAATTACCGCAGCAGCAGGAAGTCTTTTCCTCTTTTTTGTTTCTGTTAAAAAGTCCCATGATTCATACCTCCTAAATTAAATGAAAAGGAATTGCAATACATTGAACAGGTAGCCTACCAAAATGATGCCAACCACACAGATACCAATAAATAAAGACAACAACTTCGGCTTGACGGCCTTTCGCAGCATGATGATAGATGGCAGACTTAGCGTTGTGACCGCCATCATAAAGGACAGGATCGTGCCAAGCTGTGCACCTTTTGCAAGCAGGGCTTCTGCTACCGGAATTGTGCCAAATATATCCGCATACATCGGCACCCCCACCAGCGTTGCCAGGATTACTCCAAAGGGATTGTTACTGCCCAAAACCGCCTCAATCCAGCTTTCCGGTATCCAGTTGTGGATTACCGCGCCAATACCCACACCCACCAAAATATAGGGAAACACTTTTTTGAATGTGGAGGAAACCTGCTCTTTTGCATATTTCATACGCTCCACTTTGGTCAAGGCGGGAGATTCAATATCTACGCTTCCAGCGGAAAGAACAAAGCTCTCCACATATTTTTCCATGTGCAGTTTTTCTATAATTGTGCCGCCTACCACAGCGATTACCAATCCGACCAGCACATAGATTACTGCGACTTTTGCTCCAAAAATACTCATTAGCAGTACCAAGCTGCCCAAATCCACCATGGGAGAGGAAATCAGGAAAGAAAAGGTCACCCCCAAAGAAAGTCTTGCACTGGTAAAGCCAATAAACAGCGGGATGGATGAACAGGAACAGAACGGCGTTACCGTCCCCAGCAGAGCCGAGATGATGTTTGCGCCGATTCCATGAAAGCGGCCTAAAATCTTCTTGCTGCGCTCTGGAGGGAAGTAACTTTGGATATAGGAAATAGCAAAAATCAGCAAGCAAAGCAGGACGGTGATTTTAATCACATCATAGAGGAAAAACTGAACACTGCCGCCGATCCTTCCGCTTATGTCCAGTCCCAACATGGACAGGCCGTTACCAATCAACCGGTTCAACCACTTCATTCCTAAAATTTCGTCTTGAAAGAATTGCCATACTCCCATTCCAGAAACCTCACTTTGCATATAATAAATGACACATCAAAAAATTTTGATGTTTTGTCCTGAAATAAACGCCATCGGTATAGGATGGCGTTTATCTGCCGCAGGAAGCGCAGTGTTCCTCTTGTTCTGTATCGGGTGTAAGAATAGCCCGCAACCTTTCCAGCGCCCATGCCCCTCCAGACGCACTCAAGCGGTAATGTGTCCATTTGCCTTCCTGCCGACTGGTTACAATACCTGAATCACACAGGATTTTCATATGATAGGACAGCCCGGATTGCGTCAGATCCATTGGTTCCTGCAAGACGCAGGCACACTTCTCGCCGCTGCGTAATTGCTCCAAAATGGCAAGGCGTTTCGGATCACACAGTGCCTTAAACACCTTGGCATCCTCCTGATGGTTTCCCATCTGCTCACCTCATATCAAAAACTTTTGATATAATTAGTATATGCAGCAGAGGTCTATTTGTCAATAGCTATCCAAAACTTTTATTATCCTACCGTTCGCCCCGGTCAAGGAACCACCGGGGCCGCTTATGCGATTTCTCCGTCTGTTACCGCTGTTTGTCGACCTGTACTGCCGCTTTTATCTGCTCCGGGCCAAACGCCCTCTTGACCCTCTTATTGTCGACGAAAATTTGCCGCATGGTCTTGTTCTTCAATCTGACTTCTTGAAAACGACCATTTTATAGGCAGTACGCAAAAAAACGGCAAAGCATTGCTATGCAATGCTTTGCCGTTCTCACACTATCTTATTCCCACTCGCTCCTGTCAGAAGTTTTCTAAACAGATTTGCTTATGGGATTTAGCTCAGGGTA
>CALWIX010000154.1 GCA_944380825.1 uncultured Clostridia bacterium | reverse complement strand
AATCCGGTGTCACATTGACAATCCCCATAATATATGCTCGACTTCCGAGCGGCAGGGAATATTTTCCCGCTTTCCAACAGATCATGGCTTTCCCCCTGTGAGAAGGGACATTACTTCTGCACGTGTTTTAGCGTCTGTGCGCATACTGCCGCGCAGCGCGGAGGTCAACGTACTAGAACCGGCCGCCCGTGCGCCGCGCATCGTCATACACAAATGTTCCGCCTCAATCACAACGGCTACGCCGCACGGTTCTAGATTTTCATATAGAAAATCGGCAATCTGCGCCGTAAGCCGCTCTTGTACCTGCGGACGGCGTGCAAAACAGTCTACAATGCGGGAAAACTTAGAGAGGCCGATGATTTTCCCTCCTTTTGGAATATAAGCAATATGGGCTTTCCCTATAAATGGCAGCAAATGATGCTCACATACAGAATAAAGCGGAATATCGCGCACAAGAACAAGTTCGTTGTGTTGTTCCGGCTCATGAAAAATTTTCAAAAACTTTTTCGGATCGGTTTCCAGTCCGGAAAATATTTCTTCATACATGCGCGCCACACGCTGGGGCGTTTCTTTTAGACCTTCGCGCTCGGGATCCTCTCCCACCGCATACAAAAGTTCCTGCACGGCGGCCTCTATTCGCTTTTTATCCATCACAAATCCCTCCTCACTTTCCTTTTTCTTAAAAGGAAGAAAAGCAAACGGCCCCGGACACGTCTTACTTGCGATATGCCCGGAGCCCTTTTTCTATTTATTTTTTGATACAGACAGCTTATTTACTCTTTGCTGTCGGAATTTTCTTCTTTGGGAGCCGCTTCTGCCTCATGGACAATTAGAATCTTAGAAATTCTCTTATCCTCTACTTCCTGTACTGTAAAGGTAAAGGGTCCTTGTGTCACAACCGGATGCTCTCCGGGATGCGGAATGTACCCAAGACGTTCCATAACAAAACCGGCAATTGTATCATAATCGCCTTCCGGAAGCTCATACTCAATCAACTCAGAAACCTCGTCGATATTTGTGAAACCGTCCACTGTATAAGTATGATCATTTACTTTATGAATCTCTTCCGTCTCATTGTCGTATTCATCCTGAATATTGCCGACAATCGATTCCAGAAGATCCTCCAGTGAAACGAGACCTTCCGTACCGCCGTATTCATCCACGATAATCGCGATCTGGATGCGTTTCTCGGTCATCTCTTTAAACAGCTCGGAACAAAGCTTGCTCTCCGGGATAAAATATGCTTTACGCATCAGGTCGGTTAGCTTGACATCGCTGGCATCTTTACCGATGAACCCGAGCAAATCTTTGGCATAAATGATTCCTAAAATTGTATCGAGATCCTCGTGATAAACCGGGATTCTGGAGTACCCATACTGCATAGAGAGCTGCGCAGCCTCTTCTACGGTGGAAGTATCCTCGATCGCTGTAATTTCGGTGCGCGGAGTCATAATTTCGCCAACAGTAGAATCCGAGAAGTCAAAGATATTTTCGATCATATCCTTGGCATCGCCGTCAATTACACCACTCTCTTCACCGGCATCCACCATCATCAGAATGCCCTCTTCGGTAACCTCATCTTCCTCAGCGTTCGGGTCGATACCCAGCACGCGGAGCACGGCGTTAGTGGAGAGCGTTAAGAATGCAATGAACGGGCGGAAAACGGTCGCCATACCGTTAAGGAATCCACCCACCTTCAGAGAGATTCCCTCTGCATTGTGCATAGCAAGCTTTTTCGGTACCAGTTCGCCAAGAATCAAACTGAAATACGAAAGGATGATCGTGATAATCACCATCGAAATGGTTTCGATCGCACTGCGTGAGAACGGCAGGAAAGCCAGTACATTCGCGAGCGCGCCTGCAAAGCTTTGTGATGCCGACGCAGATGACAGAAAGCCCGCCAGCGTAATACCGATCTGGATAGTGGAGAGGAAGCGACTCGTATTGTCGGTGAGACGACAGACATTTTTAGCACGTTTGTCGCCTGCTTCGGCCATTTTCTTCATCTTGGCATCATTAAGCGAAATGACAGCGATCTCAGAGGCAGCAAAAAAACCATTGAGAAGGATGAGGAATAGAAGCACAAGAATTGAAACAAGGCCGCTTTCTAGAGTAAGCGGTTCGGACGGCGCAGCCGTCAATAAATACGGTATGCAAGGATCCGCGGGTTCGGGAGGCATATAATTTTCCCCTTTCTAAAAATAAAAATTTTTAAAAAGCCGGAATGCTCCCAAAGCAGAAAGGGGGCCTTCCGGCTTTTTTACCTGAAAAATACTTTTTTATTATAGCGGATCCTATTTTTTCTGTCAAACCTCAATTCGGGTAGCAGTGCGCCAGTTTTCCCCTTCTGGGCCAGTTTAGCGCCCTCACTGCGGCAGCAAGCCCCATTTTACCGGATTTTCTCGCAGGCGCAAGCGATTCCATAGGCGGACCTGCCCCCTTTGCCTCAAAAAATTTACAAATTAAGCCTTGTATATCTCCCCTTCTTTTTCTTACAATAAAAGGAAAAGAAACTCTGATATGCAGGAGATGTCTTTATCTTATGGATAAAAAGTTATTGTTGATCCTCAATCCCACTTCCGGCCGGGGCGCGGCGGCTGGAAGTCTTTTTTCTATTGTAAAGGGATTTTCCGAAACCGGGTGGGAAACCACTGTTATCCCTACTTTCGGTAAGGGCGACGCACAGAAGATCGCCACGCAGCGCGCCGGAGATTTCCCCTTTCTTGTGTGCTGCGGCGGAGACGGAACTCTTAATGAGACGATAAACGGTTTGATGGCTCGCGAAACCCGTCCCTTGCTTGGATATATCCCCACGGGAACTACTAACGATTTTGCCGCTACACTGGGTCTTCCTCACAATCCGGAGGAAGCTGCTTTGAAAATTGGAGACGGAAAGCCCTTTTGCTACGATGTAGGCGAACTTAACGGGCGGTATTTTAGCTATATCGCTGCTTTCGGTATCTTTACAGAGATTTCGTACTCTACCCCCCAGCCGTTTAAAAACGTATGCGGCCGTGTAGCCTATTTTTTAGAAGGGATCCGCCAGTTGTCTTCCATTACGCATTACCGGATCCGTGTGGATTGGGACGGGGAGTCTTTGGAAGAAGATTTCATCTTTGGAGCAGTCACCAACACTCTTTCTATAGCCGGCGCTCAGACGCATTTTGTGGATGGCGTAGAACTCAATGACGGTCTGTTTGAAATTTTGCTGATACGTAATCCGCGCAACTTCTTTGAGCTTCAAACGATCGTAACGCTGCTTCTCAAACAGGAGCTCAACCCCAAATACTTTACCTTTTTGCGTGCCTCGTCCCTCACCTTTTCGTCCGATTCCGAAATTCCATGGACACTCGACGGCGAATACGGCGGCTCCTTTCAAACGGCTCATATACAAAATCATCCCCGCGCTATGTGCATCTGTGTTCCCAAAGACGAAAGCGCTACCGATTAATCTGCAAGATCTGCTGCTGCCGAATCGGTTCATACTTTATCAGATCCGTGCTATCCAAATTTTCACAGAAGAGATTCACGGCGGCAATCTGGTTGTTTTCATACGTTTTATAGTAATAAATTCCATGCAGGGCATCGATACAGCAGGAATAGGTCGTTATATCATATTTTCCTTCGGCTGTAATGACACAGCCGCGCACCATGGAGACAGCATCTAAAATATGGAAAAGCTGTGTAACAGCTTCTTCATCTTTTTGCGGCGCGGCCGAATTTTCCCGCAGAAACGCCGCCTTTACAAACCGCGAAGGCGGCGAAAAATCGCCCGGAAGCCCCACCGCTCCCATGCCTTGGCCGAAGGGTGCAAGCCGCAGCGTCCTGCTAAAATCATTTTCGGGAAAGCCCGCCGTTAGATGCAGGTAGCAGTTGAGATTCGTCAGATGGAACGGAAAAGGCGGATTGTTCGTTAAGACGCCTACCGGATTTTCATAAACGCGCAGTCCATCTTCACGCGGCTCCACCACGATCGACCGTTCTCGATCCGCTATATGCCAATGCAGCGGCGCTACGGGAAGCGCTTTGGTAAACGGAATGTTTATTATTTGCACCGTTTTCAGCATTTCTTGGGCTTGCTGCACCGTGGCGCACGTTCCGAGAATCCACAAAAGCAGCTCGTAAGGTGTGAGATTTTCTTTTGCCGGACTAGGCTCGGGTGCATATACGGCGTTCCCGGGAAAATTCAGCCCTGCCATACACAGCCCTTTTTCATTGACTGCTTCCGCATATAGAGGATACTCTTCCGAACCGCCTGCCATACCAATCATAGCGTAATGGGTTTCTAAAGCGTCTCCGCTTTTTCGAGTCATTCGATACCGCCGCGGGGTGATAAGGATTTTTTCGCCAAAGGAGTATTCCAAATCCATATTCCTTCCAAAATAAAAGCCCTCTCCCATCGTCATTGCAATGGTGGTACACATCTGTTTCGTCTCCTTTCAAAGCCAAAGCCTTGCCACAGATCCTTTCCCCCAACCTCCCCCGGTTATTACCAATAACGCAGACGGCCGAATTTACATGGGAATGGATTCACGCTTTAGGCCAACTCTGACTGTATTCTATCATGGAGGACAAAGGCTTGCAAGCAGAAGAAACTCGAACCTTGTCTTATGCAAAATTCCTACTTTTTTGTACGTCATTGCTTTTCATAAGCCGGCGCCATATTTTTATTTTATCGTTTATTGGCGCTTGTTCTCCTGCGGCACATTTTAGCCTATCCCCTCTTCGCTATCGGTTTTACCGGAGCGGTACACGGCCGCGGACAGGGGATGAGAGGATTCATCCTATCAAGGAAACAACTGAAAAACATAAAAGGGAAGCTCCTGCGTTTTGGCAGGGGCTTCCCTTTTAGTAAACGGCCCTGCAAGAACCGTCTTTACGCATCTATACACACAAAACGTGCGTTACTCTCCGTCCTGTGTTTTTCCAACCTTCTCTAGGCTGCGGGAAAGAAACTGGCGGGTGCGCTCTTCATGGGGATGATCGATCACCTGGTGAGCCTCCCCTTGCTCTACAATGACGCCGCCGTCCATAAAAATGATCTGATCCGCTACATCACGCGCGAACATCATTTCATGGGTAACGATGATCATGGTGGTTTTCTGTTCGGCAAGGCTGCGAATCACCTTAAGGACTTCGCCGGTCAGTTCGGGATCTAAAGCAGATGTCGGTTCATCAAAACAAAGAATATCTGGATGCAGCGCAAGCGCCCGCGCGATTGCCACACGCTGCTGCTGTCCGCCAGAAAGCTGGTGGGGATAGTGATCCGCCCTGTCTTCCAGACCCATTCGGCGCAGAAGCTCGCGTGACTGCTGCTCAATCTCATGATAAATTTCCCGCTTACGTGCTTTAAAGTCGGGCCGTTCCTTTGCAAGAAGCTGACTGGCCAGCATCACGTTTTGCAGCGCTGTATACTGCGGAAACAGATTAAACGACTGGAATACCATGCCAAAATGCAGCCTCTTTTTTCGAACTTCTTTTTCTCGCTGAGTAGAAGGGTCGTTTGCATCGAACAACGTTTCCCCTCCCACGGTGATTCTCCCTCCGTTGGGCGTTTCTAAAAAATTCAAACAGCGCAGAAGCGTCGTCTTTCCGCTGCCGGAGGAACCGATAATCGCCAGAGCCTGTCCTTTTTCCAGAGAAAAGCTGATATCTTTAAGAACCTGCGTGGCGCCAAAATGCTTCTCCAGATTCGTAATCTCCAAAATCGCCATAGCGCATCCTCCTCATTTAAAATAGCTGAGCCTGCGCTCGATATAATTAAACAGAATCGTCAGCAGCCCCACAAAAACAAGGTAAAATACGGCCGTGTAGAACAGCGGCCATATCAGGCCCTTTTTTAAATACGTTTCGCCTGCCTTAATCACCTCTGTAACAGCGATCACACGGGCGAGGGAGGTATCTTTCACAAGGGTGATGATCTCGTTGGACATGGGGGGAATGACACGCTTAACCATTTGCAAAAGCGTAACACGGCCAAAAATCTGCCCTTTCGTCATTCCAAGCACTTCACCGGCCTCCCGCTGCCCGGCCGGGACGCCTTCGATGCCGCCGCGGTAGATAACGGAAAAATAGCAGGAATAATTGATGACAAACGCTGCTATGGTCGCAATGACACGGCCACGGTCCCCAGAACCCCAAATATTGTTGTCGAACAGCAGGCCGGGTCCGTAGTAAATGACGATAAGCTGAAGTACCAACGGCGTACCGCGAATTACCCAGACGATTACGTCTACCAGCGCACTGATCGGACGCAGCCGCACCAAAGCCGAAAGACGGGAACCCTCTTTTATGCGGTGGCGCAAAAAACGCAGCGGCGCCCATTTGCTCATGGAACCGAACGCTACCAGCAAACCGAGGGGAAGAGAAAACACAAGCGTCAGAAAGAAAAGCTGGAGCGTCGTCCCAAAGCCCTCCAGCAAGGAGGCAGTTACGGTTGCAAGCATGATATATCCCCATTCCTCATAGTTAAAGTTAAGATAAAGCGGATCCCCAAACGGCCGCGCCGTCTTCCGGAAAACCGCTTGAGACAACGGTAGTCCAAAGGCGAAGACATACGTCTGCACCCTTGGACTTCCGACTGTTTCGTATAAAATTCCCAGCTGTTACTGCGGAAGGATCACGTCCTGAAGATTATACTTCTCTGCAATCTCCATCATGGTGCCGTCGTCGTACAGCTGCTTCATGGCGTCGTTGATGGCGTCTACCAGATCGGAATCCTTGCGGCAGCCCACGCCGTATTCTTCATCGGTGAGCGTTACGGTATATGTAAGGTTCTCATAGTCGGTACCCTCGCCCAGCATGGCGATCGCCATAAGTTTATCAATAATGCAAGCATCAGAGGTACCGGCAGCAACCTCCATTACAGCGTCAGCCTGGGCGTTTACGGTGATGAAATTCAACCCAGCCTCTTCTGCAGCAGCCTGACCAGCGGACCCGGCCTCTACCGCAAAAGTGAGATCCTGAATGCTGTCCTCTGTCTGATACTGATCCGCCACTTCTTCACTTACAACAACCACCTGACCGTTGTTGGCGTAGGGTTTCGTTGCAGATGCGGCCGTTGTAATTTCTTCTGTGATGGTCATGCCGTTCCAAAGGCAGTCAACGCTCTTGTTATCAAGCTCGAAGATCTTATTATTCCAGTCAATAGAACTGAACTCGACATCCACACCGAGAATCTCGCCGACCTCTCGCGCCATATCGGCATCGAAGCCGATCCACTCGCCGTTCTCATCCTGATAATCCATCGGCTCAAATGGTGTAACGGCTACGACAAGCGTACCCTTTTCTTTAATATAAGCGAGATCGCTCTCAGCCTCGGTAGAACTTTCAGAAGCTTCCGAAGCGGTTTCCGAGGCACTGCTGGAAGATTCGGTACCGGAAACGGAATCCTGCTGCGCCTGCTGTCCGCTTGAACACGCCGGCATCACCACACACAGGGCCATCGCCATTATAACAGACAATAACTTTTTCATCTATGGTATCCTCCTTGAATACGCTTATTTCATTTTTCGGTTGTTCCCGATCACTTTTGTATTTTAGCAGACTAATGTAATGATGTAAAGAGAAATTTTAAAAAAACGCATTTTCTGTAAAAGAATTGGCAAATTACACAAAATTTTGAACCGGAAACTTTTTTTAAAATAAAAACCGTTTCTTTTAGAAAAACAAAATTTTACGGCTTCGGGACTTTTGTGCGCATGGATTTTGTACTATAATATTATAGAACAAAAGATAAAATAAAGCTGGAGCGCCGTTGTTTGCAAATACACAGAACCCTACATGCTCCGCTCATATTTCAGGAGGAAATTTTATGAAGAAACCGATTCTCGTTGTTATGGCGGCCGGTATGGGCAGCCGCTACGGCGGATTAAAACAGATTGATCCTGTCGGAAACCATGGACAAATCATTATTGACTACTCGCTGTATGACGCCAAACGCGCCGGTTTTGAGACGGTCGTTTTTATTATCAAGCGTGAGACGGAGGAAATGTTTAAACAGGCCATCGGCAACCGTGTCTCGGATTTTATGGAGATTCGATATGCTTATCAGGATCTTGACGATCTGCCCAAGGGCTACTGCGTACCTCAAGGACGCACCAAACCTTGGGGTACGGCTCACGCTGTTTTGGCTGCCCGCCATGTGATCGACGCTCCTTTTGCCGTCATCAATGCCGACGACTACTATGGACCGCAGGCTTTTACGGAAATTTACCGCTTCCTTTCCACCCGGCAGGACGATTCCCTGTACCGCTATGCGATGGTAGGTTATCTGCTCAAAAATACAGTTACGGAGAACGGCTACGTTTCCCGCGGCGTGTGTGTAGAAAATGACGATCATACGCTCCAAAGCGTGACGGAACGCACAAAAATTGAACTGTACAGCGGTGGCATCCATTTTGACGATGGAACCGGAAGCTGGGTGGATGTGG
>CALWIX010000153.1 GCA_944380825.1 uncultured Clostridia bacterium | reverse complement strand
CAACGACGAGGTCTACATCATCGAGGTGAACCCGCGTTCGTCGCGCACCGTGCCGTACATCAGCAAGATCACAGGCATCCCGATCGTGCCGCTGGCGGTCAAAACGTTCTTCGGCAAAACGCTGCCGGAGCTTGGCTACGAATACGGCCTGCAAAAAGCCCGCGGGATTATCGCCATCAAGATGCCGGTATTCTCGTTTGAAAAGCTGTACGGCGCCGACGTCAACCTCGGGCCGGAGATGAAATCGACCGGCGATGTGCTGGGCATCGCGAAAACGTACAGCGAAGCCCTCATCAAAGCGTTCTATGGCGCGGGGATCCATCTGATTACGAACGGCCGCGCGATCATCACCGTAAAGGATCAGGATAAAGAGGAAGTCACGCCGATTGCCAAGGGGCTGTCCGATCTGGGCTGGACCATCTACTGCACCAGCGGCACCGCCGATTATCTGCGCAAGCGCGGCGTGCCGACCATCCGTTTGAGCAAGGTGGGCGACGCCAAGCCGGATATTCTCGATAAGATCCTTTCGGGAGAAATCGACTTAGTGATCAACACGCCGTCGAAAGACCATCAGCACCGCCGCGACGGATTCCTCATCCGCCGCAATACGGTAGAAGCGGGCATCCCGTGCCTGACTTCGCTCGATACGGCCAAGGCGTTCCTCACCTGTGTGCAGAATGTAGAAAACACGGATCTTTCCGTTATCGATATTACGAAGATTTTAGAGTATTAAAGCCAAACACGTGCCGCGCCCATGTGTGCGGCACGGAAAACGACAGGAGGAATTTATCATGCAGAAAACAGAGCAGTTGTACGAAGGCAAAGCGAAAAAGGTTTTCGCCACCGAAAATCCGGATTACTGCATCGTCAGCTATAAAGACGACGCCACAGCATTCAACGGCCTGAAAAAGGGCACCATCACCGGCAAAGGCGTGGTAAACAACCGGATGTCTAACTATATGTTCCAGCTTTTGGAGAAGAGCGGCATCAAGACCCACTTTGTGGAGGAGCTCAGCGACCGCGATACGCTCGTCAAGAAGGTAGAGATCGTCCCGCTGGAGGTCATTGTGCGCAATAAAGCGGCCGGCAGCCTCTCCAAGCGCCTCGGTCTGCCGGAGGGCACCCCCATGAAGACGACCGTCCTCGAGTTCTGCTACAAAAACGACGATCTCGGCGATCCGATCGTGAACGATTACCATATTCTCGCCGCCGGCCTTGCTACCCGCGAAGAGATCGACACCATCTCCCAGATGGCGCTGAAAATCAACGAGATCCTGTGCAAGTTCTTCCTTTCGGTCAATGTAGATCTCATCGACTTCAAACTGGAGTTCGGCCGCTATCACGATGAAATCGTGCTTGCCGACGAAATTTCGCCGGATACCTGCCGTTTCTGGGATGTCAACACCCAAGAGAAACTGGACAAAGACCGTTTCCGCCGCGATATGGGCGGTGTGGAAGAAGCCTATGCGGAAATGATGAAGCGCATCGGGCTGTAAAAGGACAAGAAATTTTGTTTTACGGCTTTCAAACAATTCCCCCGCCATGCGGGGGAATTGTTTCCTAGGCAGTTTTTTAAAATGGATCTAGGGGAAAGTCCTTTTAGAGCTGTCTTTATACGCCCAGCGGGATAAGGCCGCATTTAAGGCGGCAGGCGCCTTGTTTTGGCAGACAGTGCGGCAGAAAAAGTAGTGCTGCCGCGGCGCTGGATGTGGGTCTGAGGCCCGAAGAAAGGTTGGATTCTTTTATAATGATATTTCAAGACGAAAAACCGCATGAGGAATGCGGCGTGTTTGGTATTTATGCGCTGGATGCGGACGTAATTCCGGCGTATGCCTGTTACAATGCGCTGCTGGCGCTTCAGCACCGCGGACAAGAGAGCTGCGGCATCGCGGTTAATAACGATGGCGTGCTCTCCTATTCAAAAGACATGGGTCTTGTAAAAGAAGCGTTCAGCGATGAAATTTTAAGCAGGCTGCAGGGCCAAATGGCGGTGGGCCATGTGCGTTATTCTACGGCGGGAGCGAGCGTGCGTGAAAACGCCCAGCCGCTGGTGATGCGCTACATCAAAGGTTCGCTGGCCATTGCGCACAACGGCAATTTGACGAACGCCCTCGAAATACGCCGCGAGCTCGAATGTGCCGGCTCGATTTTTCAGACGACGATCGATTCGGAAGTGATCGCCTATTTAATCGCCCGCGAACGCGTGGGTGCTCCCTCGATTGAAGAAGCGCTGCGGCGCACCATGCGAAAGATCCACGGTTCGTACTCTCTTCTTGTGATGAGCCCGCAAAAGCTTATTGCCGCGCGGGACCCTCACGGATTCCGGCCGCTGTGCATCGGCAAAATCGGCGATTCGGCGTATGTATTTGCGTCCGAAACGTGCGCGCTCGACGCGTGCGGCGCAGAATTTGTGCGTGATGTGGAACCCGGAGAAATTGTCATCGCCGACAAAAACGGGCTGCGCAGCATACCGGCAGAAAAGCAGGAGCGCCGCGCCCTGTGCATTTTTGAATATATTTATTTTGCGCGTACCGACAGCGTCATCGACGGCATCAGCGTCTATCAAGCGCGCAAAGAGGCAGGCCGCATCCTCGCGCGGCAAAGCCCCGTAAAGGCCGACATCGTCATCGGCGTGCCGGAATCGGGCATCGACGCAGCCATTGGTTACAGCGAGGAATCCGGCATTCCCTACCAAAAAGGGATCGTGAAAAACGGCTACATCGGCCGCACCTTCATCAAACCCACGCAGACCGAACGCGAGCGCAGCGTGCGCCTGAAGCTCAACGCCATTGCCAGCGAAGTAGCGGGCAAGAGGGTCGTCATGCTCGACGATTCCATCGTGCGCGGCACAACGTGCGGGCGCATCGTCTCCATGCTGAAAGAAGCGGGCGCCAAAGAGGTGCATCTGCGCATCAGCTCGCCGCCGTTTTTGTGGCCGTGCTATTACGGCACCGACATTCCCAGCCGCGACCAGCTCATCGCCTGCAAACATTCCATCGAAGAGATCGGCCGGATGAACTATGCCGACTCTATCGATTTTCTAAAGCTGGAAAATCTGCCGCATATGCTCCATAAAGAAACCGACGAGGGCTACTGCGACGCCTGCTTTTCCGGCCATTATCCCGCCGAAATTCCGGACGAAGAATTTGCGCGGAAGATGAACCGCTATTGTATGCCGATTAAACGGTACTAAAACTGGATTGCAAAGGAGAGGAAAGTTTTGAGAAACACCTACGAGTCGCCGCTTTCCGCGCGGTATGCGGACGCGGACATGAAATTCCTGTTTTCGCCGGATAAAAAATTCCGCACATGGCGCCGCCTGTGGATCGCGCTGGCGCAGGCCGAAAAGGAGCTTGGGCTGCCCA
>CALWIX010000152.1 GCA_944380825.1 uncultured Clostridia bacterium | reverse complement strand
TTTTCGTGTGGAATGAAGTTTTCGGAAAACTGTTTTACGGTTTCCTGTGCAGGACATACGAATCGATTTTATCTATTTGGGGGCAGAGACGAGGGATCTTCCGCTCTTATTCAGGGAATGACGCTTGCAGGCGTTCTTTTCGACGAGGTAGCGCTTATGCCGCGTTCCTTTGTAGAGCAGGCGCTTGCGCGCTGCTCGGTAGAGGGATCTACCTTTTGGTTCAACTGCAATCCGGAACATCCCCAGCACTGGTTTTATCGCGAGTGGATCTGCAAAGCAAAAGAACGAAATGCTTTGTATCTCCATTTTCAGATGGAGGACAACCCTTCGCTTTCCCCTGCGATGATTGCGCGGTATAAGCGGATGTATTCCGGCACGTTTTATGAGAGATTTGTCCTTGGCAAGTGGACGGCTCCTCAGGGGCTTGTATATCCGTTTATGACGTGGGATCAATTCTGGGATGTTCCTACAGAGGAGTTGTTTGAAGAATTTCGGATCTCTTGCGACTATGGAACAGTCAATCCATCTTCTTTCGGTCTGTGGGCAAAGCTTGGACCGGTTTGGTACCGCATTGCTGAGTATTATTTTGACTCGCGGCGTGAGGGGGCCCAACGGACCGATGAAGAACATTACCGGGCTTTGGAGGAACTTGCCGGGAAACGGCAGATTGCTCTTGTAATAGCGGATCCTTCTGCGGCAAGCTTTTTGGAGACGATCCGCAGACATGGAAAATTTCGTGTCATACCGGCCCGTAATGACGTAGCCGACGGAATCCGATTGACGGCTTCCGCTTTGAAAGAAGGACGGCTGAGAATTTGCCGCACTTGCCACGACACGATTCGTGAATTTTCTCTCTATCGATGGAACGATGCGGCGCAAAGGGATACACCTGTGAAAGAAAACGATCATGCTATGGATGATATTCGCTACTTTGCCTGCCACCTTCCTGATGGGAAACCCTCCTTTTTTGCCTCTGCCCTCCCCCGTAACACTCCACCCTAATCCCAAATGAAAGCCTGTCCACAATCCTGCGCACACTCTTCGGGCGGCAGGCTAAGCGGTATACGGTTATCTTATTACTCGCATCGCAGCCTGTGTGCGATAGGAAATTCGGGGATTTTCCCCAGCAAGCCGTGCCATCCGCACACAATCCCTTTTTACACAATCCTACTTTTTTCGACACTCATTGAAAAATCAATGGGTGCGGGATCTCCCCCACTGTGGAGGGAAAATGTTACCAAACGAGAAAGGGGGTCGGCCCGGCGGCAGCCCAGTGCGCCGCAGCGCCGGCAGAGGTTACGGGGACAAGGTCTCCGCTCGGGGCACGCCCCTATTAGAAAGGAGGAAACGACAATGGCTTTCTGGAAAAAACGGCGGGACGCGGCGGCGGTGTTGACGGCACCACGTGACTGCCTTCAATGGGAGCAAAATGCCCCCGCAGGAAGTGTGATGGAACGCAGGCTGTATGAATCGCTGCGGATGTCTGTGCCGGTGATCGATGCGGCGCTCTACCGGATCGAACGATTAATCGGCGGATTTTGTGTGGAATGCGCGGAAAAAGAGGCTCAAAAAGAACTCGATTCTTTTCTGGAAAACGTACGGGTAAACGCCGGACAACATGGGATAGACAGTTTCTTAACCATTTATCTCGATCAGCTTTTGATGTATGGCAGCGCAGTAGGAGAAATTATTCCTACCGTCGACGGCGGCGATGTCTTCGCCTTATATAACGCTAGTCTTGACGGACTTGAGATCTGTCGCGGCGATAATCCGCTGGAAATCGTGATCCGCCGTAAAGAGCTCGGTACAAGTATTCCGGTGGAATTTCCTGAGCGCATCCTCTTCACCGCGTTCAATCCCCCGCCGGGGGAAATTTTCGGTACTTCCCTTTTACGCGGCCTGCCATTTGTCAGCCGTATTTTACTGACCATTTTCAAAACAATCGGCACTAACTGGGACCGCGTTGGAAACGTTCGGTTTGCCGTCACCTACAAGCCCGGAAGCGATGGCGACCGTGTTTTTGCGCGGGAACGCGCCCAGCAGATCGCTTCGGAATGGAGCCGCGCAATGCGCGACACCTCCGGCGTGAGCGACTTTATCGCCGTGGGAGACGTGAACGTAAAGGTGATCGGTGCGGACAACCAGATTTTAGACAGCGAAATTCCCGTGCGTCAAATGCTGGAACAGATTGTCGCCAAGCTGGGTGTACCGCCGTTTTTGCTGGGACTTTCTTGGTCTACTACGGAACGGATGTCTGCGCAGCAGGCCGATCTTCTCACCAGTGAATTAGAGGACTACCGGCGTATTTTGCAGCCAGCCCTTTCACGCGTCTGCGCTTATTGGCTCGGAATCCACGGGTTTAGCACACAACACCGTATCGTTTGGAATACGATCAGTCTCCGTGACGAGGCAGAACTCGCTTCCGCTCGGCTTTCTAACGCGCAGGCCGAGAAAATTGAACGTGAATTGGAGGAAATGTAATCTTGGGTTACACGGAAAAATCTGCCGAATTGGATATTGGGCAGGAAATGGAAAAAATTTCACACTATACACGCCGCGCTTTTTCGCCCGACGAACTCTATCTATTCCGTGTGGCGCTGTGTGACAACGAAATCGACCGCGATGGGGAGCGCTTTACCATCGGTGCTCTGCACCAGCTGGCCGAATTATTCCGCGGCAAAACGGGAATTTTCGATCACTCCGGCCGCGGCACCGATCAGGCCGCTCGAATCTATGACACACAGGTCGAAACGGTTCCGGGAAGGCTTACCCTTTGCGGCGAACCTTACACAAGACTTATCGGACTTGCTTACCTGCCGCGCACGGAGAAAAACAAGGATTTTATTGTTGAATTGGAGGCCGGCATCAAAAAGGAAGTCAGCGTCGGATGTGCGGTGGCCAGCGTGACCTGCTCTATCTGCGGAGCCGACCTGCGCGCTGGAAGCTGTCCCCACAAAAAGGGCGAAAGCTATGACGGCTGCGTTTGCTGCGCCGTACTTGACAATCCTACCGACGCTTACGAATGGTCGTTTGTGGCCATCCCCGCTCAGCGGGAAGCCGGTGTAGTAAAGTCATTTTCACCGGAAGGAGGAATTCGTTTGCAGGAGATACGAAAAACATTGCAGGAGCATGGCTCCAAAATCGAACTGACACGCACCCAAGCAGACGCTTTGCTGCATGAATGGGATGAGCTGGAAAAACAGGCACAGTTTGGCAGAATGTACCGTGAGAGGCTTTGCGCTGAGACGGCTGGGCTCTTCTCTTGCCTAGAGCCGGACATCGACGCCGGTCTGATCCGCCGCGCCGCCGAACGGATGTCCCTGGACGACTTGCAGGAGCTGGCAAAATCGCTGCGCCGGTGCCGGGATCAAAAATTTCCAGCCGCACCGCAGCTGTCTGGAAACAAAACAGCCGAACACGCCGGAGAAAACGCGGCGTTCCGGATATAAAAATTTTTTGAGGAGGTTTTTTTATGAGAGTTTCTTTCAACGGGTTTCAGGAAAACGCCACTTCCTTTCTGGTAAGTGGCACGGTGAAAAAAGGAGATCTTGTCAAAGTTTCGGAAAACGGTACGGTGACGGCCTGTACAGATGGCGATAAGTTCTGCGGAATAGCGCTGAGCGTACGTGCCGGGATCGCCGTTGTACAGCTTTCGGGCTATGTCCGCGTACCGTACAGCGATTCTATGACACCGGGATATCAGACCTTAGCCGCTGGATCCGGCAGCACCGTGAAAACTAGCGAAACCGGTAGAGAACTTTTGGTTCTTGATGTAGATTCCACAAATACCCAGTGCGGTATTTTGCTGTAATGAAAAGGAGGATGTGCTATGGCTTTTTACGATTCGATCCATTTAGAAAAAGGAATGTACGCCGCTCCCGGAAAGACCTTTACCCAGGTGCTTGAGGAGCTGGATCCTTCTGGTAACTACGAAGGGTCTCCACTTGCCGGGCTGGATGCTTATCAGCGGCAGCTTAAAAGATTCGGCATTAAAGTGGGAGGCGCCGATTCCGATGCTGTGGAGAAATTCTTCCAGACTTCCGACAGCGCCGCCCTCTTTCCCGAATATATTTCCCGCGCTGTCCATCAAGGGATGGAACGCGCCAATATTCTGCCGTCTATCGTTGCTACGGTGACGAATATTCAATCGCCCGATTACCGTACCGTCGTGTCTTCGATGACCGGCGACGACAAGGAGCTCAAACATGTGGGCGAGGGCGCGCAGATCCCCGAAACAACGCTGCGTACCCAGGCAAACCTTGTACATCTGCAAAAACGCGGCCGGATGCTGGTAGCTTCTTACGAGTCGATCCGCTTCCAGAAGCTCGATCTCTTTACTGTCACGCTGCGCCAGATCGGCAACTACATCGCCAGCACGCTGGTAGGCGACGCTGTTGAGGTACTTCTTAATGGCGACGGCAACCAAAACGCCGCGCCCGAAAAGTCGCTCTCTGCCGCGCCTACTTACAATGATATGGTGGATCTGTGGACTTCCCTCTCTCCTTATGAACTCAACACGATCCTTGCTTCCACCGATATGATAACAACACTGCTGGGGATCTCCCAGTTCCAAGACGCACAGGCTGGACTGACTTTTCAGGGAACCGGAAAGATGGTAACTCCTCTCGGTGCAAATCTGTTCCATGTTCCCGAGCTTGCGGAGAAAACACTTCTGGGGCTCGACAAAAACTGCGCTTTGGAAATGGTACAGGCCGGAGATGTCGCTGTCGATTACGACAAGCTGATTGACCGACAGCTTGAGCGAGCCGCCATTACCGTAACAGCTGGTTTTGCCAAAATCTTTACGGACGCTTGCCGCGCCGTTACTTATACTGGTTCGTAAGGAAGCGATTGATTCTATGGAAGAAAAAGTATTAGAGCAGTTCGCACAATTTGCTGGACTGTCCGATGAGGACGCACTGGCGTGGTTCGGGATGGGAGTTATATGTCTTTCTCAGATTCGGGGGCTGCTCCGGCAGGATTTTGACGAGGCGTTGCAGGGCGATCTGCTCTGCACCGCCGCTGCCGCTTTGCTGTTGTTTCGATACACACTGGTAAAAAAGGCTTCTGGAGAGGAAAGCTTCACCGCTGGAGATCTCTCAGTACACAGCGGCGACGGTACCGTCGCCGCCCGCGCCTTTTGGGAACAAGCCCGTGGTGCGTTAGCTCCTTGGCTGGAAAGCCCGGATTTTGTATTCGAAAGGATGATGGGATGACAAGAAGGGCCCGTGTGGATCAAATGCTCCAAAAATACGGATCTCCGGTTGAAATTTCCGCAGGGGACAAAACAGCCGCGGTAAACGCCGTCATTCAGCCCCTTAGCTACCGCAACCGCGATTATCCGCAGCGCAGCGAACGGCCTGAGGGAATTTACGATACATCTCATTTCCTTTACATCGGCCCCCTTTCCTGCCGGATCGATAGGCTCTTAAACCCTGTGGTGCATACACAACAGCAGGATTTCTTCGTACGATCTACACAGATTAAAGAGATCGCTGGAGAACCGCTATATATAACGGCCGTTTTGCAGAGACAGGCGGTGGTTCCCGAATGAAACCAGAAGAATTTTCAGACGCATTTATCAGCCGTTTAAAAACGCTGGAGGAACTAAGCGATGTAGAGATTTGTGCGGCGGGCAGCGGCACGCCGCGCAACGTTCCGCTGGATCATCCACTAATCGCCGTGGGAGTCGAAAAAATTCAGATTTCACAGACTGCTATCGACGGAGATCTCGGCGTGCTTGGCAGCGGTTGGGAGGCGGAGATTGACGTTCTTCTCTCTGTCTGCGTTCCAGAATCGAACGAGGGCGGCGGAAATGGCTGCGTTGAATTATTTGCTGCTGTTTGTGGGGCCTTTCCTGCGGACTGCGGCATGGGGATTCGCAAAATGAGCGCCCAAAAACCATCTTATGACAGTTTGTGCGGCTGCTTTCGGATGTCCGGAAGCATAACGGTATCGGCATATTGGACGGAGGAGGAGAAAGGATGAACAGCAGTCTACTATTTCCCGAAACGGCGTCCGTTTGGATTAACGGAGAGAAGATCGGAGCGGTAAAAGGCTGGTCATCTTCTTTTCAGCGCCAGCTTTACGCGGTGGAATCGATGGAGGAGCAGGAGCCTTGTGCCCTGCTCCCCTATGCACCCAGATACCGCATCACATTAGATAGGCTTTCGGCCGCGGCGGCAAATCTGTCTTCGCTGCACAATTTTCGCATTCTGTTTAAGGATTCAAAGAAAACTGTCTTATTTACGCAGTGCGAATGGGTAGAAATACAGGAGGAATCCAGTGCTGCCGGGATGGGCTGGGTGCGGGCGGTGGCTGAAGCGAAAAACAGGGAGGAGGAAACAGCTTGAGTCAACTGGATGAGGAGATGGAACGGATCTCGCAGCGCATGGAACAGGAGTCGCGGCGCTATCCTCGACCTTTGTCTTCCGACACGAAGGAGGAAACGAAATGCAGCAGATGAAATTTGGCGATTTTCAGTGGCCTAATAACCCCAAACATCTGGAAATTTCACGAAGCCGCCGTACCAAGGAATGGACTGTGCCGTTTTCCGGGGAGATAATTCAGGACTTGGGTTGCGGTCTGCGCACGATTAACGGCGAGGGGGAATTTTTCGGCGCACAGAGACAGCAGTTCTACGACGCACTGGAGCTGCTTTTGCGCGAGGGAGGAGAGAGGCTCCTTTCTTTGCCGGAAACAAAACCATTTTTTGCCCATTTTTTATCGCTAGAACGCACCAGCGATCCGGGACCGGAGGTCTTGCGGTATCGCTTTTCTTTCCGAGAATCCCGTGAGGGAGAATCGGACTGCGGCACACAGGAGCAACGGATCTATTTTTGCGGCAGCGGTGAAAATCTATGGGATATTGCGGCGCAGTTTGACTCCTCAGTAGAACTCCTTGTCGCCGCCAATCCTCAGATCCCGTGGCCTACCGTTTTGAAAGACGGCGAGAGGGTGGTGATTCCATGACGTTTGAGGGCATCACGTCCCGCGGCGAGTCTGTCGATTTGGGAGAACCTTCCTCCCTGCGGCTCGATCGCGACTGTGACGCTCCTGCCGATAGCCTGCAGGCTTCGTTTCTACGCAGCACAACAGCGGTAATCACAAGGCTGCGCGTTTGGCAGGAAGATACCCTTATATTCGATGGTCTTGTGGATGAGTCCGAATCTACGGCCGGAGAAAACGGCTTTGAGCAAACCTTTTCGGCACGCAGCCGCGCGGCCCTTTTGCTTGACAACGAGGCCCGCCCTCAGCGGTATTCACGTGTATCGTTCCCTATACTTTTTGCACGCCATGCGGCTCCGCTGGGATTTACACAATATGAGGCGCCGCAGCGATCGTTTGTAGGCAGCTTCTCTGTACAGAAGGGCGAGAGCGAATGGACAGTACTTGAGAATTTTTGTCAGCAGTTTTTACACACGGGAGTGATGATGCGTCCTGACGGCTCTTTATATGCCGGAGCGGAACCTGCTCATTTCTGGCAGTTTGGAGACGGGGGGATCGCGGTAGCCTCCGTTTCGGTAAAATACAAACTGTGTGATTTGATTAGCGAGGCACAGGTACAAAAAATGGATAACGGCTCGTATACCTGCGCTGTGTGGAGCAAAATAGCGCAGGCCCTCGGCATACGCCGGACACGGTTTTTCCAATTTTCGCAGCTGGCTTACCGCCACGCACAGGACGCTGTGGAAGAGGGAGAGAAAAACTGGATATCGGTTACGCTGGAAATTCCCGGCCGGGTGGACGCCTTGCCGGGAGACTCGGCCGCATTTTTTAGCGACAACTGGGGAACTTTCGAGCGGCTGCGTGTCACACGCGTCGTTTTTACTTTAGAAAATGGTGTGCCATGGAGCCGTGTGGTATTGCGGCAGGAAGGAGGAACGGAAAATGTGGATGGCTAGAAGATTAACGGCAGACTCCGACTCTTTGCAGGAAGCACAGCTTGGACGTGTGACATCTAACAACGGTTTTATGACCATACAGGGTGAAACGGAATCGAGAGGGCTTTTGACAGCCGCCCCGTGGGGCGTTTACAGTCTGCCGCCGAAAGGGACTTTGGCGCTGGTATTCCCGCGGCTGGGAACCTGCGCCGGAGTTGTAACGGATGCATCCCAAATCGCTGCGGGAGAAGTGCTTTTAAAATCGTTGGGAGGCGCTGAAATTCTGCTGAAAAATAACGGTGAAGTGGTTATCAACGGTCAGGTATTTCCAGCAAAGGAGGGGGATTGAGTATGGATACGGCTATTGGGGGCGGCGACTTTGTTGTGGGATCAAATGGTCTGCCCCATCTAATCTCCGAAAAGGAGGAACTTCTACAGCGGGCATATATTCTTCTGCGTGTGCCGCTAGGAGGATTGTGCTACAACAAAGCTCTGGGCAGCGAGATCCCGCTTTTGCCTTACAATGATGAGTTTACCGTCCGTGCACAACAGGCCGCCCGCGAGGCACTGCGCAGTTTGCCGGATATTTCGGTATCCGGCGTTTCAGCCGATTTTTCTGGGTCTGATGCCGTGTGTACCGTTTACCTTACATCCGATTTATATGGGCCGCTCGAGATTACGCTGGAGCTGCCAAAGGAGGAGAATCGTGGAGACGTATGATGAAATTTTGGAGAGAATGCGCGAGAAATTTTGCGAGGAAGCCGGATTCGATCCCTTTGAAGCTTCCGATATTGGAATCCGTCTGCGAGTTCTCGCAGGAGAAATTTTCTCGCTGTGGAACGGACTGGAATATTGGAAACGGCAGGCTTTTCCCGACACGGCTATAGGCGAGGCACTGGAAAATCACGCCATGCAGCGCGGGTTAACCCGTAAAGAAGCCGTTTGCTCCCAGGGCACGCTCACCTTTTCGCGCACCTCGGCTCTTTGGTACGATACGGAGATTCCCGCAGGAACGGTATGCTCTACCAGCGGCGAGGGAGCGGTACGTTTTGTAACAACGCAAGATGTTGTCCTTCCGGCACAGTCACTCTCCGTATCAGCACCTGCCAAGGCAGAATCCGGCGGTGTCAGCGGAAACGCGGCCTCCGGGAAAATCTGTGTGCTTGTAACACTTCCGCAGGGGATCGAATCGGTGACGAATGACGCACCCTTTACCGGCGGCGCGGACGCCGAAACGGACGAACAGCTACGTGAAAGGCTATTGGAAAGCTATCGCACGGTGCCAAACGGCACAAACGCCGGTTTTTACCGGAAGCAGGCTCTCTCTCACAGCGGTGTGCAGTCTGTGGGAGTGATCCCCTGCGAAAATGGAACTGGAACCGTTTCGGTATATCTCGGCGGAATGGGAGCCGCACCTTCCTCCGACGTTGTAGAGGAGGTACAGGCGGATTTGCAGGACAAGCGCGAAATTAACGTGACAGTTTCTGTCGCGGCTGCCGAACTTGTTTCCTGTCCTGTGGCCGTGACGATTCTTCCTGCCGAAAACACAACGTTCGATGCGGCCGACGCCGCTGTGAAAGCGGCCATTCAGACATATTTTCTCACCCTTGGCGTAGGTGAACCTGTATTTGTTGCGCAGATAGGAAGGGCCATTCTGGAAACCGGAATGGTGAGAAACTATCGATTCCAGAGTTCTTTGACGTTTGACCGTGTTTTAGAGCCGTCTGAACTAGCCGTTGTGGGCCAAATTTCCGTGGTGGAAATGGAGGAGGATGACGGATGATCCCGCTTGATTCTATGAAAACAAAGCTTCTGCCGTTGGGCCTGTATTCCCTCAGCGGGGAAACCCTAGTAGACGCAGAGCTGCAGGCGTATCAGGCTGGATGGGAACCTTTGTGCAGTGCTATGGAAGAAACCATTCGGGAGATGTTTCTTGCAACGGCACAGAGCTGGGGAATTTCACGCCGCGAGCTGCTATTCGGCCCAGAAAAGACCGATTTACCTTTAGAGGATCGCCGGGAGATGCTGCTGGCACGACTTTGTGTGACGGAAAACGACGTTACGCGGGAAGCTATCGAGCGAGCTGTGATTGCCTCCGGTTTCGACGTATCTATTGTAGAACGGCCGGAGAAAGGAGAAATCCTCGTAAGCTGCATCCGTATTCTATCCGATTTAACGGAGCAGGAGGCTATGAAACGGGCAGCCTCGGAGTTCCTTCCAGCACACTTAGTGTGGGATTTTGACTTCAGCCTGCTTTTATGGAACAGGGTGGACGAACTGGATTTAACCTTTAATGAAATGGACGGCGCTGATCTCTCTTGGGATGAGATCGATGTGTATCACGATTAAGGAGGATTTTTATGCCAACATCCAATAAAACAGAACATCTTGGTCTGAACCAATGGCTCGGCACGGATAAACCGAAACGTACTGATTTTGTGCAGGACAACGCCGCTATCGATCAGGCAGTGTATTCCCACACATCCAACACCGAGGTTCATCTTTCGCAGTCGGATCGCAGCGCCTTTTCTTCTCCCGCTGTTACGGGAAGCTATGTGGGTGACGGGCAGGAATCACAGGAAATTACTCTTCCATTTTCGCCTGCGGCCGTAATTGTGTTTCGTTCAGACTGCGGTCCGGTAGAGGTGTACTCTGGCGGATATTCTATGTCAAATTTTGGAATTGCCACCCAGCTCGCCGGTACGAAAGGCGTCTCTCTGTTCGGAAACATCATGACAGTTTCGCAGACACAACTGAGTCCCATTGAAGGGGATAACTTAGAAAATATGAACATGGACTACGGACAGTATTTTTATATCGCCCTGCGCGGGGATTGACATAAATTTGTTTTTGGCACATAGCATTTCTATTTTACCTCGGGTTCTTTTTTTCTTACAAAAAGGGGCCCGAGGCCCTTTTTGTAAGAAAATTTAGGAAAAAACGAAAAACATTAAGTTAAATCTTGCTTTTTTTTCGGTTTCGTAGTATGCTAGTTTTTGCCGTTCTACTACTGTGTGCCAGCGGGCGGAATCGGGTTTTCACGCGGCGCTTATGTACACATAGGGAGGGCAGTCAGTCGCAAGCTCCTGACTATAAAACAAACTACGGAGGTTTTCTATCATGCAAAAAACAATTTCGAAAAAGGTGCTGTTTCTCGTTCAGAGCGCAGCCATTGCCGCGATTTACACGGTGCTCACTTATGTTGCCGCGTCGATGAATTTGGCTTACAATGCGGTGCAGTTTCGGTTTTCGGAGGCACTTACGATCCTTCCGGTATTTACACCGGCAGCGATTCCCGGCCTGACGCTGGGATGTTTCCTCTCGAACCTTGCAAGCCCCTTGGGGCCCATTGACTGGATCTGCGGCACAGCGGCTACTTTTCTTGCCGCCACCGCGGGATATCTTGCGCGGGACGTGCGAATTCATGGAATACCGGTGGCGTCGGCCCTTTGTCCTGTACTGGCTAACGCCCTTATTATCGGCCTTGAACTAGGGTGGCTGGCCGTACCCGGCGGTGGGATGGATCTGACCGCGTTCGCTTCGGGAGCATTGTCAGTTGGAGCAGGAGAACTGGTTGTGGTAGCCGTTCTGGGTCTGCCGCTTGCGGCAGCTTTGGATCGTACGGGAGCCTCTCGGCGAATCTTTTCTTGCTATTAAACTTTTAACTATATAGATTTTTCTTTTAGGCACATACATCTC
>CALWIX010000151.1 GCA_944380825.1 uncultured Clostridia bacterium | reverse complement strand
AGAGAAATATGGAAAATTTATATCAACAGGAATTTGAAGAAATTTATCAGAAGAATATCCATCGCCCAGGAAGTGCAGAACTTTTGGAATGGCTGCAAAAAACCGACTTTTTTCTTGCTCCGGCAAGTACAAAGTATCACTTTGCCTGTGAATCGGGTTTAGTACAACACAGCTTGAGTGTTTACCATGTGATGCGTGAAAAGCATTTTGAAGAAGAGATAGACAGCGAGGAAAGTTTTGCTTTGTGTGCACTGCTGCATGATATTTGCAAAGCGCAGTTTTACAAGGTATCGACCCGCAATGTAAAAAATGAAAAGACGGGTCAATGGGAGCGTCAACCGTATTATACAATCGAGGATGTGTTCCCATACGGCCATGGAGAAAAATCTGTATTTTTGATTGAACGGTTCGTGCGGCTGAAAACGTCCGAAGCAATGGCCATACGCTGGCACATGGGAGGGTTTGATGAGGCCGCTAGAGGCGGGAGCTTTGCTATCAGCCAAGCATACGAAAAATATCCGTTAGCTGTAAAGCTGCACCTGTCCGATCTAGAATCGACTTATCTGCGCGAAAAGGGCACTTCAGCGGTAACGCATAGAACATAATAAAAAATAAAAACGCCTGCGCTTATGGAAGAATAAGATACATATACTTTCTTTTGATATAGCAATACCCCCTGATGTAGGAACAATACTATGTCAGGGGGTGTTTTTCTGTTGTCTGTTTTAAACGTTTGCCCTTTAAAAAGTTTTTTTACAGAAATTCCCATAAAATTTGGGAAGAAACAAATTCTTTATTTCTTCGACAAATGTTATAATAAAACCATAACCCTGCATCCCCCAAAGGGATAGAAAGAGGGTTGGGGGAGTGTGGAGGAATGCCTAATTTTTCGAAAGAAGTGGGGGATGCTTTTGGAAATCTTCCGGGGGAGCTTCTTCTGCTGTTTACGGTACTAATCTGGGTTGTATTTCTTCTGATTCTGTTTTCCAATCCTCACAACAAACTGAATATATGGTGCTTTATTGGCGGAATGACGTTCAGCGTTGGAGCGCTCAAAGAGTTTTTGTATTATACCTTAAGACCTATGCTCATCCATGATGGATATTGGAGCGTTGCCTTTTCGCAGACACTTTATTCCCTACTCAGCGCCGTTTTTTATTATTTAAGTATGCCTGCCGTGTTGATCTTTTGTTTCTATTTTCATCGCATGGATGTGCAGATGCCCAAACGATTCCGATGGTTTTGCATGGCGTCTTATCTTCCGGCAGTGTTATTTTCGATTCGCTATCCCTGTACACAAACACTCTTTTACCAAAGCGATACAGGATTCTGTCTTGCGGTAGCGTTATATAATTGGTGCGCAGGTATTCTAGCCACCATCATCCTCGTCCACCGGCTGCGTATAGAACGGCTGAGCAATCGTTACCAGCAAAGAAGGCTTGCGGCAGTCAGTATCCTGGTACCGTTGTGGGTCTGGCTGTTTTCGGCGTTCCCCTACCACGCGTTAGGAATTCCGTATCTAAGCAAAATTTGGAAGATTAATTTGCTGGTGGTTCTTTTCATCCTTATTTACTGTCTTTACCACGCGTTCCGCGACGGAATCTGGGGAATGAGATTTCGCCGGGAGCTTTATGACTGGAGCAGCGGCAATAAGGTGCTTCAGAAAAATACGCAGTATATTGGTCACGCTCTGAAAAACGATCTGTCTAAAATCGAGTGGTGTACCAAACTGCTCGAAAAACAGGGGGTATCCGCACAGGAGCTGGAGATTATCCAGCGTTCGGTCAGCAGATTAAAGCAGTTTATCAATAAAACGCAGATGTATTCTGATAGAATCGTGATTGTTCCAGAGTACTGCGTGGTGGAAGAAATTTTTCGGGAGATCAAAAAAGAATTCGTAGCTCCGCCTAGTAAAAATGTAGTCGTATATATCGCCGTATGTGATAAGGAACCTCTTTTCTGCGACAGGGCTCATTTGGAAGAAATTTTGCGCAACTTGATTGCCAATGCTGTGGATGCTATCGCAGATAGTGGAGAGGTGACGCTTTCGTATCAATATTTTGCCAAGAAAAAACAGGCGGTGATTTCCGTGAGCGATAGCGGATGCGGCATTGTGCAGGAGGATGTCAAGCGGCTGTTCGAGCCGTACTATACCACCAAAATGACAAATCAGAATCTGGGCCTTGGTCTGTATTACTGCTGGAATGTTGTCAATGCCCACGATGGCAGTATCCATGTAAAAACAGAACCGCAACATGGGAGCACTTTTTCACTCTATTTTCCTGTGAGGACGAAACGAAGAAAAAGGAGGGGGCGAGAAGATGGGGAAAATCCGTATCATGATTGTGGAGGATGATGAGGATTATAGATATTTAATCGCCCGAGCCGTAGAGGGACAGGAAGATTTTGAACTATGCACGCCGTGTGCTTCAGGCGTGCAGGCATGTGACTGCGCTGTGAGGGAGGCGCCGGATATTGTGCTGATGGATCTGAACTTAACGTCCGGAAAAATGGACGGAATCGAAGCGGCTCGGCGTATACGGCTTGAAACCAATGCGCGGATTATCATACTTACCTCGTTTGATAATCCAGATATCGTGATTCGCGCGAGCACACAGTCGTTTGCTTCCGGCTATGTGCTCAAAAGTCAGTTTTCCTTATTGGTTCCCACCATCCGCGAGACGGCCTGCGGTGTCACACCGCAGGCGCACCTGATCTGCTCGGCGATTCTCAGCGTCCTCACGCCGGCGGAATACAGCGTGTTTGGGTATATGCTCGGACAGAATGTAGCGCTGCATTCGTCCAGCAAAACGATAGCGAACCAACAAACCGGCGTTTTGAGAAAGCTGGGACTTCCCAGCAAACAGAAGCTGCGCCATGTGTTTGCAGCATATTTTCCGCAGCTGTCGCAGAAAAAATGAGGGCGCAGCGGCTGAAGGAGGGAGAAAATGCCGGCGGAGTATAAAAATATAGAGTATAGACTGCATGAGTCACTAGTACGCATACAAGAGATGGTCTCTATTTTGCAGTTTGAACCGCAGATTCTTACACATTTGGAGCAGTGCAAGGATCTCATCAAAAATAAACGGTACTGCGTCGCTGTAATGGGAGAGTTCAAAAGGGGGAAAAGCTCGCTCATCAACGCGCTTCTGGGCGCAAGAATACTTCCGGCTGACGCTACACCCACGACGGCGACAGTCAACCGTATTACGTATGGAGAGCGTCCAGAAGCGGCTGTTTTTTTTCGCGACGGAAGCTCAAAGAAGATCCTTGTGGAGGATCTTGCGGACTACGTCACAAAAATGACGAACGAAAGCGCAGGGATAGCCGCACAGATTCGGGAAGCAGTAGTGCAGGTTCCGGCCGTGATTTGCCAGAATCATGTGGATATACTGGATACGCCCGGTCTTAACGACGACGAGCGCTTGACGCGAATTACCATCGAGGCGATTGCAAGTGCCGACGCGGTAGTCATTCCCATCCATGCGCGCGCGCCGTTTAGCGAAACGGAGAAGGGCTTTGTCTGCCAGATTGTAGAAAGTGGAAAGATCCAGCAGATTCTATTCGTGGTGACTTTTTTGGATCAGCTTGATGAGGATGACTATGACTACGACCGGTTCATGGAGTTCATCCGCCAACGCATCCAATCCGGTGTTTTCGAAGAGCTGGAGAAGCGAGGAGATCCCCCAATGCTCGAAAGA
>CALWIX010000150.1 GCA_944380825.1 uncultured Clostridia bacterium | reverse complement strand
TCGTACTTTCCTGGTATGAGCAAAAAGCTGTCTGTATCCTTTTGACGCTTCTTTCTCTAGGTATTCAAAACATCTATCTCGGCCCCACGCTGCCCGCTTTTCTTTCTCCCAATGTGCTGCAATATCTTGTGGATCATTTCCACATTCATCCTACTACCACACCCGAATCCGATCTTGCCGCCATTCTTCAGCAGGCTTGAGTCGCTGATCCAAAACGTCTCCCCCGTCTTTCAGAGAACTCTGGAGAACGGGGGTTTTCTTTTATACGAAAATAGGCAGCCGGAACACCCAAGCTTCAGGAATGCAATTCTCTACAATACGACGGCTTAGATTATACCAGCTAACGCATTCGTTGAGGATGATGGCATCTGATGTAACAACATTTTCACAACCGTGTAAAACACGATCTGGATTCGGTACAATATGTACTTGCATATAAAAAGGATATGCCTGCCCCTTTTTTAGAAGCAATTCGCGCAGACGGCCCGAATTAGAAACAGGCTCGTCAAGATAAAAAATAACTTCTGGGACTTGGAGCTTCTCTATATAATTCAAAAGCAACTCTACAGCCTCGATTGTTTTATCTACAATTCGGTATGATCCCCGCAGCCCCGCTAAATCTCGGATCGTTCCATCGATTCCCGCAAGCAGCAGACTGCCGGAGAGCGCTACCTCCAACGTGATAAGCAGATTAAATCCGTCAATTTGCAAAGGAGTTCCCGGCTTGGACTGCTCTTTTTCTCGCCGCAGCAGAACTGATTTTTCTGACGACAGCATACGAACGAGTGCCATGCGCTGTCTTTGGGAAAGCAGATAGTGATTTCCAACAAACGTGGCCGCCTGCCCCACATCATATCCGCGATTGAGCAAAAAATAGATTTCTTCGGCCGCCCTTTTGAGTTTTTCCGATGATTTTGGACTAAATTCCAGGGTATCCTTTGGATCAAATCCGCGTTTTACTTCTTTCAACTTTTACCACCCTTCTCGTTTTTTTCCAGAATCTTTACTAGCTGCTCCATAGAATATCCGTCCGGCTCGGCAGGACGAACCAAAACCACCGCCTGCACGCCGCAGCTCTTTGCTGCCAAAAGTTTCTCTTGTGTTCCCCCTTCTTTGCCGGAATCCTTCATAACAACATATCGAATCTTCCAATGTCTTAAAAAAGATTCCTCTATTTCCCGGGAAAAAGGCCCTTGCATAAGACAAATATGGGAAGGTGGGATTCCTAAACGGCTGCATTTCTCTAGATTCTCTATCGTTGGCAAAGCGCGCAGATAGATTCTTTCCTGCCAATTTTTTATAATTAGAAACGGTTCTATCTCTTTGCTGCCCGTTGTGAGAAGAATATTGCCTTCTGTTTCTGTGAGAAAGGCGGCCGCTTCTTCGGCTCCTTTCACCGTTTGTGCACTTTCCAAATTGCTCTCTTGGCGGTGCAGGCGGTAGTATGGGACTTCGATTTCTTGACAGGCCTGCCGAATATTTTCTGTTACTTGTTTTGCATAGGGATGGGTGGCATCTATTACGCAGAAAAATCCCTCCTGCAGCAAAGTTTCTATCCCTTTTCTTTCCAGACGGCCAGAGTGGACACAGATGTTTTTTCTCTCCTTGCGCAGAAGATCCGCGCCATACTCTGTCGCCGCACATGCCGTTACAGCAAACCTATCTGCCAGTTCTGATGCCAGCAGGCGGCCTTCTGTGGTACCTGCAAAAATTAAAATTTTGCTTTGCCCCATACATTTTCCCCTTTCCGCTATTTTCTATTTTTAGATTTTACTATATTTAACACGCCCGATCAATTCCCAGCCCTTCTATTTTTCTCTAGCTTTTCGGAAACTTTCAACCTAAAGTGATCCCTTTTGATCGGTGCGAATTATATTACACCTTATTTTTATTATCACAATACAAAAAGGAGGACGACCGAAGCCATCCTCTTCCTCTTTTTTACACCGCATTAAAAGCTTTACTTTGTGGCGGTTATTTTACTTCATATCAATTTTTCCTGCGGTATAGGCGGGCCATCTCTGCTATACATCTGCAATCGTTTGAGAAGGTCGGATGCCATTTTGGAATAATGCTCTTGGCGGAAAGCTTCCGCCATTTTTAACAGAGAAATCGCTTTTTCACGATCTTGTCCCGAGGTTCCTTTTAGATGACAGCGCCCCAAATAAAAACACGAACATGCCGATTTTCCACCTGTCTGCCTTTCAAATTTATGAAAACACCGGATTGCCTCGATTAGATCGTTCTGGTGGAAGTACCACCGTCCCAGAAGGACGGAGGCTTTCGCAGATCCATTATTAGCCGAACGGCGCATCCAATAGAAAGCTTTTTTGCGATCCTTCTCGATACCGCGGCCGTACCGGTACGCTTTTGCCAAGGAATACTGCGCTTCTTGATTGTTGTATTGGGACGCTCTTTGATAAAAATAAGCAGCATGTTTTACATCCGGACAAGTGCCAACTCCCTTTTCATAGCAACGGCCCAGCTGAAAAATCCCCTCTGGCAATCCATGCAGTGCTGCAAGCCGGTAATAGGCAAACGCTCGGCTGGGATCACTTTTGACGCCGCTTCTTCCAAACTCGTAACACTTTCCCAGTTCATTCTGCGCTTCGGCACAGCCGCCGCGTGCGGCTTGGGTATAATATTCCATAGCCAGATCCATATTCCATTTTACGCCGATGGCGTGCTCGCAGCAGCGTCCCATCCGCCACTGTGCCTCGGCGCTTCCATAAGAAGCGGCCAGAGAATAGTATCCCCACGCTTTTCCTCCATCTTTGGGAAGGTTCGCTTCTCCGGATTCGTAAAAAAGCCCTATAGCAATGAGGGCCTCCGGCTCTGGCTCCGGATCATTTTCTAGCATACGGTAAAGCCGTAAGGCTTCGCTGGGATTTTTACGAACGCCAAACCCATTTTTATAGCAGGCCGCCAACCGCAGCATAGCCGGTTTATAGCCAAATTCTGCGGCAACATAATACCACAAAAACGCTTTTTGGGGATCGTATTCTACGCCGATCCCTTTAGAATAACTAACGCCCAGATTCGTCTGCGCGCGAAGGTTCCCACTTTCTGCCGCTTTTCTATAAAGCTCGGCCGCTTTTACAGCATTTTCTTCCACACCGATACCATTGAGATAACAGTAGGCTAAGCTGCAGGTTCCTGTATGGTATCCCAAATCGGAGGACGCTTGGTAACAATGGACAGCACGCCGCAGATTTGTTTTCACGCCATAACCCAGCTCAAAACACAATCCCAGATAAAACAGTCCCTCTGGATCCCTTTTTTGAGCAGCTTCCCGAAAATATCCATACGCTCTGCAGCGCTGCTCTTCCTCTTTCCGGCTGGAAAAAAGGGAAAGGCCCATTTTCACAAGATCTTTACAGCTATATTCCGCTTGTATTGCGTCTCCTTCGTCCTCTACGGATTGTAAAACCGCCCCTCCGCACTGCGGACATACGGAAGGAATGTATCTGCTTTGAAAGACGGCTAAGCATTCAGGATTTAAGCACTCATAAAGCATACCTTTCCCTCCCAACTCCGGCAACTTGTATATGCGCCGTATGGGGCGCGCATTCTTCGACGCTTTAACCTATATTACTTCAGTAAAATTATATCACAAAAAACGGCTTTAATATAAAAAATTTTTATCTATATATTGCTCTCTTTTTAGGCAAACGCAAGGAAAGTCACAATTTATTGGATTTTTTCCGCTTTTTTTGTGCGCCGTCGTGTGTTATAATAATATAGATATAGAGAATCCATGACCGCTATGTATGTTGTATTTCGGAGGACTTTTATGAAAACTGTAACCATTGGCGCCAATGATGCGGGACAGCGTGTCGATAAATTTTTGACGAAAACGTATCCTAATCTACCGCAATCGATGCTGTATAAACGCATCCGAAAAAAGGATATTAAGGTAAACGGCAAACGCTGCGAAATTTCTACACGGCTTGCGCAGGGGGATGTGCTTTCTCTGTATCTTCAGGACGAATTTTTGCAGCAATCTCCCAAAGAATACGATTTTTTGAAAGCACCCGATAAACTTTCCATCCTTTATGAAGACGAAAACATTATGATCCTCGATAAAAAACCGGGATTGATTGTTCATCCGGACGAAAATTATCACTTCGATTCTTTAATTGCGCGTATACAGCATTATTTGTATAATAAAGGAGAATATCATCCCGATGAAGAAAATTCGTTTGCACCCGCTCTTATAAACCGTATCGATCGCAATACAGGCGGTATTGTCATGGCGGCCAAAAACGCGGAAGCCCTCCGCATTATGAACGACAAAGTGCGGAATAGAGAGCTAAAAAAGCTTTATCTGTGCATCGTCCACGGACGTATGGAAAAAAAGGAAGCAACTTTAGAGGGATTTCTCGAAAAAAACGAAAGCCAAAACCGTGTGTACATTTCTCAGCGGTCTTCCGCGGATTCTAAGACCATTCGAACACGATACCGCACGCTGGATTTCTGCTCGCCGCAGGGTCACCCTTACAGCCTTTTAGAAGTCGATTTGCTTACCGGACGCACGCATCAAATCCGAGCGCATCTCGCTTCTATTGGTCATCCTCTGGTTGGCGATGGAAAATATGGTTCCAACGCCCTTAACAAACATTGTGGATTTCATTATCAGGCGCTCTACTCTTATAAGCTGACATTTGCATTTTCTACTCCCGCAGGAATTTTGGAATATCTTAACGGACGTTCTTTCGAAGCTGGGCAGATTTGGTTTTTGGAACAGTTTTATCACTGGAAAAACACCCCCTCTTCTCAAGTTTAATTTTTGTCTTTTTATCACTTGCATACTTCGCATTATTTTTGGGGACGGAGATGAATTTTATGAAACAATGTATGGATGCAGCCAATCTGCACCGCCGGCTGAAAAAAATTATTGGACAGGTCAATGCGATCGACAAAATGGTGGACGAAGATATTCCCTGTGAAGATATTCTTGTACAGATCAATGCTGCCAAAAGCGCGCTGCATAAAGTAGGACAGATCGTTTTAGAAGGACATCTGAATCACTGTGTCCGCGATGGCATTGAGCACGGCGATGCCGATAAAACTATCGCAGAATTTGCCAAAGCCATCGAGCACTTCTCTCGGATGTCCTAATGGTGCGCAATTTCTCTTCTCATATACACTTATGCACAGCTGCCGCAACATAAAAAGTAGAATGTGACTGCACATTGTTTGTGTATTGCCTCCATCTGGAAATGCTTGACAAGATATACCCCTAGGGGTATAATATACCCATACCCCTAATTGTATATTGTCAAGGAGTGTTTGAGATGAAAGCATTTGGGAAGGAATGGTTTACAAACAAGACAAAACGCGATATTCTCCTTCTGATTTTCGGCGGATGTTCGCTGATCGTCAGTTTCTTTGATATTGGCCATCTGCCCCTAGACGCGGCGTGGGTAGCTATTGTGCTATGCGGGATTCCCATTCTCAAAGATGCGATAGTGGGCCTTGTCACTCGCTTTGATATTAAAGCCGATGTTCTCGTTTCACTTGCCCTGATCGCCTCTGTTATCATTGGGGAAATTTTTGCCGCCGGCGAAGTGGCTTTCATTATGCAGATTGGTTCTTTACTGGAGGAGTTAACCGTCGCCAAAGCGCGTGCCGGAATCGAAAAACTTGTGCACCTTACCCCTCGTATTGCCCGACGTATTGTAGATGGCAAGGAGGAAATAATCCCTGCCGAGGGGGTAGCCGTAAATGATAGGCTGCGCGTGCTGGCTGGAGAAACAATCCCCGTAGACGGGATCATTCTATCCGGACAAACCTCTGTCAATCAGGCGGTTATGACGGGGGAATCGCTCCCAGTAGACAAACAGCCCGGCGATGACGTTTTCAGCGGCACAGTCAACCAATTCGGCACCTTCGAGATGCAGGCTACCCGTGTCGGTGAAGACAGTTCCATTCAAAGAATGATTCGCCTTGTACAATCGGCAGACGCCGGAAAGGCTAAAATTGTAAGTCTTGCAGACCGCTGGGCTACTTGGATCGTTGTCGCCGCTTTGTCCGCCTCGGTACTGACATGGATCTTTACCCACGAAATTATCCGTGCCGTTACGATTTTGGTCGTATTCTGTCCTTGTGCTCTTGTTCTTGCGACACCCACCGCCATTATGGCCGCTATCGGAAACGCTACCAAGCACGGATTTTTAGTGCGTGAGGGTGACGCTCTGGAGCGTTTGGCAGGAACTCAGAAAGTTACTTTTGATAAAACAGGAACGCTTACTTATGGCAAGCCGGAAGTGGTGGGAATACAAAGCGGCGGTGTATGGACGGATTGTGAAGTTTATCGCTACACGGCGGCCGCGGAGCAGAGATCGGAACATCCTTTGGGAAAAGCGATTGTGGAATGCTGGAAAAAATCTGCCAAGGAGGAACTTTTTGCACCGGAAAGCTTTCAAATGATTCCGGGGCGCGGCGTTTCTGCTCGAATTTGCGGAAAAGAAGTACTTTGCGGCAGCACTGAGATGCTCTTAGAAGCCCAGATTTCCATACCTGAAGAAGCAGCTAAAAATGCACAGGTGTGGTGTGATCAAGGCTGCACCGTCATTTACACAGCGATAGACGGAAAATTGGCTGGATTCTTAGCCCTTTCAGACAGCGTGCGCACCAGCGCAGCCGAAACTATACATACTCTCAAACAGATTGGTGTGCAGCCCGTTCTTCTCACCGGCGACCATGCAAGCGCTGCTAGGCACATTGCTGAAGAGTTAGGTATTTGTGAATACCACGCGCAGTGCCTTCCGGAGGATAAATTGCACTGGATTGACTCTTACCAAAAGGAGCGGCAAAATGTCTGCATGATCGGTGACGGCATAAACGACGCGCCTGCGCTGAAAAAAGCATATGTTGGAATTGCGATGGGCGGAATCGGCAGCGATATCGCGGTGGAAGCTGCCGATATTGCGCTCGTTAACGACGAGATCCGCGAGCTTCCTCACCTTATACGTCTCTCTAAGCGGATGATGACTACCATTCGGCTCAATCTCATTTTCTCTATGACACTCAACTTTATCGCCGTTTTTCTTGCGATTGCCGGGATTTTGAATCCGGTTGTAGGAGCCTTAGTCCACAACGCGGGTTCTGTGCTGGTGATTATCAATTCGGCACTTTTGCTTAAATGGCATAAGCGGATGTAAAGAGACAGAAAAAGCCCTTTCTCCCTCTACAAATTGAGGGGAGAAAGGGCTTTTTTAGAAGGTTTATAATACAAACAGATTAGGTGTTTTTGTCTACTTGATGAAATTTTTTCAGATTCCCCTGCTTTTGACTGCGCTGTGCAAGCACTTCTTCGACATCTTCCAGGGCGATTCCCTCATTTACCATTAAAACGGTGAGATGGTAAATCAGATCAGAAATTTCCTGCACCGTATCTTCATTTTTTCCGTTTTTTGCCGCAATGATGACCTCACTGCACTCTTCACCGCATTTTTTCAGGATTTTATCGATCCCCTGCTCAAACAGATAACAGGTGTAAGAGCCTTCTTTTTTTTCTTCCCGTCTGCTTAACACAGTGGCATACAAATCTCTCATGACATCATTCATCGGTATCCCTCCAAATCTCGTTAAAAAAGCAACTATGTGATCCCGTATGGCAAGCCGCGCCCGTTTGATCCACTAACAGAAGCAGCGTATCATCGTCGCAGTCGCTGAAAATTCGGTGTATTTTCTGCACATGGCCGGACGTTGCTCCTTTATTCCAGAGTTCTTGCCGTGAACGGCTATAGAACCATGTGTATCCGGTTTCCAGTGTTTTTTGCAGTGACTCGCGGTTCATGTACGCCAGCATCAGCACTTGACCGGTCGAGGCCTCCTGCACAATGGCCGGAATCAGATCCCCCTTTTGGAAAAAACGCTCGAGTTCTTCCGGCGTGTTATGTTGTAACTGCGTCATTTCGCTTCCCTCCCACAGATTTGCAGCGCCTCTTTCAAATCCAAAGCGCCGGTATAGAGGGCTTTTCCGCAAATTACGCCATACAAGCCCAATTTTTTCAGGGCGCGCAGATCGTTTGGCCCACTTACGCCGCCGCTTGCCGTTATGTTGCAAGAAACCGCCTCGTTGAGCCTTGCGAGCTGCTCTAAATTGGGACCGGAGAGCATGCCGTCCTGCGCAATATCCGTAAAGATGATGCAGCTTACTCCTACATCCTCCATCCGTCGGGCAAGTTCCAAATACTCCACACTGGAAGTATCAAGCCATCCCTCTGCCGCAACCTTACCGTCGCGCGCATCGATCCCCACAGCTATTTTATCTCCATATTTTTTTACTGCTTCGCGCACAAGCGTCGGATTTTTCAGGGCCGCCGAACCCAATATAACGCGCGAAACGGGATTTTCTGTTTGCGGATTTAAATAGAAATCGATAATTTCCATGGTGCGGATTCCACCGCCAATTTCAATTTTTAGTCCGCTTTCCTTCGCTGCCTGAAAAACGAGGTCAGCGTTGACCGGCTTTGCGTCTTTGGCGCCATCAAGATCTACCATATGAATCCACTGGGCGCCTGCTTGGGCAAATTGTCTCGCCGTACCCACAACACTCTCGGCTACGCGGTGCGCCGTTTGATAGTCGCCGCGACGGAGCCTTACGCACTGTCCGTCCTTCATATCGATTGCCGGAAACAGAATCAATTTGATCCATCCTTTCATTTGGGAGATATGTCTCCCGTTTGCTCCTTCTTTCGCGCGCTTTAAAGCGTGCCCTTTGTTGAAAGAGCTTCGCCAGATCCCGAAGGAGCCACGGCAAGACGCAGGGCGTGTGCCGACGCTTTATACAGCGCTTCAGCAATATGATGCGAATTTTTTCCATATTCCAACCGAAGATGGAGCGTCAGTCCCGCGTTCATGGCAAAAGCGCGGAAGAATTCTTGGGTCATACATGTATCATAGCCGCCGACGCGCTCCTCTGGAAATTCTGCTTGAAACACCAAAAATGGCCTGCCGCTGACATCCACCGCCGCAAAAGCGAGAGCCTCATCCATGGGAACAAAGAAGCTTCCAAAACGCACAATCCCCGCTTTATCGCCGAGGGCCTTGGCAAATGCTTTTCCTAACACGATGCCGGTGTCTTCTATGGTGTGGTGGCAATCCACTTCCAAATCACCTATGGTTTTTACTTTCAATCCAAAACCGCCATGTACTGCGAAAGCTGTGAGCATGTGATCAAAAAAACCGATCCCCGTAGAGATCTCCACATCGCCGCCATCGAGCGACAAGGAAACCGTTACATCTGTTTCTTTCGTCTTTCGAGTTTGTTCCGCTGTACGCATGGTTTAGCCCTCCTTTAGGATCTCGCGCAGCGCTGTGCACAGTGCTGCGTTTTCTTGCGGGCTTCCCGCCGTAATGCGCAGAAAGTTCCCCCTATCGGCAAAACGGAACAACCGAACGGCTATCCCCCTAGAAAGCAAGCTCTGAAAAATCTGCTCCGCCTTTTCACAATGCAAAAACACAAAATTCGTACAGGTAGGGTATGGTGTGAACGTTCCTGGGAATTCTTGCGCAATGGCCGCAATTTCTTTCGACAGATCTTTTATAGATTCTATAATCTGCTGCGTACCTTTACGCAGCAGATCCTTATAGGACAGTACCGTTTCCCCTGCTATCTGGGTAAATGTATTGACATTATACGGCGATTTTACGGCGCGGATCACATCGATAAGACGCTTATTCGCCACAGCAAATCCAAGGCGGATCGCGGCCATGCCAAAGGCTTTCGAGCATGTACGCAAAATAATCAAATTATCATATTGAGACGCTTCGCCAATCATGCTTTCGCTCCAAAAATCCATATAAGCCTCGTCCAGGATCACCAGAGCGTCTACGGATGTGATAATCTTTCGGACCTCTTGCCGCGTGAGACCTTGACCGGTAGGATTGCAGGGATTCGAAAAAATGACAACCCGCGCATTTTTTTCACGGATAGTTTGGATCACTTCCTGCGGATCTATCTTCATTGTATCCGGTTTTGCCAAATTGAGATTCTCCGCTTCAGCGATAAAGCCGTAAAAATTATACATAGAAAAATCTGGGGAGATAGTCAGCAGCTTTTCGCCGCTTTTCAGAAAAGACGAAAGCAAAATCAGAATCAATTCGTCCGAGCCGTTGCCCGCCGCCACACATTCCTGCGGCACACCATAGTACTCTGCAAAAGCGCGGCATACCCCTGTGGCAGTAGGATCCGGATAACGATTCCATGAGGACTTATCCATCCTCTGAAAAATCTCTGAACGGATTTCCTCCGGCAGGGCGAGAAAGGATTCGTTCGCGTCGAGGCGGATTTTATATGCCCCGCAAATCGGATCATACGGCTTTAAGTTTTTGACCTTATCATTGAGTTCATACATCGGCCGGGAACCTCACTTTGATAGAATTCGCGTGGGCTGTCAGTCCCTCTGCGTTGGCAAGGGTGACAATTTCGGTGCTCGCCTCTTGCAGCGCTGACTTTGTATAGTAAATAAAACTAGATTTCTTGACGAAACTGTCTACCGAAAGCGGCGAGAAAAACCGGGCTGTGCCGCTTGTAGGCAAAACATGGTTCGGGCCGGCAAAATAATCGCCTAACGGCTCGGGCGAATAGCTGCCCAAAAATACCGAACCGGCGTTGTCAATGCGGCCAATATATTCTGTGGGATTTGCGCAGCAGACCTCTAAGTGTTCGGGCGCCAGATCGTTTGCAAAACGCACCGCCTCATCCATAGAACCGCATACCAAAATGGCTC
>CALWIX010000149.1 GCA_944380825.1 uncultured Clostridia bacterium | reverse complement strand
GAAATAAGCGGAACATACGGCCGGAAGTGTATCCCGTGGGGAGGCTTGACCGAGAGTCGGAAGGGCTGCTGCTTATGACGAACGACGGCGCCTTTGCCAATGCAATGATGCATCCATCTGCGCATGTGCCGAAAACGTATCGCGTTACGGTGCGTCCTTGTGTCAGTGAGGATCAGCTCACACAAATCGCGGTAGGAATCGAAATAGACGGCAGGAAAACGGCTCCCGCGGATGTACGGGTCATTTCGCAGGAACCGGGCCGCGTAGTGCTGGAAATTGTATTGTATGAAGGTCGCAACCGAGAGATTCGCAAAATGTGCGAAGCAATCGGACTGGAAGTAGCAAGGCTGCGTCGGATTGCCATTGGCCCCATTAAAATAGGAATGCTTCAACCCGGCCAGTGGCGGCGCCTTACAGGAGAAGAGGTGCGCAGGCTGGAGGCTGCGGCAAAATTATCAAACAAGGGAAGGGGGAGCGAAGATGCTTCAGGTAAGCCCGGTGCAAAACGCCCAAGAACGCGCAGCGATTTTGAAAAACGTCCCAGAGGCAGACGCTGATGCGCAGCTGCTGCAAATGACGGACGGCGGTAAAACAATAGGCTGGGTAGCGATAGATATACGATCTTCTGTGGTGAGAATGCTTGCTATGGAATTGGAGGGAAATCTGGTTGCACAGGCTTTGCCTGCGCAGAACATATTCCTTGCCGATTTTTTGATGCGTGCAGCAGCTTCCTATGGAGCGAATCACGGCGCATACCGCATCACTTCTCATATTCCCCCTCTTGAACCGCTTCTGCGTCCGCTTGGTTTTACGGGTGAAGACGGTTGGGTTGCAACTGATTTAATACATATTGTGCATATCACCCAAAAATAAAAATAATATTTTACTAAGGAAAATACAGGATAGGTTTCTTCTTGATTTTATAGAAAAAATATGGCAGTTTTTTAAGTTTTTGTTTCGCAGTATCTTGTCAATTTTGGATTATTCGCTTATAATTATAGTTGATTATTTTGTAGGGCCATACTGTGAAAAATGATGGATGTTTCCCGTAGCCGGAAAAACAGCGCCGCGGAAAAGGCCGATCTGGTTTGGTCTGGAGCAAAAGGAATGGAGGAATCAATAATGAGTCTTGCCAGCAATACGGAATTACTGCAAACTTCTCGTGATGCGGCAAAAAATACGAGTGCGTACAAGCGTATCAGTCTTCTGTTTGATGAAGGAACCTTTAACGAGATCGACGCTTTCGCAAAGTCCGGCGACAAAGCGGCCGAAGCAATCGTTGGCTTCGGTACCGTAGAAGGTTGCCCGGCTTATGTTTTTGCACAAAACAGCGATGTTGACGGCGGTGCCATGTCGAAGGCGCAGGCCTCTAAGATCAAAAAAATCTACGATCTTGCCGTAAAAACCGGCGCTCCTGTGATCGGAATTTATGATTCCATCGGCGGTCGTCTCAATGAAGGTGGAGATATGGTTGCTGCGTACGGTGAAATCCTTCTTCATAGCAACAACCTTTCCGGCGTTGTTCCGCAAATTGCATTGGTACTTGGTCCATGCATCGGTACCTCTGCTATGATTGCCGCTGGATCCGATGTCGTAGTCATGTCGAAAAAAGCGGAGCTTGCTATTGAGGCAGGCAGCGAGAATAGCAGTGCAGAAGAGGCTGCTAAAATAGGCGTGTGCCAGATTGTTTCTGAAACAGAAGAAGAAGCCATCGCGAAAGTTCGCACTTTGGTAACTTCTCTGCCGTCGAATAACCTGTCCGGCGCTCCGATTGTAGATGCCTTGGGGATGAATAGTGCTGCTCCTCTTACAGCGGCAGCCAGCACCAGAGATGTAATTACTGCTATATCTGACGATGAAACCTTTATCGAGTTTGGTAAGCAGTTCGGTACTTCGGTCATTACAGGTATTGCACAGGTTACAGGCACAACAACCGGTTTTGTTGCTTATGAAAATGAAATTTGTGCAGATGCATGTGCTAAAGCGGCGCGTTTTGTACGTTTCTGTGATGCATTTGCTATTCCTGTTGTGTCAATTGTCAATGCAAAGGGATTCCATTCCCTGCGGGAAGCTTCAAAACTTTCCAATGCTTATTCCGAAGCTACAACGGCAAAGGTTACGGTTATCACCGGTGAAGCCTATGGCCCGGTTTATATCGCAGTAGCAGGCCGCGGCGCAGGTGCAGATGTAACTATGGCATGGGCCAGTGCTTCCGTTTCTCCCATTTCTCCGGCAACCGGTGCTATGTTCCTGTGGAACGACCGTTTAGCTGGTTCCTCCAATCCGGTTGAGGATCGTAAGAAGCTCATCAAGGAGTATAAAGAGAAAGAAACATGCCCGCTGAAGGCAGCTGCTGAAGGATATATCGAGGATGTTATCTTGCCAGAAGAAACTCGTGCAAAAGTGGTTGCAAACCTTGAAATGCTTTCCGGAAAACGTGTTTCGAGACTGCCGAAGAAACATGCCAATATTCAGATGTAAGTTCTGGTTAAGAATTGTTCCATAAATCTTTAGGAGGATAAAAGAAAATGAAAAACCTTAAGATTACAGTAAATGGCGTAGCTTATGATGTTCAGGTTGAAGAAACTGCTGGCGGATTTTCCGCTCCGGCGCCCGCCGCAGCTCCGGCACCTGCTGCAGCCCCGACGCCCGCACCTGCTCCGGCAGCCGCACCCGCTCCGGCTCCAGCCGCTGCCCCCGCAGCTCCGGCTCCAGCTGCTGGTGCAGAGCTCGTATCCTCTCCGATGCCCGGTACTATTGTTTCTGTCAATGTAGCACCCGGTAAGGCTGTTAAGAAAGGTGACGTTCTCGTCGTTCTTGAGGCAATGAAGATGGAAAATGAGATCATGGCTCCGCATGATGCTGTTGTTGCTGGGGTTCATGTAAACAAGGGAGACAGTGTTGACTCCGGTTCTCCGCTTGTTTCCCTCCAGTAAGGAGGTATCGTTATGGCGAAAAAAATTGGCATTACAGATACTACGCTCCGCGACGCACACCAATCTCTGATTGCCACGCGTATGCCCATTGAGGATATGCTTCCTATTTTAGAGAAAATGGATAAAGTTGGCTTTCATTCGCTAGAGTGCTGGGGTGGAGCTACATTTGATTCGTGCTTGCGTTTTTTAAATGAAGATCCATGGGAACGTCTGCGCACAATCCGTAAGCATTGCCCCAATACGAAGCTTCAGATGTTGTTCCGTGGTCAAAATATGCTCGGCTATCGTCATTATGCGGACGATGTAGTAGAATATTTTGTGCAGAAGACGGTGGCGAATGGTATGGATATTATCCGTATCTTCGACGCTCTTAACGACATTAAGAATCTTCAAACGGCAATCAAAGCTGCTAAAAAAGAAGGCGCTCATGTTCAGGTAGCGATTTCTTATACAACAGGTCCCGTATTTACTAACGAATACTATGTAAAGTACGCAAAAGAAATTGCGAATGCCGGAGCAGATTCCATTTGTGTAAAGGATATGGCAGCCCTGCTTACTCCGTATAACACATATAGTCTTGTAAAGGATTTGAAAGCGGCTGTGGATCTTCCTATCCAGATTCACACCCATTACACCTCCGGCCTTGCAAGCATGTGTCTGCTCAAGGGTATTGAGGCTGGTGCTGACGTAGTCGATACGGCCATGTCACCGCTTGCGCTGGGTACTTCTCACGCGCCGACAGAGTCCATTGTCGCTGCCTTGAAGGATACCGAGTATGATACCGGTTTGGATTTAGTGCTGCTCAACGAAATCCGTGAATATTTCATGGATCTGCGTAAGAAGTATATTGACAGTGGGCGGCTGGATCCGAGTATGCTTGCCACCAACACAAAGGCGCTGGTTTATCAGGTTCCGGGCGGAATGCTCTCCAACCTGCTCAAGCAGCTGAAAGATGCCGGAAAGGTGGACAAACTGGAGGAAGTTCTCCAAGAAGTTCCGCGTGTACGAAAAGATTCCGGTTACCCGCCGCTTGTTACTCCCACTTCGCAGATCGTTGGCACCCAGGCTGTGTTCAACGTAATTATGGGTGAACGTTATAAGATGTGCACCAACGAGTTTAAAGGCCTTGTTGCCGGCAAATACGGCACCACGCCGATGCCGATTGATCCGGAGTTCCGCAAGAAGATCATCGGCAATGAAGAACCCATCACTGGTCGTCCGGCCGATCTGCTCAAGCCCGAGCTTGATACATTGCGTAAAGAATGTGCTGAATGGATTGAGCAGGAGGAAGATGTGCTGTCTTACGCGCAGTTCCCGAAGGTGGCTACTGACTTCTTCAAGAAACGCCGCGATAAGAAGTATGGCGTGGACAGTAAGCATGGCGACGCCGCAAAACAGATTCATCCCGTATAAAATTTTATACAATATTAAGCAAAGGCCCGGCAGAAATGCCGGGCCTTTGCTGTTAAAAACACGGAAATGTTTATGGCGGGAGAATAGTGCCAAACAATGAGGATAGATAATTCCCAACGAATAGATTTTTCAAAACAAAAAATACTGAAAAGTATTTAAAAAACACTTTAAAATTAAGAGAAATTGTTGTGTATGCGATTTTTTAGCATTATATTATGATTTGTTTGTTTTGTGGAGAAAAATGATGAGCCTTCTGTCAAAAAAATACAGAAAAGGCTCGAAATAATAAGTAGGATCTGCTATAATATAAAGCAATCTGTATTAGTTTTATGATACCATCTACTTTGCTGTTTTTTTAGGCAAAGTAGAAATGGAACCCAAATGAGGAAAATTCTACAAGAGAATAGAATCGCCTTCAGGAAACCATAAAAAGAAAAAGGTGAAGCTTTTGGAAAATCAGGAATTGCAAAAACAAATCGAACGCCTTCGGGAGCAAATCAATTATCATAACGAAAAATATTATACGCAGGACGCTCCGGAAATCGATGATTTTGAGTATGACAAGCTGTATCGGCAGCTGCAAACGTTAGAAGCCCAGCATCCGGAGCTGATAACGCCGGATTCCCCTACACAAAAGGTCGGTGCTCCGGCGATGAACAAGTTTGAGCCCGTAGTTCATGAGGTGCCCCTAGAAAGTCTGCATGATTCGTTCTCTGAGGAGGAGCTGCGTGACTTTGATCGAAAGGTCCGGGAAGTAGTATCGAATCCGGAATATATTGTGGAGCCTAAATTTGATGGCCTTTCGGTGGCGCTGGAATATCGAGATGGAAAATATGTGCGTGGATCCACACGAGGGGACGGTCTTGTAGGGGAGGATGTCACGGAGAATATCCGCACTATCCGCACCGTACCGCTGACGCTGCGGGAACCGGTTCCGTTTTTAGAAGTACGGGGCGAAGTATATATGTCTCATGAGAGTTTTTTCCAGCTTTGTGCGCGGCAAGAACTTAGCGGAGAAAGTTTATTTAAAAATCCGCGCAACGCCGCTGCTGGATCTTTAAGACAAAAAGATCCGAGAATTACGGCCCAACGTGTGTTGGATATTTTTGTGTTTAACGTACAGCAAGTCAATGGAGAAAGCCTCCAGTTTCATGATGAAGCTTTAAACTATTTAAAGCGTTTGGGATTTACTGTTTCTCCATTTTATAAAAAGTGTATAAGCATAGAAGAAGCTATCCAAGAAGTACGCCGTATTGGTGATCTTCGAGGAACTTTGGGATATTCGATCGACGGCGCTGTTATAAAGGTAAACTCTTTTGCACAAAGGGAACTTCTGGGCAGCACAGCCAAATTTCCTAAATGGGCAGAAGCGTTTAAATATCCACCCGAAGAGAAAGAGACAAAGCTGTTAGATATCCAGGTCAATGTGGGGCGTACCGGTGTTTTGACTCCTATTGGTGTGTTTGAACCGGTCCTTTTGGCGGGAACAACCGTCAGCCGTGCCACACTGCACAATCAGGATTTTATTGCCGAAAAAGACCTGCGCATCGGAGACACGGTTATTCTTAGAAAAGCAGGAGAAATTATTCCTGAAGTTGTTTCTGTTGTATCACACAAAGAAGGGTCAAAGCCTTTTCAAATTCCTCCGGTCTGTCCTTCCTGTGGCGGCCCAGCGGTGCGTGAGAGCAACGAAGCGGCAATCCGCTGTGTAAATCCGGAATGTCCGGCACAGCTTGTTCGTCATTTGATCCATTTTGCCAGCCGTGATGCCATGGATATCGACGGCCTTGGTCCAGCCGTTATTGAGCAGCTTGTCGGTGGCGGCCTGCTAAAATCCCCCGCAGATCTTTATACATTGACAGTACAGCAGGTAGCGTCTTTGGAAAGAAAAGCAGAAAAGTCGGCGCAAAATCTTATCAATGCTATTGAAAAAACGAAGGAAAATGACTTATATCGTCTTGTATTTGCCTTAGGAATTCCCCATATCGGGTTGAAAGCGGCAAAACTCCTTGCAGAATATTTTCACACACTCGACGCGATCCTTGCCGCCACAGCTGAAGAAATTGCCGCAATTGACGGATTCGGTGGGATCATGGCCGAAAGCGTCCGGGAATTTTTTGATCAGCCCGGTACATTCCATCTGGTAAACAGGCTCAAAGATTTGGGACTGAATATGACCGCCCAGACCGAGATCCGCGATCAGCGCCTGCAGGGAAAAATCTTTGTACTTACCGGTACGTTACCCAATTTAACACGCGCCCAAGCCAGTGAAATCATAGAAAAAATGGGAGGAAAGGTATCTTCCAGTGTTTCTAAAAAGACGACCTATGTTCTTGCCGGAGAAGATGCCGGAAGTAAGCTGACAAAAGCCCAAAATTTGGGAATCACTATTCTTTCAGAGGATGATTTTTTAAAAATGACGCAGTAGTAAAAAGATGCGTTTCAAGAAAAAATCGGTAAAACGAAAAGAAAGAAAAGAGGAAAAATTCCTTTTGTTTAAAAAAGGTAGTTTATTTTTTCTTTCATTTATGATATACTCGTTGGGCGTAAGGGAAAAATAGTGATAAGATATAGGGGTAATTCTTCATGAGAAATCGAAAAGTGAGCCTAATTCATGCCCTCCCACAAGTGCTGGTGGATATTTTGGGCGTATATCTGAGTTATTTTCTAGCGTTTATCATCCGTTTTGACGGTATTCGCCAGACGTGGGAGGTTGTAGAGGGATTTTCCGTCTCTCGGGGTGTCCCAAGTTATTACTGGACTTCATTCCATGAGCTGATGCCGTGGTGTGTTTTGGTGTGTGTGTTTGTGTTTGCCGCAGCGAAGTTTTATAACACGATGTGGCAGTTTGCCAGTCTCGATGAACTGCTTCAAATTTTCTACGGTGTAACAGCAGCCAATATTATCATGGTGCTTATGGGATATGCACTAGGTGATCCGCGTTTTCCAAACGGAGTATATATTATTGGTTATTTATTATCGTTGTTCTTTCTTGGCTTTTTCCGGTTCAGCTTCCGCATCGTCCGTCGCATTCGCCGCAAACAAAAGGGAGGCACCCGGGATAAATCGGAGTTTCACCGCGTGATGGTAGTCGGTGCGGGAGAAATGGGGTCCATGGTTATCAAAGAGATGAAAAGCGCCCCTGAAAGCAAAGGAATCCCTGTGGTGGCTATCGATGACGACAAGGCCAAGCGCGGCACCCGGATCCATGGGGTGAGGGTAGCTGGAGGACGTGAGAGTATCCCAAGGATTGCCACGCGCTATAATGTGGATCAAATCGTTTTGGCCATGCCCTCAAGCCGGAAAAAAGATCAGCAGGACATCTTGAGTATTTGCGCTAAAACAGGCTGTCAACTCAAAACGGTGCCCGCGCTTTATGAAATGATCGAGAACAACGAAGCCGGTCATGTCTCTCTGCGCGATGTGGATATTACGGATCTGCTGGGTCGCGATGAAATCAAACTGAACGTGGAGGAAATCAGTGGCTACCTACGAGACAAAACGGTGCTTGTAACGGGCGGCGGCGGATCCATAGGCTCGGAGCTATGCCGACAAATCGTCTATTTCAACCCCAAGAAGCTGATTATTTTCGATATTTATGAAAACAACGCATACGATTTGCAAAACGAGCTGCTGATGAATTTTCCGGATCTTAATTTGGAAGTTCTCATCGGCTCGGTGCGCGATAAAGCGCGTATAGAGCATGTATTCGACGTCTGCCGACCGGATGTAGTATTCCATGCGGCAGCGCACAAACATGTGCCGCTCATGGAGCTCAGCCCGGGTGAAGCGGTAAAGAATAATGTATTTGGCACGCTCAACGTAGCGCAGGCTGCGGACAAGTATGGCGCTCGCCGTATGGTGCTTATCTCCACAGATAAGGCTGTTAACCCAACGAACGTTATGGGTGCCACCAAGCGGATCTGCGAACTGATTATCCAATATTTCAGCCGTCATTCTTCCCATACGGAATATGTGGCGGTTCGGTTTGGCAATGTGTTGGGGAGCAACGGAAGTGTTATTCCCCTGTTTAAACGGCAGATTGCGGCGGGCGGCCCTGTAACGGTGACGCACCCAGACATCATCCGTTATTTCATGACGATCCCAGAGGCGGCGCGTCTTGTAATTCAGGCAGGCGGTATGGCAAAGGGCGGCGAAATTTTCATTCTCGACATGGGTGAGCCAGTAAAGATTGTCGACTTGGCGCGCAACCTGATTCGTCTTTCGGGGCTCGAACCGGAGCGAGACATCAAAATCATCTACACGGGCCTGCGTCCGGGAGAAAAGCTCTATGAGGAACTTCTTTTGGACAGCGAGGGTGGCTGTGAAAAAACGGCTCACAAGCTCATTTACATCGGTACGCCGATTCCATTCAACGAGGAAACCTTCCTTTCCGATTTGGAGAAGCTGCGCCAATACGCCGGCGTGGACAACGTAAACATGATGAAAGTTATCCACAGCCTCGTGCCCAATTACTCCGGCCATGCTGAGCAGACGGACGCGCTGGCCAAGGACAGCGAACAGGCATAAACCGTAAAGTTTTCGTCCGCTTTTTACAAAAGGCGGCGGGGGAAGGGGCAGAAGCCCCATAAGCGAAAAGCGTGAAGCGTCCTTAAAATGTGAGCAAACAGAGAAGGCGTTCCATCGGATGGATGGAACGCCTTTGTGATCCCCGGGGCAGCGCGGTATACATTCAGCACCGTAAAAATTTGGAGCAGCGGGAAGGTTCCTGCTGCGCCTCGTTTTTTTAGGAAAGACGGTTCCTTTTTATACAGAGAAATATTTTTCTGAATTTTTGTAATGGATGGCAAACTGCTTCGGTGTGACACCTTTGTGTTTTTTAAAAGAGCGGATAAAATAACTGAGATCATTAAAGCCGCACTGATACGCAATTTCCGTGACAGAATAATCGGTATGGGAGAGCCTCCACGCGGCCTGTTCCACGCGGTACCAGTTGACGTATTGCATCGGGGTTTTGCGCGTCATCTGCTGAAAAAACCGGCAGAAGTATCGGGGATTCAGCCCCGCCTCCTGCGCAAGAACGTCCAACGTCAGATCCTCACGGGAAAAGTGTTCCTCAATATAAGAGAGGGCGCGCTTGAGCGCGGCGGTGGAGCGGTAGGCTGCTGGGAGCTGCGGTCTCGCCTCACAGATACAGCCAGCCTGCAGGATTTCTCCGAGCAGGCGGTACAGCCCGCCCAGCGCAAGAAAAGCGTATCCGGGCGGCTGTTCCCGAACACAGCGGAG
>CALWIX010000148.1 GCA_944380825.1 uncultured Clostridia bacterium | reverse complement strand
ATTCTCCGTGCACTCTCGTCGGGAGTAATTTTCCCTTGGGGCACAGGCTTCCCCTCCCACTCCAGAGAAGCGGCTTCCTGAACGCTCAGGCGATCGGAACCGGACTGCGCCGGCGTTTGCACATAATCGTGGATCCCATGGAATACGATCCCCCTGCCGGTGTGCGCAATGCAGCCGCGCCAATCGAGGCCGCAGTTTCCTTCTGTATAGTTATGAAAATCATAGTCGTGCCAGTGCGCCATATTCATCAATGGGACGATCCATCCAGAGGCGTCCCCCGCCGCAAGAAGAAGTTTTGCCGTCGGTTTATCCACCGAAAGTGTGCGCTGCAGATAACCGGCAAACGCTTCTTGGGGCAAATCGGGCTGATAGGCCAAACGGCCCCAGATAGCGTAGGCATACTCTCGCCGCTCGATACTCAGTCTGCGCTGATTGCTCCGCTGCAGATGATCATATCCCAGCGTGATACCGTCCGGACCGAGGAAAAATCCCAGCATTTTGGCGTGCGGCATACCGGCAAGATATTCGCGAGCAAAGGAAACGCCGCCCCAGCGGTGCATATACAGATCATCGTTTCGCACGGTGAGAAACGTTTGCACCCCTTCTGGCAGGGTTGGATAAAAATTTTTACCAAAATCGGGCGTAGGAGAGGAATACATATGGGCCTTTGAGTGTTTAAAACTCATGGCGAAGGTCACGCCGAGATCCGAGAACGTATGGAGAATTTCCTGTGTGTCGCTCAGGTGCTGACGGTGAATAAACAAAAAATCTTTTTTCCCCTGCGGGAAAGCGTCACGGATTCCGGCTCCGTACGTTTCATTGAGCCAATGGATGTCGGCGTGGAGATCCCCGTTGGGGCTACGGAATCCTCCCATGTGTTCCCCCGCCGTCACACCGATGCCGGCAAGAAGCGGATACGTTTCCACCAGCGCTTTCACACTTTTGCGGAAGTATTCCTTCGTGACAGGATTGTCCAGCTTATCGGTAATGCCGTATCCCGATTCTTCTGTACCGTAAACGAACACGTTCCATGTAATAATGACAAAACGGATCCCTCTATCGGCGCCATATTGCATCACCCAGCGCCAAAACGCTATTTTTTCTTCTATGGTCATTTTTTTAACGGTTACAAGATGTTCCCGAAGCTTTCGGGTGATGCCGCCGTGACCGATTAGAGAGGTTCTCTCAACCATCTCCTGTGTACGTTTGACGTCCTGCAGCGCTGCCCGCTCAAATCCGGGGGTACACACCATGGACGGAAAAGGATTGAGCGACCAGAGCGAAACAAGATTGTATTTATTTTTAGCCAATAGGTCAAGCGTACGGCGCCAGAATTCCTCCTCCCACACCTCTGGAATGGTCATCCAGCCAGACTCCGAATCATCCGCATAGCTGGGAGTGCGGGCGTCGAGCGGAAGGTTCATCTTGATCCCTCGGTTTAAAATGGAGGGTTCTACAGTTCCCGTGGGAATCGATCTTTCGTCTGCAAGACAATCTGCTACATCCAAAAGGGCATACATACAGCCAGCCGCGTCGCCGGCGATTCGATACATGTCCGCTTCTTGTTCTATCCGATACCCTTGTGTTCCGGGAACCTCTCCCTTCCAGCCCCTCTTTCCTTCTTCTGTTTCCAGATTGTACACCTCTATGGGGGGAATCTTGGATAGCGTGGAAAGCTGCTCTAGGCCAAAAGAGATTTGCGGCGCGTTTCCGTAGACTTTCATGTTTTCCTTCCTTTCTCAATACATCCGAGAAGGCAGAGGATCTTCCCCTTCCTTCTCAAAATTTAAAAATTTCCTCCCTCAATCCGACGCCCTCTATGGGAGATCAGTTATGCCGATCTTCTGACGCACGAATCCAGTTTTAGGCGGCAAGTCCGCTCTTACGAATAGTATACGTTTCGTTTTTAACTCCGTCAAGAAAAACATAAAATTTATCGGCTTGACAAACTAATAGGATTAGTTTATGGTCTTTATAGAAAATATTTTTTGGGGAGGCGGTTCTATGCCAAGAAATAGGCTTGGAAAAGAAACCGTTACGCAAGCCACGATGGATCTTATTGAACAAGAGGAGAATTCGCAGTTTTTAATGGCAAAACTGGCACAGTGGTTACATATTAAAACAATGTTTTGGTATAACCATATAGACAGTTTGCAAAGCCCGCTCGATGAGATGAAATTTCGAGCTATCTCCCAGCTTGCACAAGTTGAAAGCACGGAGATTGAAGGAAAGAAACAGGACAAGCCCCTCTTTCCTTTGCGGGAAGGCTATCGCTCTTTTGAGTGGAACCATATCCGATACCACTGGCAGAGAGTGCTGCGAGGTTGGATGGTGAAGTTCGCCTTTCATGAACACGCAGAGGCGTTTTCCCGCTTTGCGGTGGACAAAAGCATCGCCGCACACTGCATAGCAGATGGACTGCGCTGTGCCGGAAGGGGGGATGCGGTATGAAATCAAAAGAACAAATTTTATTTGAGGATGCTCCCGTTAGCCGTGCGGTGATCTCTCTTGTCATTCCAACAATAATCAGCCAGCTTATCTCTGTTGTATATAATATGGCAGATACCTTTTTTATCGGCCAAATAGGAGACCCCAATCAGGTGGCGGCCGTGTCACTGTGTATGCCTATGTTTATCTTTATGACAGGACTAGCAAATTTGTTCGGCATAGGTGGTTCCAGCCTCGTCTCGCGGTGTTTGGGAGCAAAAAATTATTTAAAAGCGAAACAAGCCGCCTCTTTCACGCTTTGGTCTTCTCTGGCTATCTCTTTTTTGTACGGAATTTTGTTGGCGGCCGTCCATCCGATTCTTCTGCCTGCTATAGGCGCCAACGAGGGAACTTACGGTTTTTGCAGCCAGTATATCTTTTGGACGATCATTATTGGCGCAGTCCCAACGATCTTTAGCCAAGAGTTGGCTCATTTGGTGCGCGCGGAGGGACATTCGGGTCAAGCAAGCTTTGGTATGGCAATGGGAGGCATTTTGAATATCTTTCTCGACTGGATTTTTATTTTCCCGTTCGGGTTGGAAATCGTGGGGGCTGCTATTGCTACCATGCTTTCCAATTTGATCGCCACGCTGTATTTTTTGATATGGGTCTTCCACAAGGGGAAAAACACCGTTATTGTTATCCATCCGCGTTACTATACATGGGGGCAAGGAATTCCTCGAGAAATTTTATTGGTGGGTTTCCCCAGCTGTTTGATGAACCTGACAGGCGTACTTTCTAATATTACCATTAATAGGCTGATGGCCAGCTATTCCAATACGGCTGTAGCTGGACTTGCCGTGGCCAAAAAGGTGGATGTGCTCTGTTTTGCCGTTGCAACCGGCATGTCACAGGGAGTTTTGCCGCTCATTGGCTACAATTATTCCGCCCAAAATTACCGCCGTATGCGCTGCGCAATCAAAGTGAATTTTTTATACAGCCTTATAATTTCGGTTATTAGTACACTTTTCTTATTTAACTGTGCGGGACCCATTGTGCAAGCGTTTATTGACGATGCTGAAACGATAAAATATGGACAGTTGTTTCAGAAAATCTTCTGTATTACAGGACCGTGCATCTCGGTTACGATGCTTGCCATCACCACCTTTCAGTCCACAGGCAGAAAAGTGGAGCCCGCTGTTCTCTCTCTGCTGCGAAAAGGCGGATTGGATATTCCGGTAATGTACCTTATGAACGATCTGGCAGGTGTAACCGGGGTTGTATGGGCTACCCCTATTGCCGATTTGGGTGCTATGGTGATAGCCATCTGTTTGTTTGTTCCGTTCTGGCGCAGACTTTCTGTGCTTGAACAGCAAAAGTGTGCCATACAACAGCCAAACAATAAGACAGAAACCTTCCAAAAGTTCTAGAGAACAAACGACAGAAAACTTCTCCCCTTCATTTCATAAACTTTACAAAATCATAACCACAAGCAACCCAGTGGTAGGCACTGCCATTAAAAGGAGCTATTACGAACGTAGTTCCCGAAAAGGGCACTGAAATCTACACCTAAATGACCACTCGTCCTGTATGTCTGAAAGGTGAGGAATCAGCCTAAAAACAGGCTATTTCCACACTCTCGGAACTGTGATAAAAAATAACAAAGCGATAAAACAGAATTATATAAGAAGGTGAGTAAAAATGGATTGTAGAATAAGAAAATGGGAGTTGTCAGACGCAAAAGATTTATCAGTGGCTCTTTCCAATAGGAAAATACAAGACAATCTCCGAGCTGGATTGCCTTACCCCTATACAGAGCAAGATGGGATGGACTATATTTCTGCTATGCTTTCCGCAGACAGAAATGAAACATTTGCATTTGCTATCACAACAGAAGGTAAGGTAATTGGCAGTATTGGTGTTTTCCGTCAAGGGAACATTCACAGACTAACTGCTGAATTAGGATATTACATTGCAGAAGAATATTGGGGAAAAGGAATTATGACAAAAGCTGTCAAACAAATCTGCAAGCATGTTTTTGACAATAGCGATATTCTCCGGATTTATGCAGAGCCGTTTGCGTTCAACGCCGCATCTTGCCGTGTACTTGAAAAAGCAGGTTTTCAATATGAAGGCACATTAAGAAGTAATGCTATAAAAAACGGAAAAGTTATCGATATGAAGATGTATTCGCTGCTAAAATCAGAAGTTTAATTTACAGTTTCATAAGCAGGTGTAAGCGGCTCAAGCTGATGGTATTCACAGCGATATTTGGAATAAACAGTTTTTATCTTTCTACCGTAAAATTGGGGGTATTTCCAAGCAGAAATGATCCCAATAAAAATCGTCCCGTTCGGATACTTTTTCCAAACGGGACGATTGTTTTATGTATCTGTACTTTTTACTCCATAATATCTACGTTTTCGCCGCGTAAAATCTTATTCATGTTGCGCACGGCGCACATCTTGCCGCACATAGTGCAGGTGTCTTCGTTTTCTGGCGTCGATTCCGCGCGATAGCGGCGCGCTTTTTCAGGATCCATAGCCAGCTCAAACTGACGCTCCCAGTCAAGCTCACGGCGCGCTTCGCTCATTTGGTAATCCCAATCCGACGCACCCGGAATTCCCTTCGCAATATCGGCCGCATGGGCGGCAATTTTCGAAGCGATGATTCCTTCTTTGACGTCGTCCACATTTGGCAGACGCAGATGTTCTGCCGGCGTGACATAGCACAAAAACGAAGCGCCATACGTAGCCGCAATCGCACCGCCGATGGCAGCTGTGATGTGATCATAGCCGGGAGCGACGTCCGTTACAAGCGGCCCCAGAACATAGAAGGGAGCGCCTTTGCAGATCGTTTTCTGGATCTCCATATTTGCTTGGATCTGATTGAGCGGCATATGGCCCGGCCCTTCGATCATTACCTGTACGTCTTTTTCCCACGCACGCTGCGTCAGTTCGCCCAAGGTAACAAGCTCTTCGATCTGGGAAATGTCGCCTGCGTCTGCAATGCTGCCCGGACGGCATGCGTCGCCGAGACTGAGCGTGACATCGTACTCGCGGCAGATATCTAAAATTTCATCGAACCGCTCGTAAAACGGATTTTCTTGCCCCGTGAGCATCATCCATGCAAAAATGATGGATCCTCCGCGGGAAACGATATTCGTGTGGCGCTTACAGGCTTTAAAGCGCTGCGCCGTGTTTTTATTGATCCCACAGTGAATCGTCATAAAATCGACACCGTCTTGTGCGTGCATCCGCACGATGTCAATCCACTCGTCAGAAGTGATTTTCTTGAGAGCTTTATGATAGTAAACCACCGCGTCGTAAATGGGAACCGTTCCAATCACTGCCGGGCATTCCGCGGTAAGCTTGCGGCGAAACACCTGCGTATCCCCAAAGGAGCTCAAATCCATAATGGACTCCGCGCCCATATTCACGGCGCTCATCACTTTTTGCAGTTCGACGTCCATATCCATACAATCGCGCGAGGTACCGAGGTTGACGTTAATCTTCGTTTTCAGCGCGCTCCCAATTCCGTAAGGCTTGAGACATTTGTGGTTTTTATTGGCCGGAATACACACCTGCCCCTTTGCCACCAAATTCCTCAGTTTTTCTGCGTCAAAATGCTCATACTCTGCAACGGTTTCCATTTCCTTTGTGATGATGCCCTGACGGGCGGCATCCATTTGTGTAGTGTACCCCATACTTTCATTTCCTCCTTTGAGATGCACGGAGAACCCTACGGAATGGGCTGATAACGTAAAAGCCACACCGAGAACCTTTCCCGATGCGGCTTTTACAAAAAACAGGAGTCAAACAAATGTCTGCTCCTGTAACATCATCTTCCCTACATCGGCATTATCCGTACAGGTTCAAAGGGTTTAGAATGCGGTGCACTCAATCTCAGCTGTTACGCTCCCCGTATTTTATTTTTGTAGTATTTAGTATACATCTTTTTTTGAAAAAAGCAAGTAAATTCTCATTTTTTATCGAATCTTTTTGTCGGTCTGCGATGGAGTAAATTCACTACAACACCATTTAAAAATTACGCTAAAATGTATACCCCTTGCCGGAAGGGATCCCTGCTGCCAGCAGCATAGCAGCCGCTGTGAGCAGCGGACCGGGAGAATAAGGTTCGCAGAGCGTAAGAGGAATATCGTGCGGTTCCACAACTGTTCCCATAAGTGTTCGGATGCTCCGCTGAAGGCTTGCCACAGAGTGCGGAAACCCTAGACTTGCCGCGCTGACCGTATCGCGCACCCCCGTACCACATGTCAACGCAGGGATCCCGGTTCCCTCCAGCGCGCGAGCCGCCTCTGCGTTGCTTGACCCAAATACAGCAAGGAATCCACCCGGAAGCTTTCCGGAAATTTTGCCGGAAAAACTATCTTTTAAAATTAGAATTCCTTTCTCCGCTTGAATTTGAGGTAACCGCTCACATTCGTAAATCAAAAACTCCGCATGTTTTTCCTCTAAAATTCTTCCTCCTGCACATAGCTGTGCTCCTCCGTACCGCCTAGCCGCATTCGCTACTGCGCGCACGAGAGAAATATTCTCTCCTATTTTCCCACAAAGTAAAACCGTCGTCATATCCGTCCTGCCATCTCCGTTGTCTTTTTGTTTATTGTCTCTTGTTTGCGGACAAATATTCCCTCACCCTCCGTCTGCTTTTTCATATAATGAAGTATCCGGAACGTATTTCTCCGGATGGATTTTCAGCCTTGCAGAAAGGAGGGAATCCCCATGCCTTACAGCGATAGGGAGCTTCTCGCCAGACTTATTATGTGCGAAGCGGGCGGCGAGGGGGAAGAAGGAATGCGGGCAGTCGCGTCTGTTGTTATGAACCGCACGTATGCCCCTTATGGAGAATTTGCCCGCGTGAGCCAGGGTGGGAATGTACGGAATATTATCGAACAGCCGGGGCAGTTTACCTGTATGAAAACGAGTATCAACGGAGAATACAACACTCAAAATATTTATCAAATGGATCCCGAGGAGATCCATTATGAAATCGCTGACTGGGCTCTTGCCGGAAATACTAGTGCTTCGGTTGGGAACAGTCTTTTCTTTTTTAATCCATACAAAAATTCTTGCCCTTCCTATTTTCCACCCGGGGAGATCGGAGTTATTTACAACCGGATTGGACAGCATTGTTTCTACGCTCCCACCCAAAAATACCAATCTACTTGAGGTGAAAGTCAATGGATCAACCCTATTCCACTTATAGCGCCAACTATATGGCGCCCGCCCAACAAAATCCCGCTTGCCCCTATACCTCCGGTGTAAGCGGATTTCAGAGCCTGCCGCAGCTAAGCGGCGCCATCTCTCAGGCACAAATTCCGCCCACAGCCTCTCCCTCTGCCGGACAAAACCAGATAAACAACGCACCCATGGTTGTAGGCAGCGGGGCTCCCGGTCCTTCCAGTGATTGGAGAGTTATGCCCTCAGGCAGCGGACAGCAGCCAATTATGGATTTAACGCAGCCTATGCCCGTTACACCAGAGAGTTTACAATATCTCAACGGCTTTTTGCGTACACAAATTGGCCGAAAAGTCCACGTTGAATTTCTGGTTGGCGCTAATACACTAACCGACCGCTCCGGCATCCTTGTGGCCGTCGGCGCGAATTATATTCTGCTTAACGAATTGGAAACGGACGATTTGCTCGCTTGTGATTACTACAATATTAAATTTATCCGGTTTTACTATTGAGAAATATATTCGATAAAACGAATACCCCCTCCGCTTGTAGGCGAAGGGGGTATTTTCTACGCTTATTTTACAGTACGTTCTTTATGTTCTGCATTTCCTTTTCCGTTTGAGTTCCCGCTAAGTACTCCCAAGAATAGAGCATGAAACCGTCTACACCGAGATCCCGTCCCGCACGAATCTGATCCGCAATGATGGAATTTGACTTGAGCCATGTCCCTCCATCGGCATCTGAACCGGCTTTGTAAAGGCCAAGACCAAAATAAAGCTTTACGTTTGGATGAGTGACCATATCGCGCCATGTCTGTGCTGTTTTGGTGAAGGGCATGAACGTATTTTCAAAATTAAAATAAATTTGCGGACAGATATAATCCACATAACCGGATTGTGTACTCCATGTACGCACATCGGCTCCCATATTCCAATCGGACTGGATATTCGCCTGCGGAGAAATTCCAAACTCCACGCTGCTGTCGATGGCTTTGATGGCCGAGTAAACAGCCGACACCAGCTGATTGATATTATCGCGGCGCCAATCAAGCTGGGCCATAGAAGAACCGCTTGCTTGATACGAAACACTGTCAATCGAGGCTGCTTGAGTGGGATAGAAATAATCATCAAACTGTACGCCGTCTACATCGTAACCTCGCACAATCTCTTCTATCCCGGCCACAATATAATCTCTAACAGCGGGCACCCCGGGATTATAATATTTTTTTCCCTCAAAATTCATCGTCCAGTTTGGCTTGGTAGGATCATCGATCCACTTCGTATAGGGGTTATCGCTTGAGAGCGATGCTGGGTTTCCGGTAATTTGAATCCGCAGAGGGTTGACCCACGCATGAAATTCCATTCCTGCATCATGGGTCGCCTTGACCATATAGGCAAGCGGATCATACCCCGGATCCTTTCCCTGAGTCCCCGTGAGCAAGTGCGACCATGGGAATAGCTTAGAGGGATAGAGCGCATCGCCAAAAGGCCGCACATGGACAATCAGCGTATTCATTCCGGCATTTTTCGCACGGGAGACGATAGCGTCAAACTTTGCTTGGAACGCCTTTTCACTTTTGTCGCTGCTGTTTTTCATATCGAGGCTCATATACGGCACCCATACAGCACGCATCTCTTCCTGCTGAACAGGGATCGTCTCTCCGTCTGTATACGGGATGATAGAAACCGATCGGGAAGAATCCCCACCCTGTTTCACGCCTTTCTGTACATCTACACGGATAGACGCATGTACGCCAGCAATTTCCGCTATAACGTATGTTGTGCCTTCCCGCAGACCCGTGATACGGTATTTATCCGTACCGGATACACGCTGTACCGAGGCGATCCCGTCCCGCGAAGAATATACTCGTACATCCGACTGGTTTAGTCCCGGACCGGAGAGCTTCGCGCGAAAATCGTAAATATTCCCGGGAGCCATACGGTAGCTGCGCGTGTCCAGTGTTAAGGTACGCACAGGAAGGCTTTCTTCTCCACCGTCCGACGACGATTCGTAGGGAATAATCGAAATGGATCTTGACGAATCCCCTCCCTGCTTCACGCCATTTTGCACATCTACACGGATAGACGCATGCACACCGGCAATTTCCGCTTTGACATACGTTGTACCCTCCCTAAGTCCAGTGATACGGTATTTATCCGTACCGGGCACACGCTGTACCGAGGCGATCCCATCTCGCGAAGAATACACCCGCACGTCCGATTGATCTAACCCCGGACCGGAGAGCTTTGCCCGAAAATCATAAATATTTCCGGGGGCCATACGATAGCTGCTTGTGTCTAGCGTTAAGGTACGTACAGGAAGGCTCTCCTGTGCTCCCTGTATAGACGTTCCGCTTGTAAGAGGTGTAAAAAGTGTTACTACCGCTACAAGTGCTGCTGCCACAAGCCTTTTCCATTTTTGTGGTTTCACATTTTCTCACTCCTTATTTCTTCCAAGCGCGCATAGGCTGCGCTCTGGAAATCATTATACCATGCTTTTGCCTGTTCGTGTTGAAAAAAACAAAAATACCAGAATGTTCTACGAATGGGAACATCTGCCCATAAAAAATGCTGGAAAGCCATACACGGCTTTCCAGCAAATTTTTCACTTAAGATCCGTCTAAAACGGGCATCTATCCTCCGGGTTATTCTCCTCTCTCCTGCTTCATCTTTGCAAAGCACTCGCTGCAATACACCGGACGATCCTCACGCGGCTGGAACGGTACTTTTGCCTCTTTGCCACAGGCAGCACAAACGGCCGTGTACATTTCTCTTTCCGGCTTCGCGGCATTTTTGCGCGCATCACGGCAAGCCTTGCATCTCTGCGGCTCATTTACAAAGCCTTTGGATGCATAGAACTCCTGCTCGCCGGCGGAAAAAATAAATTCTTTCCCACATTCCTTGCAGATGAGAGTCTTGTCTTCATACATATTGATTTACCTCGATTCAGATATAGATATTTGCCCATAGACGGATTCGCACCGCCGCCTTTGATTTTACCAACGCTCTACTGAAAGTTAAGCTACCCGGGCATATTTAACAGGATCGTTTCAACTTCTTCCGAATACGCTGAATCGCGTTATCCGCTGCCTTTTTCGTCACATTCAAGATACAGGCAATTTCACTGTACCCTTTTCCCTGTAAATACAGGGACAGAACCTCCCGTTCTAATTCGGATAATTCTTTGCGAATGCGGTTTTTCACAATTTCTACATTCTCACGATCAATCAGCAGCGTCTCCGGGTTGGCAAAATCATGGGATAAAGACTCTAACGCCAAATCGGGTTCATAGTTCAACGAAATCGAATTGTTAAGCGGCAAATTTCCGCCGCCTGACGCGGTACGACATGCACTGAGAATACGATTGCGAATACAAACGCCAGCATAAGTGCGGAAACTGGCTCCTTCGCGATAAGTATATGCCGCACAGAGCAAACCATACAACCCCTCTTGCCAAAGGTCTTCCGCTTCAAGCGGGCCAGCCTCTATCCGGCCTGCCTTCCAGCGGATAAGCGGCAAATACCGTGACGCAAGCTCTGCAAAGGCCTCCGTCTCTCCTGCCTGAACAAGTTGGGCAAGCTGTGCATCTGTACAAGAAGAAATTTCTTTTTGCGGCATCCTACACCTCTTCGTTTCCGCTTATACTGGAAATCATTATATCCTATTTATCAGTAATAGTCAACATAAAATCCAAAAAAAACATAAAATTTATATTGGATGTTATTGAAGCTTTTCCTTATTTGAAGTATAATAAAAAAGTCTAAGAACATTTATTTTAAAAAGAGGGACTGTCATGTTCGCACGAATTTATAGTATGGGAATCTGTGGTACGCAGGCATTTCCCGTAGAGGTAGAAACGAACATTTCTACCGGTATGCCATATATCGATATTATCGGTTTACCTGATGCTGCCGTAAAAGAATCTCGTGTACGGGTTCAGTCAGTAGCGGCAAACTGTGGACTGCATTTTCCAAAGGGACGAATCACGGTAAATCTCGCCCCAGCTGATATCCGTAAAGAAGGAGCCATTTATGATTTGCCAATTCTGCTTTCCATCCTTGCCGCCAGCGGGCAACTGTGCTCCGATCTAGAGCGCTCCGTCTTTATCGGAGAACTGTCGCTTTCTGGAGAACTGCGCCCGGCTCGCGGTGTTTTACCTATGATTTTAGGAGTAAAGTGTTATAACTTTACAGATATTTATATTCCCGCTCCGAATGCCTCTGAGGGTGAAATCGTGCGTGATGCCATCTCTTACCCTGTAGAAAACATTTTGCAGCTCGTCGATCATCTCTCTGGAAACGGGAGAATTCTCCCCTGTACGCCTACAGAATTTTCTCCCATAGTAAGCACAAATAACCTACTTGATTTTTCTGATGTACGCGGGCAGGATTCGGCTAAACGCGGTATGGAAATCGCTGCAGCCGGAAGCCATAACCTTCTCATGATTGGACCTCCCGGATCCGGAAAAAGCATGCTTGCCAAAAGGCTGCCTTCCATTCTGCCGGATATGACGTTCGACGAAATGCTCGAAACGACGAAGCTCTATTCCATAGCAGGAGAACTCCCGAGAACTTCGGGCCTTATCCGGACAAGGCCTTTTCGTGCGCCCCATCACAGCATCTCCGCTGCTGGTCTGGCCGGAGGTGGAACTGTCCCTCGTCCCGGAGAACTTTCTTTAGCACACAATGGCGTATTGTTTCTCGATGAACTGCCTGAGTTCTCTAGAAACTCTATGGAGATTCTCCGTCAGCCCCTTGAAGACGACTGTGTCACCATCTCCCGCGTTTCCGGCAGTATCACATTTCCTTGCTCCGTCATGCTTGTGGCCGCTATGAATCCATGTCCCTGCGGATATTATGGTCATCCTACAAAACACTGCCGCTGTTCTGAAACTATGGTAAACTCTTACCTTGGGCGCATTTCTGGACCTTTGCTTGACAGAATTGATCTGCACCTTGAGGTACCTGCAGTAGATTTTGAACAGCTTAGTTCACGACAAAACGGAGAAAGCTCCGCTCAAATACGGGAGAGAGTCAACGCCGCCCGAAAAATTCAAAATGAACGATTTGCCGGCTTGCCTATTTCCTGCAATGCTCGAATTCCCGCTGGATTTTTACAAGAATTCTGCCCCTTAACCTCAGAAGCGGAATCACTTCTCAAAAATGCATTCGAGCGTTTGGGAATGTCCGCGCGAGGATACAACAGAATTTTAAAAGTATCGCGCACTATTGCAGACTTGGCTGGCAGCCGCGAGATTCAGGCAGAACATATAGCGGAAGCCATGCAATACCGTTCATTGGATCAAAAATACTGGCGCGGATAACTTCCTGCTAAAAAGTATAAAAATAGCTATGCCGCAAGGAATTTTCCGATTGGCATAGCTGTTTTTATTTCCTTTTGGGATTACTGTTCAAATTGTTTTGCACAGTCTGGATATTCATACCCGTAGGTATTATGTTTTTGATTAGAGCTTCCGGGTTTAGCTTCCGCATAATTTCCATAAGAGAAAATTTTTGCTTCACCCAGTCTGCGGTAGACAAGACCTGCCCAGCATTTTCCGCCCGCATGGTGCCATGCCAGCCACTCAGAACCGAGAACGTGCGCATCTGTATAATTGAGATCGTGGACCATAGCGGCATTGTCTGCAAAACGAATATAGCCGGCACGTACCCATCCTTGCGTTCCGTTCGGGGCTTGAACTAAGTACCAGCCGTCATTCGCCGCGGTAAAACTGCTCGCGAGGACCGTGACGGACGCGCCGTTCATGATCTCTGTGATCTGCGAAGCAGAAAAACTCGGAGAAGAATACATTACCGCGTTGCTCGTTGTAGAAGCAGCCATGCCGCCTGCGGGAATTGATTCCGGTGGAACCACGGCATTGAGCAAAATCGTACGGATATCGAACGCACTCGTACCATTCCAGTAACCGGCGCCTACATTATGGGAAAAACTGATCATCGCATCAAACTGCTGCTGATTGACTTTAAGGTTATTGTTTCGGATAAATTTATTAACCTCTGTTGTATATGAGCCGTTTACCCCATTAACAAGCAGTGCCCATGCCTCTGTTTTTGTAATATTGTTGTAGAACGACTGACCGGCAGAATACGTTTGGCCATAACCAATGGTGGGGATGGAGCCATAGGCAAGCTGATCGATGTAAACTACTCCGCGATAACCCTCCCACTGGCACATGATGGAGAGAATCTCGTCGCTTGCACGACGTTCCTCGGTTGACGACACCGTAGGATCTTGCGTGGAGATTACAAAGCTGGTAGTTTCCAGATACCCTGTGCTCATAGAGCTGCCGGTTGACGAATATACTTTCACTTTATGCGAACCGGTTGTGGAGAAAACAGCCTGCGCGCGCCAAACGCGGGTATAATTAGGTGCAAGACCACTTTCCGTACCGTTTTCTTCCGTATAGGAAGTAACGTCGATCGTCTCGCCTGTATCGAGAACAAACCGCACGCTGGCACGTGTGTTATCCGTCACAGCTACAAGTTCCACCGTCTGGCCCACGCTCGCAATATTGGGCGAAACGTAAGCGGCCTTGACCGGCTCGGCTTGCGTGACTGTTACGGTACAGGAGGCTGTATTCGTACCAGAAGCATCTGATACGGTAATAACCGCTGTACCCGGAGAGACAGCATAAATATATCCGTTGGAAACCGTAGCAACTGATGTGTTATTGGAACTCCAGCGCAGAGAGCTTCCGGTTCCAGCGTTGTTTGCCTTAATATAAAGCGTCTTCCCAACCGGAACCGTACCGGAGGTATGGCTTAGCGAAAGATTATTATAATTTTCTCCGGTATCTCCATTATATAGCAGACGTACATACTCCGCACTAACGTAGCCACGCTGTCCAGAGGAAGTTTGTACCTGTATCCAATCGGAATCGGGAGAACCAATTACCGTCAGATACGTTCCGGTCGGAAGCGTAGTAAGCTTTGTGTAATTCGTTCCCGGACCCGAACGCAAATTGACCGCCGTAGTCGTCTGCGCGCCAGTAACATCACCGCTGCTGGAGGATCCTCCGCCCGAAGAAGAACTTCCTCCACCAATTATCACACCGTCGCCGCCAATCTGCACACCGCCTGTACTGCTTTCAGAATCGGATACCGTAACGGCAACAGAGACAGTTTGTCCACCGAGAGATACATTGACTGCCGAACTTCCTTTTCCTTCGGATTTTATTTGAACCATGTAGCTATTGGAGCTGATGGCCCCGATATCGCTGACACTGGCAACAGAAGGATCGGCTACCGTGACAACCGGTTTAGACCCATAGGGAACACCATAAATGGTTAATAAAAATGTCTGGCCGATTTTATTAAACTGGTAGCTCTGTACATTCAGAGAAATCCCTTGCGATGGCTGTTGAGAGGATGTGGAACCGGAACCAGAGCCGCTTGAACCACTTGTGCTGCCGCTGTTTCCCCCTTCGGAGGACGACGAACCACCGATAATTGAAACCGAACGCTCGGAACTGCCGCTGGGAGAAACACCCTTTTTCACATTTACTTGAATCGACGCATGCACGCCGTAGATTTCTGCTATAACGTAGCAGGTACCTTCACCCACCGCCGTAATGCGGTATTTATCGGTACCCGGAACCTGTGCCACTGTAGCAATACCCGTGCGCGAGGATGATACTTTTAAGTCCTCCTGTTTGAGCCCTGTACCCTCAAGTTTTGCACGAAAATCGTAAATACCTCCCGGCGCCATGGTGTAGCTTCTAGTATCGAGCGTCAGGGTACCGCTCACCCCTTGGGGGATTTCACCGGCATTTGATGATTCTCCCGCAGAAGAACTGCCTGAGAGGCTGATATACTGCGGATCGCAATATCCGGAATTTCCCGACGAAGCCTGTACATGCAGCCATCCGGTAGCGCTGTCGGTTCCTAAAACTTTGACCTGCGATCCTTTTTTTAGAACCTCCACAACAGAATAGCTCTTTCCGGGACCGCTGCGCATATTCAATAATTCAGAAACCGTTCCCGTTTGGGAGGTCTGTGTGCTTCCTGAGGAACTGCCCTGTGAAGAAGAACCAGACGTAGAGGATCCCGTTTGAATCGAGAGATACTGCGCGCTGCAATACCCTTCTTTTCCGTCTGATGTTTTTACCTTTATCCACGAAGGATTGCTTTGATCGACTACTGTAACCGTTTGGCCTTTTGGCAGTGTTTTCAGCACCGAATAGCTGCTACCCGGACCGCTGCGCAAATTAAGCGCATCGGTTGTAACGGCCGTTGCACTCGAACTCGTACTGGACTGTGAACCTGAAGAGGTACTGTCTGTACCGCTAAGCTTGATGTACTGCGCACTGCAATATCCTTCCTTACCGTCTGAGGTACGGATTTTGATCCACTGCGAATTACTGGAATCCAAAACTTCCGCCGTCTCGCCTGTTCCCATCACACCGATCACCGAATAGCTCGTACCGGGACCGCTGCGGATATTGATCCCGTCTGTGGCCGTTGCCGTCGCCGCTGATACGGACGACGCCAGCATACTGACCGAACATAAAAAAGCTAAAACACAGGATACAATCTTTTTTGGTGCCTTTTTAAGCTGCATATGATTTTCCCTACTTCCTATATGAAAACCGATCCGGTAGCCGGATTTTATTAGCCGTACAACCGCATCTTTTGCTTTTAAAAAATAAGTTATAAATTTAATTATAGACTACTTTCTAAAATTGCGCAACGCCTATTTTCTTTCAAATCATTCTTAAAAAAACCATTCCCGACAATCTTCCCTCTTTTTTAGACGGAAAATTGTCGGGAATGGATGCTAAAAAATATTTTTAAGGGATTCACTTCACTTGGACGGTAAGCCCAGCCTTCTGTAAATTTTCGTTATGTTCCTGTGCTGTATGTGCAAGATAGAGAGCACCGTCTGCAGAATAGCAGTAATAATAATCCTGTGTTTCGGCGGGATGGAGAGCAGCCTGAATGGCTGCCATGCCGGGACTGCAGATTGGGCCTACTGGCAACCCAGAAAAATTATATGTATTATACATGCTGGTAAACGTATCCTGAATATTTTCGGGAATATCTTCTTTCGATCGATAGGGGTACCATACGGTCGATTCACACTGCAGCCCGAAAATACCATGTTCTTCGCCGTCACGCAGGCGGTTTTGTAATACAGCCGAAATATAAGGCATATCTTCTTCGGAGCGTGATTCCGCTTGGATAAGCGACGCTAAAATGATCATTTGATCGGGCGTCATTTCTAAAAGCCTCGCTTGTGCGCGGATATGTTCTGTTATTTGCTCCTCGGTATTTTCTAGAATCTTTCCGATAACGTTGTCAGGAGAGGAATTTTTGGAAAAAGAATAATTTCCCGGAAAAAGATACCCTTCTAATTTATAGGACCGCGACCCAGTATTGGAAATTTCGCCAATCAAGCTAAAGCTGTCGAAATGGTTTGAACGAGCCGCCTGCAAAAATTCTTCTGCGGAGCAGACTCCGTTTTCCTCCATCATCTGTGCAATTTCGAGAACCGTTACACCCGGAGAAATTACCGTATGGACCGTATCAGGCTGCGTCTGTTCCTCTTGGCGGATAATGGAGACCGCACGGGCTGCTTCACCGTGCTGCTGTGCTCCCTCCTCGACCGTTACACGGATGGAGGCGTGAACGCCCCGCACTTCTGCGATAACATAGGTAACCCCGGGGCTTCGCGCTGTAATCCGATATTTGTCAGTACCAGAAATACGTTCTACCTGTGCAATCCCATCGCGAGAACTCCACACAAGCACTTCGCTTTGCCGCAGATCGTCTCCCGTTACACAGGCACGAAAATCATAGATGTCATTCGGAGCCATTATATAGCTTTTCGTATCCATCATTAGTGTACCGATGACACCATCATTCTCCGCCCCAGAAACCGGCACTGAAACCACACCCAACCACAGCGCCAAAACTGCCGACAGAACTCTGTTTCGAATTGTTCTTTTCATTTTCCCTTCCTCCTTTTTCGTTCGGGCAGCACTTACCTTTTCTCCCGAAAAATGCGCCCATCTTTACGGAGCCGGCAAAGCCCCGCCGTTTCCTTTTTTCTTCCATATTCTTATTGTAATTGTATTTCCATAAAAAAGCAAGAATGAAAAATATTATAAAAGGACGCCTCCTCAAACAAATGGGGAGACGTCCTTTTTTAGACAATCATTTTATATAAGCTCTTTCAACCTATCAAGTGTATCACGGAACAATGTGACCGTGTCGAGTACCGGCTGCTTCGATGCCATATCGACACCAGCAATACGCAATAGTTCAATAGGATGATCCGATCCTCCCGTGGTGAGAAATTTGCGATAATCAGCCACCGCATTTTTCTCGCCGGAAAGAATTCTGCGAGAAATACTGATGGCTGCGGAAATACCCGTCGCATACTGATAGACATAGAAGGGACGGTAAAAATGAGGAATCCTCGCCCACTCATAAGAAAGAGTATCATCTACCACAAGCTCCGGCCCATAATAAGCACGGTTCAGATCGGCATGCAGCTTGCACAGAACCGAAGGAAGAAGCGGCTCTGACCGTTCTGCCATTTTATGAGTTTCATTTTCAAAATCAGCAAACATAGCTTGGCGGTAAAAGGTGCTGCGCAGATCATCGAGCTGTTTGCAAAGAAGCATAGCTTTTTCCTCTTTGCTCTCCGCCCGACGGTAGAGGTAATCGGCCAAAAGCTGTTCGTTAAGCGTGGAAGCCACTTCGGCGCAGAAGATAGTATATTCTGCATAGACATATGGCTGATTCTGATTACTGTAGTACGTATGCATCGCGTGGCCAAGCTCGTGCGCCAATGTGAACACATCGTCGAGCGTTTCGGTATAATTCAGGAACACCAGCGGATGGTGGTCATAATCGCCTGTCGAGTAAGCGCCGGAATCTTTATTGGGAGCTGGATATACATCGATCCAACGTTCGTCCATTGCCTTTTGCAGCACAGCACAGTAGTCGTCGCCAAGAGGACGCAATGCTTCTAACACGATGGCTTTCGCTTCTTCGTAAGAATATTTTTTCCCTGTATCGGCAACCAAAGGAACAAACAAATCGCTAAAATGCAGTTCTTTTAGCCCCAAACGTTCTTTGCGGTACGCAATATATTCATACATGGGCTCTTGATTTTCATGGACAGCTTGCAAAAGACTGTCATACACAGACTCGGGAACATGGTTCTCCGCAAGAGACATCGCCCGCGACGAGGAATAACGGCGGCTTTTGGCCTCGAACATAGTGCGTTTGACAGAGCCATAATACAACGACGCAAAGGTGTTGATATATTGGCCATAGGTGTTAAGCAGGCCGCGATAATAACGCAGGCGAAACTCAGGATTCGGATCGGACAAGGCCCTTTGGTAATTAGCTTCGTTCGCTGTAATCTCAGCCCCATCGGGTGCTTCAATAGACGGAAATATAATGTCGTTGACACGAAGATCGTCAAACGCAGAACGGAAAGAACTGCCCAGCGCCGATAGTCTTACCAAAAGCTCTTCCATTTCGCCGGAAAGGATATGGCTCTTTTTCTCGAAGAAATCCTGTGCAAATTTGCGGTACAGGCCCAATGCCGGAATCTCTTGACAATACGTTTCAAAAATTTGCGGTGTAAGCTGCATTAGTTCCGGCGCGAGGAAGGAAAGCTTTTCGCTGATTTGTGTTGCCGTATTGACGGCCGTCTCGTAAAGGTTTTTGGATTCGCTGTCCGCCATATTCTCGTCAAATTTACATTTGGCATAAAGGAACACCGTCTCCAACCCTCGGCTCATTTTTTCATAAAGCTCCGCCGTTTCTTTTAAATCCTGCGCGGTTTTACCGACACTTCCTTTTTTTCGCGCAAGCTTTTCAGCATCCGCTTTCGTCTTTTCAAGCACATTTTTCCATTCTTCTGCACCAGAAAAAAGATCCTCCAATTTCCAATTCATTGATTGTTCCATTTTCTCATTCCTTCCTATCTTTCGATACTCCAAATTGCATCAGAATATCATATCTTTCTCAATAATCTTAAAGTTATACCTTTCTGGCATTTTAGAGCAATAAATAGACCTTATATTTTAGAAACTATTATACTGATTTTTGTCTTTCTAAAGATAATATTATAACATAGCAATTTTAAACATTCAACAACAAAATGGAAATAAATTCCAATAAAAATAAGTCTGTTGAAAAATTTACCCCAGTATATTGAACGTACACACGGGTAAAATAATTTTGTTCCTAAACGGAACCGGGCGCGAAACAGAAAGCAAGCGTTTCGCGACTGTATTTCAGAAAACAGGAGGAATTTCTCATGGATTGCAAAGCCAACCAGAGCATCCGCTGTACTGTTCAGCAATGTGCAAACCACTGTCAAGGACAGGATTATTGCGCTCTCAACAGCATTACTATCGGCACACATGAGACAAACCCGACGATGTGCCAATGCACCGACTGCGAATCTTTCGTTCCTAAAAAGTAACGCTGCTGGATCCCTCTTTTCCGGAGAATAAAAAAGCCGCACAGAGTGTTTCTCTGTGCGGCTCGATTTTTACTTTTTAAAAGAAAGGAAAACGTATCATTTGTCTTCGAATCCTTTTTTTCTTACACTTTCATGCAGGACTGGGATTTCCTCGTACCATACAGAACTGCTTGAGCGCGAAATGTTTCTGCATGGTCTCAAACAAATGAAATCCATAATGCTCATACATACTTACATTTTTCTCGTTATGCGTTTCCAAAGAAATAATCATGTGATTCCAATCCGCATAATCGATCACGGCGCGCATCAGACGGCTTGCCACGCCTTTGCCGCGCATCGAGGGACGAACAGCAAAATAGATGATATGCAAACGGCGTTTCTCTTCAATTTCATCGGTCCACTCGGAGTTTAAGTACTCCCGGCCACGGATAAAGTTGATAAGTGTTTGAAACGACAAATCGTCTTTAATCAAATAGGCCGCCGTTTTCAGTGCGTAAAACACTTCCGACACATGATAACGAATGGGATTGTAAGGCTCCG
>CALWIX010000147.1 GCA_944380825.1 uncultured Clostridia bacterium | reverse complement strand
GAGAGAATACGCACCTACAATTATCCCCAAGGCCGCATGACAGACCACCGTATCGGCCTGACGCTTTACCGGTTGGAGGATCTTCTCAACGGGGATCTCGATGAGGTGATCGATGCGCTGATCGCTGCCGATCGTGCCGCGCAGCTCGAAAAGACGTCGGAATTCTAAGAGGAAGGACGGAGGCCAAACCATGAAAACACAGCTTTTAGATGCCAATAAGGCCGAAGATATACAAGCGGCAGGAGAGATCCTGCGCAGTGGGGGCCTCGTTGCCATTCCGACCGAAACGGTCTATGGCCTTGCGGCCAACGCGCTCGACGGGAAAAGTGTAGAGAAGATCTTTAAGGCGAAAGGGCGTCCGCAAGATAATCCGCTTATCGTCCATATTGCTGCTGAAGAAGATATTACGCCTCTGGTGCAGTTGTTTCCCGAAACGGCCAAACGCCTTGCAAAAGCGTATTGGCCCGGTCCGCTGACGATGATCCTGCCTAAGTCTGAGAAGATCCCGCCGCAGGTAAGCGCAGGGCTTGATACGGTCGCGATTCGGTTTCCTTCGCATCCGGCGGCGCAGGCAGTAATCCACGCAGCGGGCGTACCGCTGGCTGCACCTTCAGCGAACCTTTCGGGCAAGCCAAGTCCCACTACGGCGGCTCATGTGCTGGAGGATATGGATGGAAAAATTGAAGCTGTGCTCGATGGAGGTTCCTGTGCCGTAGGGGTGGAATCGACGGTTGTTACCTTGGCACAAACGCCGCCCCGACTGCTTCGGCCGGGAGGGATCACACTCGATCAGCTTCGTGCCGTTTTGGGAAGAGTGGATCTCGATCCTGCCGTAATGAATCCGCTGCAAGCGGGAGCGAAGGTTTCCTCACCAGGAATGAAATATAAGCATTATTCTCCCAAAGCAAATGTGGTGATTGTAGACGCCCCCTTTGAGGCGTACTGCCAATATGTCAACAGTCACAAAGAGCCGGGTGTTGCGGCGCTTTGCTATTCAGGGGAGGACAGCGCTTTGCAAGTGCCTGCCATTTGCTACGGCGAGGAGACCGATTATGCACAGCAAGCCCGAGAACTGTTTGACGCACTGCGAAAGCTTGACGATGATTTGAAAGCCAAAACGGTGTATGCCCGCTGCCCACAGCCAGAGGATGTTGGATTAGCCGTGTATAATCGTCTGATCCGTGCCGCTGGATTTGAGGTGATCCATCTTGAATAGAAAAGCGATTGTAATTGGACTTGTAGGTCCAACAGGCGCTGGAAAATCGACAGTAGCAATGGCAATGGCGCAGTCTGGCTGCGCTGTTGTGGATTGTGACAAACTTGCCCGCGAGGTGACAGATACCTGTGTTCCTTGTTTGCAGGAACTTTCGCAGGAGTTTGGTGCCGATATTTTAGAAAATGGTTGTCTAAATCGAAGGCTGCTTGCGTCCCGGGCTTTTTCCAGCCCTCATAAAACGCTGCGTCTGAACCAAATTACCCATCCATGGATTTGCCGAAAATCAGTAGAGAAAATTGAGGCTCTTCAAAAATCCGGCGCGTCCGCTGTTTTACTGGATGCACCGCTTCTATTTGAAGCAAAGATGGATCCGCTGTGCGACGTTATTATCAGCGTTACAGCTCCGGCAAAGGTGCGTCTTGCCAGAATTCTTGCGCGTGACGGTATTTCTAAAAATTTGGCGATTTCACGCATACGGGCGCAGCACAGCGCACTGTATTATAAAAAACGAAGTGATTTTTGGATTGACGGCTCACAAAATATAGAAATGGTTTCTCAAAGGGCAAAAGAGATTTTCTCACAAATTTTGCAAGTTGCACACGGAGGCACACATGAAAACTAAAAGAACAGTGGCGTGGCTGCTTTTGGCGTGTTGTTTTCTGGGGATTGGTTTTTTTGCCCTTCGCAAAGGCAGCGAAGTATTTTGGAAGAGCGTTTACCCACTAAAATATAAAGAGATTGTGGAGCAGGCGGCCGATGAAAATGGGCTGGACGAGGCGTTTGTTTACGCTGTAATCAAAGCGGAGAGTGATTTTGATCCCGATGCAGTGTCTCATGCGGGAGCAATCGGGTTGATGCAGATTACACCGGATACGTTTGAATGGCTGCAAATGGGAGAAGATCAAATGCTCCCCACAGAAGAATTGTTGGATCCACTCGTAAATATTACGTATGGATGCAAATTTTTGGCCCGGCTTTTAGAGTCATTTCATGATCCGGTGCTAGCGATCTGCGCATACAATGCAGGAATCAATCGCGTAAAAAGCTGGCTGGAGGACGGATCTATTTCTAAAGACGGTAAGGTGCTGGATACAATTCCTTATCCGGAAACGGAGAATTACGCGTTAAAGGTCCAGCACAATTATGAAATATATCGTAAATTGTATTTTTAAGGAGGCAATTTTCAATGGCTGAAAAAACATCAATGGCGGAAGAGCTGTCGAAAGAGCTCTTGATTTCCAGACGCAACGGTTTCTGGGATGTGACAGACGAAGAGATCGAAAAAGCGGATGCGTTTTGCGAGGGGTATAAGGACTTTCTCAACCGCTCTAAAACGGAGCGTGAGAGCGTTGCCCAGACGATTGTTCTTGCGGAGAAAGCCGGTTTTGTGCCGTTCGATTCCTCAAAAATGTATCATGCCGGCGATAAAGTCTATTACAATAACCGGGGCAAGTCGATTATTCTTGCAGTAATCGGCGAAGAAGGCTGCAAAAATGGTGTGAATATTTCTGCGGCACACATCGATTCCCCGCGCCTCGATCTGAAACCCTATCCGCTGTATGAGTCAAATGATCTCGTACTGTTTAAAACACATTATTACGGTGGTGTGAAAAAGTATCAGTGGACAACTATTCCTTTGGCAATGCATGGACGTATGGTTCGCCGCGACGGATCGTATGTGGATGTTTGCATTGGAGAAGAAGAAGGAGAACCGCAGTTCTGTGTGACGGATCTGCTCCCGCACCTAAGCTCAGAGCAAAATGCTAAAACGCTTGCCAATGCCATTGAGGGCGAAGCGCTGAATATCCTGATAGGCAGCCGTCCTATTCGTACGGAGGATGGCAAGGGCGATAAGCTCTTTAAGTTAAACGTGATGAAGCTTTTGCATGATAAGTACGGGATTATCGAAGAGGATCTTGTCTCGAGTGAGATTGAATTTGTTCCGGCATTTAAGGCAAGAGACTATGGATTTGATCGCAGTATGATAGGTTCTTATGGTCATGACGACCGTGTCTGCGCGTATCCGGCACTGATGGCTCTTTTAAACTGCAAAACTCCCAAAAAGACAGCTTTAACGGTCCTAGCAGATAAAGAGGAGATTGGCAGCGTTGGCAACACGGGCCTTGAGTCTTCATTCTTACCCTATTTTGTAGCCGATCTCGCTAAGCAGGAAGGACTTGAGGCTCGTGATGTGTTCTCAAAGTCGAAGTGCCTTTCTGCGGACGTTTGTGCCGCTTATGATCCCACCTATGCCAGTGCGTATGAGTTGAATAACTCATGTTTCCTGAATAACGGCGTATCGATTTTGAAGTATACCGGTTCACGTGGTAAGAGCGGTACTTCCGATGCCTCTGCAGAATTTATGGGAGAGGTTCGCGGTATGCTCTACAACAACCATGTTCTCTGGCAGACAGGCGAGCTTGGCAAGATCGATGTTGGCGGCGGCGGTACGGTAGCAAAATTTATTGCCGGATTAAACGTAGATGTTGTGGATGTAGGCGTTCCAGTCCTTTCGATGCACGCTCCTCTGGAGATTGTCTCAAAACTCGACGTTTATATGGAGTACCGTGCTTTCGAGGCGTTCTTCCGTGCGTAATGGCCGTTGTTCCCAATTCCACCAGCATTGGCTTGGGGGAACTGCCCAGGACGACTTTCCCGGAGCCATTCCTATTTTAGCCCCCGTAAAAATAGAGGGCGAGGGTTTTATAAAAAATAATTTGCGCTAAGATATTTGAAAAAATGAAAGGGCTTCGTTTCCCATAATTTCCGACTCCGTGTTCACAGTGTCGGGGATGGGGGACGAAGCCCTTTGTTTTATAAAATTCAACTTACCTTCTGCCCAATCTCTTTTGTTGACCGCAACGCGGATGAAAGAAAAGGGCTGCTTCATACAAATTTAGCTAGTTAAACGCGAAGCAGGCGCGGCATAGCAGGCGTTAAGAATCAGATTTATCGCAGAATTCGCCGTTAAAAACGAGACCACGGCTGGCGTCGATAGTAACGGCTGTCCCACTGCGCAGAAGCTGGGTGGCGTTTTCAGCGCCTACGATAACAGGTTTATCCAAAGCAAGACCAGCGATTGCAGCGTGAGAATTGGTGCCGCCTTTTTCGGTAACAATGCCGCAGGCGGAACGAAGAAGCGGGAGAATGCGGTTAGATGTGGAGGGGATGACAAGAATATCGCCTGCTTTAAATTTCTGTTCTGCTTCGTCTTCATCCTGACAAACGCACAACGTTCCACAAATGGAATCCTTTCCAACTCCTTGACCAGAAACAAGGACATCTCCTACAAGCTGAACCTTTAGCAGATTGGTCGTACCAGAGATTCCCAGTGGTACGCCGGCGGTAATCACCACGAGATCCCCGTTTTTGAGCAGTCCGGCTTCCCGAGCAGCAGAAACAACATGGTTAAATAATTCGTCCGTATTAGCCTTTTCTTGAATCAAAAGCGGAGTTACGCCCCAAGATAGATTGATTTGACGCAGCACCGTTTCACTAGTAGTGCCGCAGATAATAGGACAATTTGGACGGAATTTAGAGATCATCTGTGCCGTGCGTCCCGATTTAGAGACCGTAATGATTGCCACAGCGCCCAGATCATGGGCCGTTGTGCAAGTAGCGTGTGAAATAGCCGAAGTAACGTTAGGCTGCTCAATCATTTCGCGGCGGTTGAAACGTCTGACATAATCGATATTGTTTTCAGTATATTCAGCGATCATAGCCATCGTCTTAACGGCCTCAACCGGGTAATCACCCGCGGCGGTTTCGCCCGAAAGCATGATGGCGCTGGTTCCATCATAGATAGCGTTGGCCACATCGGTAGTTTCTGCGCGGGTGGGGCGGGGGTTTCTAATCATGGAATCCAGCATTTGTGTCGCGGTAATGACCTGACGCCCTGCCAGATATGCTTTTCGAATGAGCCGCTTTTGAATACTGGGGATTTCCTGAAGCGGAATTTCAACGCCCAAGTCGCCGCGGGCGACCATGATTCCGTCAGCCACGCGGATGATCTCGTCAATATTGTCAACACCGTCAGAGTTTTCGATTTTAGCGATAATTCGGATACCATGTGATCCCAGCTTTTCCAACTCTGCGCGCATTTCCAAAATATCATCCGCGCAGCGGGTAAAAGAAGCGGCAATGAAGTCGAAATCGTTTTCTACAGCAAAGGCGATATCTTGCCGATCCTGTTTGCTGATAAACGGAAGAGAGACATGCACGCCGGGAACATTGATACTTTTTCGAGCGGAGATAATGCCGCCGTTGATGATCGTGCAGATAATGTCCGTATCGGTGCACGCTTCCACACGCAGTTCAATTAGACCGTCGTCTATCAAAATTCGAGTGCCGGTGGTAACGTCATGTGGTAACCCCGCAAATGTGATGCCGCCTATTTTATCCGTACCGACAATATCGCGGGTAGTCAGGGTGAATTTCTCACCAGCCTGCAGTCGAACCTTTGGCTGTTCAAAAGTGGTCAGTCG
>CALWIX010000146.1 GCA_944380825.1 uncultured Clostridia bacterium | reverse complement strand
AAATATCGTAGGAGCGTTCGCCGCGGTTTGTCTGTTCAATTACATAAGGCACTAAACTCATAATAACCACCATTTCTCCGCGTGAGAAAATCTAACCCCATTCGCCACCCCCGCGCGGAAGGGGGCAAGGGTATACTGCAAAACCGTGCAGGGAAAGGATTGACCGTTTAAAGCTGTTTTATTCAGCAGCTTCCGTCACTTTTGCATTATCACGCACCAATTTGATCGCCTTTTCCACCGCAAGATCCTGCTTAAGGTTTTCTTCCGGAATAAAGGCACGCACTTTGTCCTCGTCGATCTTATAATTTTCGGCAAGCTTCTTATACTCCTCTGCCACTTCTTCCTCGGTAGCAGAGAGTTCTTCCTGCTTCGCGATCTGCTCCAGGGCAAGACGGATCTTTACCTGACGCTCTGCTTGCGGCAGGAACGAGTTGATCATCCCTTCCGTATCCATGCCTGTATATTTCATATAGGTATCCATATTCAGGCCTTGTGCCTGAAGACGATAGCTGAAATCACGCAGATCCTCACGAGCCTGATTGCGGTACATCGCCTCTGGAATTTCCGCCTTCATCAGCTCGATGAGCTTATCAATCATCTGATTATCGGCTTCGTCGTCGGCAGCGTGCTGGCGATCCTCCGTCAGGTGCTTTTTCAGATCTTCTTTATACTCAGCCAGCGTATCGAACTCACTGACATCCTTTACAAAATCGTCGTCAATCTCCGGCAGTTCCTTCGTCTTAAGCTCATGAAGCTTTACAGCAAACACAGCTGCCTTGCCTTTGAGATCCTCGGCATGATAGTCCTCCGGGAAAGTCACGTTAACATCAAATTCGTCGCCGATATTATGGCCGACAATCTGATCCTCAAATCCCGGGATGAACTGACCGGAGCCCAGCGTAAGGCTGTAATGCTCTGCCTTGCCGCCTTCAAACGGAACGCCGTCTACAGAACCCTCATAGTCGATTACGGCAATATCATCCTTCTGAGCAGCGCGATCTTCTACGCTTACAAGACGTGCGCTGCGGTTCTGTACCTTTTTGAGTTCTTCTTCTACATCCTCGTCCGTTACATTGACGGCCTTCTTAGTAACTTCCAGACCCTTATAGCCATCGATCGAAACTTCCGGCTTTGTGGTAATAGTCACTTTGAAGTGCAGGCCATCTTTCCCGGCGCTAACCAAATCAAAATCCACCTTATCTTCCACATACACAAGACCGGCATCCTTGACAGCCTCTTCAAGAGCCTGCGGATATAACTCGTTAATTGCATCCTCATAGAACACCTGATCGCCATAATACTTTTCAATAAAAGCGCGCGGTGCTTTACCTTTACGGAAACCAGGGATCGCAATCTTATTTTTCTCCCTGCTATATACATGATTGACGGCCTTTTCAAAAACATCCCCGGCAATCTCAATTTCGAGCTCATAGCGGTTTTCTGCTACTTTATTGGACGATTTCAAACTCATTTTGTCTTCCTCCTGCAAAACGGGATATGTGCATCGGCACAACAAGGATCTTCTTCTATCTGCTCATTGGCAGCACAACTGTTTTGTCTGTCTGCAATAAGCTGAAAATGCAACCAAATGCATTTTCCCGTTTTTTGTAATTTGTATTCCGCTGCGGACAGATTCGGTCCGTTCCGCAGTCCATTAGCATTCATTATACCATAGAAATCTCGTGGATTCCATAGCTTCTTTAAAATATTCACAAAAAATTCTTACACCGGAAAGGTGTGATTTCACGCCTCAGCGTACCAAAACAGGCGTAAAATCCACAGAGTCGCAGGCTACTAGATGGAGTCTTGTTCCATGATATTCTCCTAAAACGGCACGCCGCGCTGCCTGGGTACCATGAATGTGGCCAAAATAACAATCTTTGATCTGCCTACTCTCCAAAATAGAGAGGATTTCGGTACATTCCATGCCGTCATAAACGGGGGGATAATGCAGGAACACAATCGGCTCTATCCCCAAACGTTCTGCCTCATCCAGTGAGGCATTGAGCCGCCCTGCTTCCCGCCGGACGATCTTTTTATCCTCTTCACTGGCAGAATTATAAAGCCATCCACGTGTTCCACAAACGGCCCGGCCTTCTACTGCAACGGCGTTATTGTGAATAATTTGCAGCGTAGTAAAGCCATTTTCTTCAAAAAAGTCTTCCATCTTCCGGCGTGTGGACCACCAGTAATCATGATTTCCTTTTAAAAGGAGTTTTTTCCCTGGCAAAGCGTTTAAAAAGGCAAAGTCTTTTTGGGATTCCGGTAACTGCATAGCCCAAGAGATATCTCCCGCTACCACAACAGTATCCGTTTCTTTTACGAGCAAACGCCAATTTGTTTCGAGCCGAGATACATAATCCTTCCAACGGGGAAACACATCCATCGGCTTATCGCTGCCCAGCGACAAATGCAGATCCGCGATTGTGTAAAGTGCCATCGCGCACCTCCACCCCGACTCAATTCAGCCCTAAAAGGCGCAGCACCGTGCCGCGCATCTCCTGCGGCGCACAGCTTTCTTCAAAACGGACGGGCTTATCCCGCAGCGCTTCAATCGGTGTGGGAACCGGCGTACCTGTAAGAGCCGAAAGCTCCGCTACCTTATCAAATTCGTTCTCGCTGGCAGAAACACCACCGGAAACAGCCTGCAGAACACTATCTGAAAATTTATATGGGCTCGCCGTAGAAGCGATAATTGCCGGAGTTTGAGCGTCGCCCGTTTCCTCCACATATTGACGGTAGACATCGGCCGCCACAGCTGTGTGAGGATCGCACAGATAATTTTCTGTTTGATACAGCTCACGAATAGTGCGAAGCGTATC
>CALWIX010000145.1 GCA_944380825.1 uncultured Clostridia bacterium | reverse complement strand
CGCCTTCTAAAAGCAAAAGCATATATTGCTGGATTTCATCGTTGGTAAAGCCAATATCGTGAAGCGTCATAATGGTGCTTAATCGTTCAATATCGCTTTCATCATAATGCCAAGAACCCATTACCTTTTTTACTTCTCCGCACAGCCCCCAGCTTTCATATTCCCGCAAAATTTTAACAGGAATTTTGTATCGTTCACTCGCCTCGTTGATTGTCATTTTAAACTTCCTTTCCAATAGGGATAAAAATAAAGGTGCTCCGTCTTGGAACACCTTTATTATAAATTCAGATATATGAAATGTCTAATGCTTATATTTTATCATAAGATATGCTTTTTAAGTATCGTATTGCAAAATCTATAAAGGCAGAGGTTGTGGCAGAAAATATCTGCTCCTTTTTCCACCCTAAGACCGTTGAAACTTCCAAAATGGGATTTAATGGGATAAAGTGCAGATTTTCATAGGTACAATTTAGTTTTATACTGAGCATTACTCCTATATTTTCTTTCGCTAACACGGCTTCGTTATAAGGTAAATTAGCTGTCGCTGCGATTTCCACCTGATCTTTATACTCGCCAAGCCATTTGCCGATACGGCTTTGATTAAAGTCACCTGTTGCAGTAACAATGGACATACCTTTTAGATCTTCAGGAGTTATACACTCCTTTTCAGAAAGCGGAGAACCGTTTGGTGCAAACACGCCCCATTGCTCTTTGACAGGCATATTGACAAAGTTATATTTTCGCATATCTATAGGCTCTGACATTAAACCAATGTCTAAAAGTCCTCTTTCAATATAATCCCGAATGTTGTTTGCGTTTCCGCTGTATATTTCATACTTTACATTGGGATATTTTTTGCGAAACTCTGCAATAATTTTTGCCAAATATTCTGTGGATCGAAATTCGCCGCTGCCGATTGAAATTGTGCCGGAAAGTGCCTCATCTTTTTGCAGGAAATCCCGTTTTGTTTTATCTGCTAATGATAAAATTTCCTGTGCACGGTGTTTTAATATCATTCCGTCCTCTGTTAAAATAATATTATGATTGCTGCGAACGAACAGCTTAACTCCAAGTTCCTCTTCCAAATCTGCGATTTGTCGTGATAATGTTGGCTGTGTAACATGAAGCTGCCCAGCCGCTTTTGTGAAATTTTCTTCTCTGGCAATTGCCAAAAAGTAATTCAGTACACGAAGTTCCATACCAGCACCTCCGTAAACAGTATATCATGAAAAACAAATTATTCAATATATCTACACATTAGTTATGCTTATTTAAAATATCTATTCGTTTTTAGCTCTTAGAGTATCCCTAACGATATTTACTCTTTGTGGATACAAACAGTCTGCTCACTGAGTAAGTACGGAAAATTAAATCAAAGAAAAATACAGCCTACGAAGAGTGTTATTTCTCCGTAGGCTGTATCTCTTTCTTGAAAAATTAGTTTGGCATTTACAATTTCTGCCGCACGATTTCGAAGGTTATTCATTCTCTCAAACTCTCCATAGATGCAGCAGCTTTCATTTTTTTTGGAATATTTTCTTGTTCGGAAAATAATTTTACAAACTGTAAAAAGTAATTTTCAGCTTGATTTTCAATGTTGGAAAGGGATTCAAATAATCTTTCTGATATGAGTAAATTGTAATATATAATTCGATGGTATTGTTTCAGATAACACCTGTGACGATTTGCCCACGCGCCAATATGCAAGTCATTTTCTGCTTTAGTTGTTACACAGTAGAATGAGTTTATTCGGCAATTGATTCAAGGATTGTATGATAACACATCATTCTTTCCGATTAAGTGCAAGATGAAATGTAGCTTTCATATGCTTTCCTCCTTTGACTACATTATAGCAAAAGCAGTTTCATTATACGAATGTGTGGATATAAACAAAATCACCACCTTAGAAAGGAATCTAAGATGGCGGGTTTCTTTGTTTCAGATCGAACATTTAACGGTAAAGCCGCCTACAAAAGAGTAGGTGTTCGTCCAATATTCATTTGGTGGACCCGAAGGGATTCGAACCCTCGACCTCTCGGATGCGAACCGAACGCTCTCCCAGCTGAGCTACGGGCCCATATATTACTGCAACAGTAGCTATTATAGCACAGGCACTTCCAAATTGCAACAATTTTTTAAAAAATTTTTTACAAGAAAGCAGAAGGCTACAGGCATATCCCTCATGCGGCCAGAATAGAAATGGGGTAGAAACGGGAAAAGGAGAGTTTTTATGGAGTATAAATTAAACCGGGAAAGCTTGCCTACCTGTGAGACAGTATATGACGGATGTGTAGAACAACCGATCGATCTGGATTTCAGCTTGCCTGACTATTGCCCGGACATTCAAAAAATCCTAAAATGCCAAGTAACGCCACTCATCACCGCGCAGAACCTCGTGGGAGACAGACTAGAGGTGGAAGGAGTCGCGACACTTCGGGTGTTGTATCTCGATACAGCGGCAGAGACCATCCGATGCAGCGAGAACAGTCATCCATTCAGCGTATCGATCGCGCTGCGGCAAAGCGCAGATAACGCAATATCGTTTACACGGGCTCGAGTGGAATACGTCAACTGTCGCGCCACCAGTCCGCGCCGGTTGGATGTTCACGGTGCGTTTTCCGTGTGTGCTAAAGTGATCCGTCAAACACAGGAAGAAGTTGTCAGCCGTATTGAGGGCAGTGACATCGAACAAAAAACGGTTACTCTGGATGTCAGCCGCAGCGCCGGACTGGCACAACAGCAATTTTCGGTGACAGAGGTGTTGGAGATTGGAGGAGGAAAACCTCCGGCCGAAACGGTGGTGCGAAACGGTGTAACGGCCTGCGTACAGGATTTTAAAATCGTCTCCAATAAATTGATTCTGCGAGGAGAAGCTGTTTTGCGTGTGCTGTATTCACCAGGAATTGATTCTCCGGCACTGGAAGCAATGGAATACGAAATCCCGTTTAGCCAAATGATCGATTGTGCGGGCGTTACAGAAGAATGCGTCTGCGATGTCTCACTGGAAGTGATGAACTGCAAAGTAGATATTAAGAGCGACTCTTCCGGAGAGAACACTCTTCTGGAGACCGAGATAAAACTGATGGCCACAGCTCGTGCATGGCAGGATGCACAGATCACAACTGTTACAGATGCATATTCCACACAGTATGAGCTTTCCGCAGATTATCGCCAGCGAGCGTTTGAACGTCTAACAGGGATCCTGTCTGACACATGCACCCAAAAATATACCATGGAGTTTGACGGTGGCGGCGTCTCGAAAATTATTGACCTGTGGAATGAGATCAGTACAGTTTCGGCAGAAATTCAAAACCGGCAAATATCGTACAAAGGTCGGCTGAATGTATGTCTGCTCGCGCTGGATTCCGAGGGCAAGCCGTTTTATCAAGAGCGTATGTTTGATTATATGTTTTCCAGAGATTATTCCGGCAGCTGTGCGTCGGCTAGATGTGAGCCGCGTGTGCTCCTGCAAGAACTGAGCTACCGAATCACGGGCGCAGCGTCGGTAGAAATCAAAGCGGATATCAAGCTGGGCGCAGCCGTATTTGAGCAAACGTCCTGCCGTGCGGTTTCCGATATTTCCGCAGATGAAGAACATCCAAGGGAGAAAGATACCTCTGCGGCTTTGACAATTTATTATGCGGATCCCGGAGAAAGTCTTTGGGACATTGCGCGTGTATACTGTACCTCTGCGGATGCCATCCGCGAAGAAAACGGCCTTGCTGAGGATTTTATCCCAGAAAACGGGATGCTCCTCATTCCAATGTGAAACGACAGGGGGAGGCAGAAAATGGAAGAACGCAGTATTTATCAGGATATTGCCGAGCGCACAAACGGCGGTATTTACATCGGGGTTGTGGGACCGGTTCGCACTGGAAAATCAACCTTTATTAAGCGGTTTATGGATACGATCGTCATTCCGAATATGGACGAGGAATATCACCGCGAAAGGGCGATCGACGAACTGCCCCAGTCGGCAGCAGGACGCACCATCATGACCACGGAACCTAAATTTATCCCGGAAAAAGCCGTTACCGTACATATTGATGATAAAGCGGCCTTCGATGTGCGTATGATCGACTGTGTAGGCTACATTGTTCCAAGTGCTCTCGGTTATATCGAAAACGAAGCGCCCCGTATGATCCGTACGCCGTGGTATGAGGAACCGATTCCCTTTAATATGGCCGCGGAAATTGGTACAAAAAAGGTAATAACCGAGCATTCCACCATCGGTCTTGTGGTAACAACCGACGGCACCATTGGAGATATTCCGCGCGAGGAGTACGAGGAGGCAGAGGCGCGTGTAATTGCAGAGCTTCAAGAGATAAAAAAACCTTTTATCGTTTTGCTCAACTCAGCATTTCCTCAGGAGCCGGAAACGTGTGAGCTGGCGCAAAACATGCAGGCAGCCTATGGCGTGCCGGTAATGCCGGTTAACTGCTTAGAACTGACGGAAACAGAGATACGCGGAATTTTGGCCAAAGTACTGTATGAATTTCCCATCCGTGAAATTAAAGTGGAAATGCCCAAATGGGTATCGTCGCTGGAAAAGCAGCACTGGCTTCGGTCAGCGGTTTATGGGGCAATCCAGCAGGCTGCGTCTGGCGTTTCGCGTATGCGCAGCATAAGCAGTCTGCCGGCGCAGATCGAAGAATGTGAATATGTAGACGGCGCACGAGCGATGTCCGTTGATTTAGGCACAGGTCGGGCGCGGATTTGCGTACGACTCAAGCAGGATCTGTTTTATCGCGTGCTTGGCGAGAAGACAGGATTGGAGATTCGCGATGAGGGCGGTCTACTCGATTGTATGATGGAGCTGGCACAAATGCGCAGCCAGTACGACAAAATCAAGGATGCCTACCACGATGTAATGGAGACGGGCTACGGAATTGTGATGCCTGCTATGGATGAATTGACGCTGGAGGAACCGGAGATCATCAAACAAGGGGGCAAATATGGCGTACGCCTACGGGCGAGCGCACCGTCGATCCACATGATGCGTACAACGATCAATACAGAGCTTACGCCGATTGTCGGTTCAGAGCAACAGTCGGAGGAGCTGATCATGTCGCTGCTGCGCAAATTCGATCAGAGCCCATCCGCGATCTGGGAGTCCAACATTTTTGGAAAATCGCTGCACGAGTTGGTCAACGAAGGGCTGCATAATAAACTTTACCGTATGCCTGCCGATGCGCGGGGAAAGGTGCGCGAGACAATCGAGCGCATTATCAACGACGGTTGCAATGGCTTAATTTGTATCATTCTGTAAAGAGAAAATCGTTAAAAAGGAAAAGGCATACCGTAAAAACTGCGGTATGCCTTTTCTTTATTTATTACGGTAAAATTTGCGGAAGTTTTTACGCGTTTCACGGAACTGTTTTTGATAGCGGTAATTTTTCAAAAACGATCCCCCGAAAAATAGAAACACATTGAGCAGCGAAATCAAAATGGCGGTGCGTGTGGCCCAGCTTCCTAGAATAAAAGCAATCACAAAACCGGCAGCATCCACAATCGCAAGATATTTGATTTTTATGGGGAAGAAGAAGAATAAATTAATTTGATAATCCGGCGCCAGCATTGCAAAAGCAAGAAACAACGAAAAGTTCAGGAACGTGTTTTCAGCATATCCGGTAAGAAGAGCGCCAATCACGGTGCCAAGCCATCCCGTAAGATAAAATAGATTGAAACGGAACGAACCCCAATATGACTCGAGAGAAGAACCAATAAAATAGTAAAAATAAATGCTGAAGATAGTAAAAATAAGCGATGTGCCCGGAGGAAGAAACAAAAATGTGACAAGCCGCCACACCTGTCCATGCAGTACCTTTTGCACATCGAGTGCACACCAGCTCCATACAGAACCAAGTGTCACAATGTTTAGCAAAAACAGCAGCAGCATTCCTCCCACAATATAATACATCAGGTGAGGGATGGCATATCTTCCTACCTTTCGGCGGAGACGTTCCAGAAAATCCATTTTTGGAAACTCCTTTTCTTTTAGAAATCAGTTTACTGTTTTTCCAGCAACCGTATATGAAAATTATTATATAAAAAAAAGAAAGAGAAAACAAGCAAACAATGTAAATTTTTCGTGGTTTTAAAATTGACGGGCGCGTAGAGATAAGATATAATAGGGTCGAACTAGAAGGTTCCGTCCAATCGCAGTTGGCGTTGCGGAATCAAAGGGAGCGGAAAATAAATATGTTAGTATTGCATGGACATGCCGTCTGCGGTGGGGCAGCGGTGGGAAAGCTTCGCTTTTATCGCCATGGAAAAGTTTCGGCCCAGCTTCGCCATATAGAAAACGAAGAGCAAGAGATCTCTCGGCTGCACAGCGCTCTTGTCCGAGCGGAAAAAGAACTTGATGAACTTTCCAAGAACGCAGAACTTGAGCAGGCGGCCGAAATCCTTGAGCTGCATCGCATGATGCTGGAGGATGAGGATTTCCGCACAGCTATTGAAAATTGCATCCATGAGAAAAAAATTGCTGCGGAAAACGCCGTTTTAGAGGTAGCGAAGAGTTTTGAAGCGATGTTTGCCGCTATGGACGACGAGTATATGCAGGCGCGCGACGCAGATGTGAAAGATATCGCGGCGAGACTTGTTCGGATTTTAACAGGAGCAGTCATCGGTGGGCTGGATACCTCTGTCCCCGTGATTGTAGCGGCGGACGATCTGGCCCCAAGCGAAACGGTGCAGATGGAAAAATCGCAAATTTTGGCGTTTGTCACGATGTTCGGATCGCCCAATTCCCATGCTGCCATTCTTTCGGGAATCTTAGGCGTACCGGCGGTTGTGCAGATTGGCACGGAGCTTTTGCCGGAGTTTGACGGCAGGACCGCCGCCGTAGACGGCGACAACGGAACACTATATATAGATCCAGATGAAGAAATACTTGCTATGATTCACAAAAAGCAAGCGAGTAGTCTGAAAGCTCGCCAAGAACTGGAAAACTTTCGCGGCCGCGAAAGTTGTACCCGCAGCGGAAAGAAAATTCGTGTCTGCGCCAATATCTCTACGATAGAAGATCTGAAAGCGGCCGTGCGTGACGGTGCCGAGGGGATCGGGTTGTTCCGCAGTGAATTTCTATATCTAGAAGATGGACAGCATCCACAGGAAGAAAGGCAAGTGCAGGTCTACCGCCGTATTTTGCGCGAGATGGGCGGCAAAAGAACCGTTGTGCGCACGGTGGATTTAGGCGCGGATAAAGGTGCGGGCTGGCTCAATTTGCCTCACGAAGAAAATCCCGCTCTGGGGTGCCGTGGGATCCGGCTGTGTTTTGCCCGGCCGGAACTTCTGCGGGTGCAGCTGCGGGCGCTGTACCGCGCTTCGGTAGAGGGAAATCTAGCGATTCTGTTTCCTATGGTTACCTCAAGCGAAGAGGCCGTACGCCTGCGCGAAATGGCCGCACAGGTGCGTGACGAACTGAAAGCGGAGGGGATTCCTATTTGTGAGGATGTACCGCTGGGTGTGATGATCGAAACGCCGGCTGCGGCGCTAATAAGCGCTTCGCTTGCGAAGGAAGCCGATTTTTTCAGCATCGGCACAAATGACCTTATCCAGTATACACTGGCGGTGGACAGACAGAACTCACATGTAGAGCAGTATTGGGATCCATATCATCCGGCGGTGCGAGAGCTTATCCGCCTGACAGCCCACGCCGCGCAGCAAGCCGGCATTCCCGCCGCTGTGTGCGGCGAGTTAGCAGCGGATCCGACGATGACAGCGTTTTTTGCGCAGCTCGGTATTCATGAGCTTTCCGTTTCACCGCCGCAGATCCTGCCGCTGCGCAGGCAAATCTGTTTGCTGCCATAGTTCGTTGAAGGCGTCGGATAGCCGTTTTTTAGAAAGGACGGGGAATCTCCATGATTCAAGACATTTTTCCACATAAATTTGATAATTCTTTTTGCAATCGTCAGCCGGAGGATTCTGATTTTGCACTTTACTATACAAAGGAAGGAGCTCTGCTTAAATGGGCAGGCAGTGAGCCGGAGCTGCTCTCTTTTGCCGAACTGGAGACCGATTGCCGGCGCGAGGCAGAATATCTGTTTTCGATCGATGGCAAAGGCTTCTTCCTGCTGCACAATGCACCTGTGATCAAGGAAGAATTTAAGTTTGTTCCGCTGTCTTATTTCCGTACTATGGAGTGCGGCTGGCAGGCGTTTGCCGGTATCACCGGCAGCCAGCTTTGGCGCTGGGAAAATTCTCGCCAGTATTGTGGCCGGTGCGGCGCCAAAATGGTGCCGGGTACGACGGAGCGTTCGCGCTGCTGCCCGGCATGCGGCCTTGTGGAATATCCTAAGATCTGCCCGGCTGTCATTGTAGCCGTTACAGACGGAGATAAGCTCCTTATGGTGCAGAACGTACGCTCCACCGCGAGCCGTTATGTGCTCATCGCCGGTTATGTAGAGATTGGAGAAACCTTTGAGGAAACCGTACGCCGCGAAGTGTTGGAAGAGGTCGGGCTGCATGTAAAAAATATCCGTTATTATAAGAGCCAGCCATGGTCGTTCTCCGATACGCTGATGATTGGATGTACCGCGCAGCTCGACGGCAGTCCCGAAATGACGCTGCAAGAGTCTGAGATTGCCCATGCCCGATGGTTCCGACGCGACGAAATTCCAGATACGTCAAAACTTATCAGTATTGGCAGCGAAATGATTGAAAAATTCCGTATGGAAAACGAAAAAAGCTAATAGACAAACGATGTAGCATCGTGTTATCCTTATACAGAAATGAATCCCGCTAGGGTGGGGCAGGAGGTTGCAAAATATCAATATGGAACGGAAGATTACGGCAGAGAACGGAATAACCGAAGGAATTATTTGGAAACAGCTTCTTATCTTCTTTTTCCCAATTTTGTTTGGAACGTTTTTCCAACAGCTTTACAATACGGTAGACGCTATTGTTGTAGGCAATTTTGTAGGTACGGAGGCTTTGGCAGCCGTTGGCGGCGCCACAGGCACAATTATTAATTTGCTCATCGGTTTTTTTGTAGGCTTATCCTCCGGTGTAACGGTTATCATCTCGCAGTTTTACGGTGCGCGCGATGGTCAAAACGTCAGCCGCGCGGTGCACACCGCCATCGCAATGAGCCTTATTATCGGTGTGATTTTTATGATTGTGGGCTTAGCTTTTTCTCCGGCAGCGCTGGAAGCTATGGGTACACCGGAGAATGTGCTGCCTCTGGCGAATACATACATCAGTGTTTATTTTGGCGGTATTTTGTTCACGGTGTTTTATAACGTTGGCTCTGCCATTCTGCGTGCGGTAGGAGATTCGCGCCGTCCGCTGTATTTTCTGATTGTCTGCTGCTTAGTAAATGTGGTGCTCGATCTGCTGTTTGTTGCAGTATTTCGCATGGGCGTATTCGGTGTCGCAATTGCCACTATGCTCTCGCAGGCGATCAGCGCTGTGCTTATTATCATTACTCTTATGCGCACTCAAGACTGTTACCGTCTATTTCTAAAAGAAATCCGGATAGATATGGGACTTCTTGGTAATATTATTCGTATCGGCTTGCCGGCAGGACTTCAATCGGTTATGTATAATGTCTCGAACATCATCGTTCAGACAAGTATCAATGCGTTCGGTACAGTGACCATTGCTGCATGGACGGCCTTTGGTAAGATCGATGGTATGTTCTGGATGATCATGAGTGCGTTCGGCGTGTCGATTACCACTTTTGTGGGGCAAAATTTTGGTGCTCGCAAATACGATAGGATCCACAAAAGTGCCCGTATCTGCATTGTAATGGCAATGGGCCTTTCCATCTTTATGAGCGTGATGCTGTATCTGTTTGGCGGCAGTGTGCTGCGCCTGTTTACGCAGGATACACAAGTCATTACAATCGGTCTGGAAATCATGGGAGTGATTATGCCGCTGTACTTTACCTATATCTCTGTCGAGATTCTCTCGGGAACCATGCGTGGAGTGGGCGATTCGCTTATTCCTATGCTTATGACGGCGGTAGGTACCTGTGTACTGCGTATCGTGTGGATTTTAACAGCGGTGCCTGTATGGCACGATATTAAAACGGTGGCTTTCAGCTATCCGCTGACGTGGGCTGTCACCTCGGTACTGTTTATTATTTACTATTTGCAGGGAGGATGGCTGCGCAGACAGATCCGTAAAAATTTTGGGGATCCGGAGAAGCAGTCGTGACACACCGTTTGGGGTTGGATTCGTGGCAAATAAAGCTTTTGGCTGCGGGGGCCATGCTCATCGATCACATCGGGGCTCTGCTTTTTCCACAGTGGATGATTCTGCGGATCATCGGGCGGCTGTCGTTTCCTCTTTACTGTCTGCTGCTGGCGGAGGGAGCGGCACATACTTCCCATATAGCGCGGTATGCCGCGAGGCTGGCATTTTTTGCGGTTATTTCTGAAATTCCTTACGATTTGGCATTTTTTGGCCGTCCATTTTATTGGGGAAGCCAAAACGTATTTTTTGAATTGTTGTTTGGTTTGGCTGCAATCTATATACTCCAAAAGATGCCCTCGCGTATGCTCGGCGGCGCAGCGGTGATTGCTATGGCGGCGTTGGCGTGGGCAGTACGTGCCGACTATAAAGCGTACGGCGTGATAGCAATAGTGCTGCTATATCTCGGACGCGATCCGGCGGGAGGGCAGCGAATGTGGTCGATTTTGGCTTTTTTGGCGTTAAATCTGTGCTACTGTCTACCGCAAAATTATTTTGGAACAGTGGATGGTTTGTTTGCTTATTCGCTGCAAAATTACGCGATGTTTGCGGCGATCCCCATAGCACTATATTCTGGGCAGCGCGGCGCACGGCGAGGAAAATATTTTTTTTACTTGTTTTATCCAGCTCATATTTTGATTCTCTATGGGTTTCAGCTTCTTTTGTAAAATGTTTGCTGTCAATGAAAAAATAAGCAAGTTACAGTTTTAAAACTTTGTTTCCAGAAAAATGTGCATATTTTGAATGTTATAAACGTAAGAGTTCTTTTTCGACAAGGTTTGTCTTAAAGGTCAATCACAGTGGGCGTAACGATTTTTTCTTGCTTTTTTGGACAAGCCGTCGTATAATTAATTCATATGTGTTCCCGGCCGGAGTTCCGACGGCCGGATCTGGATAAAATTGGAAAGGGTGTTGGCAGAATGTTTCAAGATTTGATGGATACTATCGGCTTTGTAGGCCGTACAGACCCGGAGGTAGCGCAGGCGATGGCGAAAGAACTTGGCCGTCAGCGCAGGAACCTCGAACTGATTGCTTCTGAGAATATTGTATCTCCAGCAGTAATTGCGGCTATGGGCACCGTGCTGACAAATAAGTATGCGGAGGGTTATCCGGGTAAACGTTACTACGGCGGCTGCGAATACGTCGATGTTGTAGAAGATATTGCCCGTAAGCGTGCTTGCGAGCTGTTTGGCGCAGAGCATGCGAATGTACAGCCTCATGCCGGCGCTCAGGCGAACTTTGCAGTATATTTTGCGCTGCTTAAGCCCGGTGATACGGTACTTGGTATGAGCCTGTCTGAGGGAGGCCACCTGACGCACGGCTCTCCTGTGAATATGTCCGGTTCTTATTATAACTTTGTCTCTTATGGTGTGGATCCGCAGACGCACCGCATCGATTATGATAAGTTGGCACAGCAGGCTATGGAAGTAAAGCCGAAATTGATCGTTGCCGGCGCCAGTGCTTATCCGCGCATTATTGATTTCGAACGTCTGCATCAAATTGCCAAGGACTGCGGCGCTTACCTGATGGTAGATATGGCACACATCGCCGGCCTTGTTGCCGCAGGAGAGCATCCGAATCCGGTGCCGTGGGCAGATATTGTTACCACCACTACGCATAAGACGCTGCGTGGTCCCCGCGGCGGTATGATCCTCTGCCGCGAAGAGCTTGCAAAAGCCATCGATAAGGCTGTGTTCCCGGGAACACAGGGCGGTCCGCTTATGCATATCATTGCGGGTAAGGCGGTCTGCTTTGGCGAGGCGCTTAAACCCGAATTTAAGGAATATCAGCATCGCATTATCGAGAATGCGCAGGCACTGGCTTCCGGCTTGCTGAAGCGCGGTCTGAAGCTCGTTTCCGGCGGCACTGACAATCATCTGATGCTGTTGGATCTCACCGGGATGGAGATCACCGGCAAAGAGCTGGAGAAACGTCTGGACGAAGTGTATATCACCGCAAACAAGAACACCGTTCCGAATGAGCAGAGAAGCCCGTTCATCACGAGTGGTCTGCGTCTGGGTACTCCGGCCGTTACAACGCGCGGTTTGACTCCGGCGGATCTGGATATTGTGGCCGAATGCATTGCGCTTGCCGTGAACGATTTCGAGCCGAATAAGGACAAGATCCGCGGTATGGTAGAAGAAATTTGCGCACGTTATCCGCTGTATGAATAAGTCGGTATTTGCCTAGTCCTTATCTAGATAAAGAAATAAAAAACGTAGGCTCCCTCGCCGCCGGTGAGGGAGCCTTTTGTGAGAAAGGGGCAGCGAAAATGAACCAGCCTCTGGCGGACAGAATTCGTCCGCACACGCTCGACGAAATGGTAGGGCAGCAGCATTTAATCGGCCCGGGAAAACCCCTGCGCCGGATTTTGGAGTCGGGAGAAGTGCCCAACCTTGTATTTTATGGGCCTTCCGGCGTGGGAAAGACAACGCTTGCATCACTCATCGCGCAAAAAACGCAGAGAAAGCTGTATAAGCTCAACGGTACGACGGCTTCTACTGCGGATGTAAAAGAGATTGTAGCGAACCTACATACCTTTGAAACGATGAACGGCGTACTGCTGTATTTGGATGAGATTCAATATTTTAATAAAAAGCAGCAGCAAACGCTTTTGGAATATATCGAAGACGGACGGATCGCGCTTATTGCATCAACCACAGAGAATCCCTATTTTTATGTATATAACGCCATTTTGAGCCGTTCGACGGTGTTTGAATTTAAGCCTGTTACACCCGAAGAGCTTCTTCCTGCTGTTTTACGTGCCTTTCGAGAGCTTTCGCAGGAGCGGGGGATAGAAATTCGTCTGGAAGATGCAGTGGCAAAGCACATCGCGTCGGCGTGCGGTGGGGATGTGCGCAAGGCTCTGAATGCAGCGGAACTTTGCGTAATTACAGCCGGTGCACCCGGAGAGGACGGTGTGCTGGAAATTTCGCTGGATCTTGCTCGCAGCCTCACGCAGCGCAGCTCCATGCGTTATGACAAAGAGGGAGACGACCATTACGATATTCTTTCAGCGTTTCAAAAATCTATGCGCGGCTCCGATCCGGACGCCGCTTTGCATTACCTTGGCCGTTTGCTGGAGGCGGGGGACTTGCCTTCGGCGTGCCGCCGGCTGCTTGTATGCGCCTGTGAGGATGTGGGGCTTGCGTGGCCGCAGATTATCCCGATTGTAAAAGCGGCGGTGGATTCGGCGCTGATGGTGGGACTGCCGGAAGCACGTATTCCGCTGGCGGATGCGGCGGTGCTGGTAGCGCTGGCGCCCAAATCGAATACGGCGCATGTGGCGCTCGACGAAGCTATCGCCGATCTGCGCGCCGGACATACGGGGGATATTCCTCGTACACTGCAAAATAAGCATTTCGATGGGGACGATAATCCGCATAAGGGACAGTTTTACCGTTATCCCCACGATTATCCCGATAGTTGGGTTCCGCAGCAATATTTGCCGGACGCGCTGGCCGGCAAGGAGTATTACCACTTTGGCAGGAACAAAAATGAGCAAGCGTTCCGTGCGTATTGGCAGGCTGTAAAAAATAAGCCTCACCAATAACGGAATGGGTTTTCGCAGGAAAGGTCTTCTGTCTGAGAAAATTTGTACAGAAAGGCTTGTATGAGCGTTTCAAAGATGGTATAATGAAACGAGCGCAAAATTGGGCGGTGTCTGTAAAAAAAGGATGAAGTATGGGGGAGCCGCCGCAGACGCGCGGAGGAGGCAGTTAAATGGATTCTAAAATTTTGAGAAACCTGTCGTACGGCATGTACGCCATCGGCGTTAAGGGGGAGAACGCTCCTTCCGCGTGTATCGTAAATACGGTGATACAGGTGACCAGTGCAAACCCGACAGTGATCGCGGTGAGCATGAATCATAATAATTATAGTCATGAATGTATCGTGCGTCATGGCATTTTTACGGTCTCTGTGCTGTCTGAAGACACGCCGGGCACCGTTATCGGTGCTTTGGGCTTTAATTCCGGCCGAGATGTAAACAAGCTGCTCAATATTCGGCACCGCGTCTTAATGGAAGGGGTGCCGGTAATTAAGGAGAATACCTGCTGCTGGTTTTTGTGCAAAGTGGTGGGAAGCATCGAGACAAGCACCCACACCGTATTTTTGGCGGAAATTATTGCAGGCAGCGAGAAGTCTACCGGTGTTCCAATGACGTATTCGTTTTATCATTCGGTTATTAAGGGAGCTTCTCCGAAAAACGCCCCAACCTATCAGCCGCCTGAGCCCGCTTCCGAGAGCGACGGCGAGACGTATGTGTGCACTATCTGCAAATATGAATACAGCGATCCGAACACATCGTTCGAAGAATTGCCGGATAATTGGGTGTGCCCCATCTGTGGCGCGCCGAAGTCGGCATTTGTGAGAAAATAGAAAAAAGAGAAAGCCATTCCAATGCGGAAATCGTATTGGACGGGCTTTCTTTTTGTATGGATACTGGGAAAACCGGTTTTTCTTTTCCTGAATCTGGGGGACGGCCAGCCGTAGAGGAAGATTTCCTCTGCCACTGGCTGAATATAAATTTAAAGGATTGGTGGAACAAAAATGGCAAGGAAAGCGATTCAAGTTGAGGAACGTCCATCCATTGGCCAAATGGTACCGCTTAGCATCCAGCATTTGTTTGCGATGTTCAGCGCATCGGTTTTGGTGCCGAATCTTCTGGGCATTAACCCAGCGGTAGTACTGTTTATGAACGGTTTGGGAACGCTGCTGTATATCCTGATTACAAAGGGGAAAGCCCCGGCGTTTTTGGGATCCAGCTTTGCGTTTATTGCGCCGGCGAGTATCATTATTGCCACACAGGGAATGGGATATGAATATGCGCTGGGTGGATTCGTTGTATCCGGTGCACTGTTCTGCGTTGCAGCGGTGATTATCAAATTTGTTGGAACGAAATGGATCGACGTTCTTCTTCCGCCGGCGGCTATGGGCGCTGTTATCGCGCTCATCGGGTTGGAACTGTCCGGTACGGCAGCCGATATGGGCGGGCTGATCCTTTCAGAGACTTACACGTCACTAGATCCGAAGATGATTTCCGTATTCATCGTAACATTAGCGGTGGCGGTTTTTGGTTCGGTAGTATTCCGCGGCTTTTTGTCGGTGATTCCGATTTTGGTCGCGATTGTAGTAGGATACATTCTGTCGGCTATTCTGGGAATTGTGGATCTCACACCGGTAGAGGAAGCTCCGTTCTTTATGCTTCCGAATTTCCAGCTTGCAAAGTTTGATGCGGCCGCTATTTCGATCATCCTTCCTGCCACACTTGTGGTTGTTTCGGAGCATATCGGCCATCAGCTGGTAACAGGCGAAATCGTCGGCCGGAACCTGATTAAGGAGCCGGGCCTGCACCGCACGCTGTTCGGCGACGGATTCTCGACGATGATTTCCGGTTTAGTAGGTTCGGTGCCGACCACAACGTACGGCGAGAATATGGGCGTTATGGCTATGACGAAGGTATACAGCGTTTGGGTCATTGGGGGCGCCGGCGTTCTCTCGTTGCTGCTGGGCTTTTTTGGGAAGATCTCCGCGCTGATTCAGACTATTCCGAATCCCGTTATGGGCGGCGTCAGCTTCCTGCTGTACGGCATGATCGCCGTATCAGGCATCCGCCTGTTGGTAGACCGTAAAGTAGATTACAGCAAATCCCGTAATCTTGCGCTTACAGCTGTGACGATGGTAACGGGTCTTTCCGGCGCGTTTATCCAGATCGGTCAGGTACAGCTCACAGGCATGGCGCTTGCGGCTCTCGTCGCGATGGCTTTGAGCCTCATTTTCTATATCATCGATCGTCTCCATCTTGCAAACGATTACGATGAGTAATTTTTAAGTACTGCCCCCAACTGTAAAGTTGGGGGTTTTTTATTTTAGTTTTTGTAAAAAATGAGTACAGATGCATAAGCTGTCTTTTGGTTTGATAAAGATTCGTTTTTAAAAGAATAAGCTGAAAATAGAATCTGGTTTGTGAAAAAATTATCAAAAATAACTTGAAACAGTTGCGCCAGTTGTGCTATAATAAAGTCCGGAGAACAGAAAGGCTTTTTTAACTGCCTGCCTGCGATCCGGACGGGTCAATAAAATATAGATTCCGGGTACTGATGACAATGATTCGCTCAGAGTCTTAAGGCACGAGGAGAAAGTTATACCGCGCAGCCGCGGCCCTTTTGTAAAAGGGCAATCGCTTTTTGCGCGCGAAACAATGAAAAATTTTGCCTTTTTGCCTTTTTGGTAAAAGGGCTTTTTCTTTTTGTGAGGGATTTTTATGGAGAACAGGGAACGGATTACTGTGCTGGAAAGGGACCAAATTCTTCCACGCGCCGAGCTGGAAGAGTTGCTGTGCAGCTATACAGAGGACGACCGACTTTTTGCCGCCTCGAAAGCAAGGACCCTTACGGACAGTATTTTTGGAAAGAAGGTCTATTTTAGAGGGATTATTGAGATTTCCAGCTACTGTAAAAATAATTGTTTCTATTGCGGAATCCGCTGCGGCAACCAAAAGGCGCAGCGTTACCGATTGACGGAGGATTCCATCCTTGCATGCTGCGCTCGGGGCTATGACCTTGGATACCGCACCTTTGTTTTACAGGGCGGAGAAGATCCATGGTATACCGACGAAAGAGTGGTGTCGATGGTTCGGCGGATCCGCCGGGAATTTCCGGATTGCGCCATCACGCTTTCTTTAGGAGAGAAGGAGAGAGAGTCATATCAGAAATATTTCGATGCGGGAGCCGATCGTTATCTCCTCCGTCACGAAACAGCGAGTTCAACGCACTATGCAAAGCTCCATCCGCCCGAACTTTCGTGGGAACACCGCATACAGTGTCTGCGAGATCTCAAAGAGATCGGCTATCAAACGGGCTGCGGCTGTATGGTAGGGTCGCCTTACCAAACGCCGGCGGATCTTGTCGAAGATCTTCTGTTTATGAAAGAGTTTCATCCGCAGATGATCGGTGTCGGGCCGTTTATCCCTCACAAGGATACGCCCTTTGCCGCAGAGAGGCCGGGCACGCTGCGGGATACTTTGTTTTTGCTCAGTCTCATCCGCCTGATGAATCCCTATGTGCTTCTGCCCGCCACAACGGCCCGCGGTACCATTGAAGAGGGTGGCCG